>JAEMQF010000051.1 GCA_022758925.1 Burkholderiales bacterium | reverse complement strand
GGTGTCAGACACCTGCAGACTGTTCATCTCCAATGTTCTGCCCTTGGCCCACCAGCGTGACGGCAGTGGTTGGGCACCGCCCCGATTGGTTTCAGCAGCCGCATCTCGGGTGAGAGCAGGGCGTCGCGCCCCGGTGCGCAGGTTCAATTCGTCAAACAGCACGTACTTGTCACCACACGTCTGGTAGCCCCTGGGCGCCCCATCATCACCACCGCTGCAACGGCTCGACAACGGCGTTCGCGCCACCACCTTGCGTGCAACGGGGTCGAAGTGCACCAATTCGGTCACCGTGACTGCTGGCCGGCCGTCCTTCAACGGGAACATCGAAAGATCGCTCAACGGCCCGCTGAGGCGGTAGCCCGCCGGGGCGGATGCAGCAGGAATTGCCTGAATCTGATTGTTGTGTACTACCAATAGACCGTCGCGCACGAAGACCGCCTCTGTGCCGCCTTCGGTGAGATACAGCGCGCGGCCTCTGGGCTCCCGGCCAAGCATGCGCTGCAACCAGCTTGCCTCGGGAACTTCAATGCGTCCTGCGGTCACCTCCTCGATTGTCAGTCGGTTAGGAGGCTTGAGCCTGGTGTCGGTGACCACCGAAGCAAACAGATGCTGATCGCACAGGTAGACCGCGTTGCCGTACACGGCCAGCAGCGGGCTTCGGTGAACCAGCGTTGGCGCTTGCCCCGCTGCGGCGAATTCATACACCTCGTGCATGCCTGCGTGGGTGCTGGAGAAGCTGTCCAGCACCTGGGTCAACACAAAGGCGTTGGCGCAGCGTTGGTCCTCTTCGGCCGCGGGCGCGGCACAGCATGACCCGGCCAACAGCGCAAGCGCCCACAGCGTCAACCCGCGATCCCGGTATCTGGCCGTCATTGCTTATTGAAGCATGGACAACTTCATCGGCAGCCGAAACGCCCCCGACCCGACGTAAGAGACCGCTGCATCGAAGTTATCCCGTGGTATCTGGTTCGACGAAGGCCGTTTGTCGCTGACGCGAAAGGCAGGCTGCACCCATTTAGAGTTGATTATGTCATTGGGATACACAAAGATCCCACCATCCGAATCCAGGTCCACGTCGATCGTGTCGCGCCAGTAAGAGGTAGGGTTGTCTGGGTGGTAAGGAATAGTGCTGACGCGCTCTGAGCCCCCTTTGTAGGCTCGCCAGATCAGCATGCTGCAGTAGGTTTCATTCAATGAGTTCCTACCGGCAAAAATGCTATATGGCAGCGCACCTACCTTTGAATTTGCATATACAACTGCGTATATACGAACGTAACTGCGTAGAGTAAAGTCGTCCCAGCACTGGTAACCGGACGTAGAAACAAATGCGCAGTAGCGTCGCTGTTCATACGGCAGGTTAAGGTGGTGCCCCTGGGCAAGCCTGTATTTGCTCGCCAACTCTTCTACGCTTCCGTATTTCCAGACGGCCGAGTTGGGATTATCGGGGTGCGCGTCGATGGCTTTCGCGCGAGCTCTTGCGTCTTCCTTCTCAATGATCGCCATGTGCCCCAATGGAAACTTGTCCTTGTTTGGGTCCGCAACGGAGTTCCAATTCAAGCGCAGGATGTCGCCATGGAGCCATGGCCAGCTATCGCTGTCATGCACGTTGGTGCTGCCACCGGCACCGCCACCTCCTCCCCCGCCACCGCCGCCGCCGCCCTTGCCCCCCTTCTGCGCGATGAAGCTCGCACTCCACGAGATGTATGGCGTCGGGTCTCGCGTCAAATCGTAGGGCAGCCCAAATGAAGCGGCCACGGCCTCAAGATTGGCCAGGGCCACGCGGTCTGTTTCGGTGGCCGCGGCCGCATTCGCCAGATCAATATCGTCAAGTTTCGGCGCCTCCTCCAGGGCCTGTGCGTCGGGCACGGTGCCCGCATTCAGTTGCAAGGCCGCGTCGGTTTCGCTCATTCGCTGCGCAAAACTCGCCAGTTTGGCCTGCCCGACACCGCTGCTCATCGTCGAATGAAAGTGGGCCAAATTCGACTTGACGTCATCACCAAGCGCCAGTTGCATCGCGAAGCCATTCGACAAGCGCCGCATTTCCACCATGAGCTTGGGCTTGATCTCGGGTGGCAAGCCCATCTGCCCAAAGTAGTTGTCGTAAAGCCACTCTGCATTCAGGTAGTCGGCGACCTGGCCTTTGCCAACCTGCGTGTTCTGTGCGTACTGAATGCGCGCGGCGCTGCTTCTGGGGGCTGAGTCGCTACCGCCGCAAGCCACCAGTACACCCGCAGCAACCAGTGCCGCGATGAATGAAAGCCGTTTCATGAGCCCCTCCATTTGTTTGACACGACCTCGAATTTAGAGAGCGGCGGTGGCATTGTCTATGGAACGATTGTTCTATCCACCTGCCCCGGTGCCGCCGCGCAGCCCTTCGTCAAGCAGCCCCAACTCAGCGGCGCGGGCGACGAGTGCCAGCCGCGAGCCAACTTCAAGCTTGCCCATCAAGTGATGCAGTTGATTGCGGATGGTTGCTTGTGAGCGGCCAGACTTGAAGGCGATCTCAGGGTTGCTCATGCCGGCATGAAGGCATTGCAGCAAGTCGCGCTCGCGTGGCGTCGTTCGGTGGGCCCAAGCACCGCAATCGACACGCCACACACGCAGCAGCGCGACATGAAGATGTGGCACTAGCAGTTCGAGCCGTCGCACGGTGTCGGCGGCCCGGCTCGGCGGCACGCCGCTGAAGCTGAAGTAGCTGCCTGAGGAGCCGCTGGTGTCGACCACACCGTGGATCGCCAAACAGCCAAGCCCATAACGCGCAATTTCGGCTCGCTCCGCAGCAGACGCGTGTGCCAACGCAAATGCTTCGTCCACGAACAAGGGCTCGCGCCGCTGCAGCCAAAGGCGCACCAAGGGCCGGTCCGCAAGATCGCTGCCGCCCATCGCTTCGGTGACCAATGCGTCTGGAACCCCGCAGTTGATGGCAGAAAGAATCGAAACCCGATCGTTCACCACTTTGCCGATAACGGCCAGCAGCGCTTGGTGCTCGACCAACTCACGAAGCGCGACATCACACGTGCGCCGAAACGAAAGCCGATCACCCACCGCATGCAGCGCCACCGCATGGGCCGTCAACCACTGCCCAACGTCTTGCGAACTCATTCGCATACCTCAGTCAGGCTCACAGGCCTGACCCCGTTCAGGCGCTGGCAAACGCTGCAGAACCTGTTGAAAGACACCACGGTCATATTCAGCACCATCTTCCTGCCGATGCCCAAGCCAAACCACTTGACGGCAGGCGCCGACGCGAAACCGAAGTGCCAGCGCGGTGACAATCGAACTCGCCTGTTGAGGTTGAACTCCTGCCTTTGGCTACCCGCGGCTCGCGACGATTGCAAACTACGCGATGCCTTTATATTGCAGTCGTGCACACAAATCAATCGGTGTCGATCCGCCTCCGTCGGGTGCAGCTGGTTGAGCATCGGCAACGCGGTGTTGGGAGCTTTGAGGCGTCACGATATTGCTGCTCGTTTGGGGGCTGCGCTGCGTGAGTCGCGTGAGCGTCGATTCGGTGACCATGGTGGCCAACGCATCAGCGTTGTCCGCCGTCTGCCGTTGGCCACGCGGCCGGCGCGGTTGGCTTGGTAATGGCGCTGCACAGTCGTGCCGGTGCCGTCGTGCCAGGGTGCCTGACCCCAGCCTTCATCAGGCTTGAGCCGCGATGACGCAAGACTGCGCGATGCCCCATGCAGATGCAGTGACGACGGGCCAGGTTCAGAGCACAAATGACTGACGTTCAGACGCGCGCGCGCCGGCAGCAGCGCATCGAGGAACTCAGCGCGGCCTCGATCCGTGCGCTCAGTGGCATCGCTGATCTGCACTTTCGTGGCGGGCGCCTGCATCGGGGCCGGCAGGCGCTGCCGGTGTTTGCGCCGCATCTGCATCCTACCCTGGAGGCGGACGACTTCACGTCGTTTCGCGGCGCCGCCGACGGCCTGGCGCTGAGGTTGACCCACAGCGACGAGAAACTGCACCGCAGCCTGCGCCCCAGCGACCCGGTCGAGTGTCTGTTGTTCGAGCTGCTGGAACAGTTTCGCTGCGAAGCGCTACTGCCCGCAAGCATGCCCGGCGTGCGGCGCAATCTGCGGCACCGTTTCGAAACCTGGTCGCTCGCCTATCACGACGCAGGCGCTACCGAATCGGCGCGCGGGCTATTGCTCTACACCGTGACGCAGATGTGCCGCGCCCGCGTCACGCGCGACGCAGTGGTCGAGGCAACGCAAGACTTGTTGGAGGCGACGCGTGCGGCGCTCGCTCCCGTGCTGGGCGTGGCAATGGCCGGCCTGCGCCGCCAGCGCGCGCACCAGGCCGAGTACGCGCAGCATGCGTTGGACATTGCGCGAACCTTGGCCACGATGCTGAATGGCGGCGCGGCCTTCACGAATTCGGAAACGCCGCAAGACGAGGTCAATCAGACCGACCCCTGGGCCGCGTTCAGCGCTTTGCTCGACCCGGGCGACGAACTCGACGAGTCCGTGGCGACTGCTGTCTCGGGCCGCAGCCTGGTGCTCGAGGGCCACGCCGGCTACCGCGTCTTCACCACGGCTTACGACCGCGAAGTTAAATCGACCGCGCTGGTGCGACCCGAGCAATTGAGGGAGTTGCGTCAGCGGCTGGATGAATGCATCGTGGAATGCGGCGTGAACGTCGGCCATCTGGCGCGAGACCTGAAAGCCCTGCTCGCGATTCCCGCGCGCGACGGTTGGGACAACGGCCAGGAACAAGGCCTGATCGACGGCCGGCGCCTCGCACAACTCATCAGCTCGCCCACCGAGCGGCGCCTGTTTCGCAGCGAGCGCAGCAGTCCCGGCGCCAATTGCCGCGTCGCACTGCTCGTCGATTGTTCGGGCTCGATGAAGGAACACAGCGAATCGGTTGCCGTGCTCGCCGAGCTGCTGGTTCGGGCGCTGGAGCAGATCGGCGTGCCGACCGAAGTGCTGGGTTTTACGACCAACGCCTGGAACGGCGGTCGCGCCCAGCGCGACTGGGTGCGCGCCGGCCGACCACCCCATGCGGGCCGGTTGAACGAGGCCTGCCACATCGTGTTCAAGGACGTCGACACGTCGTGGCGCCGCGCACGCCCCGGCATGGCTGCCTTGCTCAAGGGCGATCTGATGCGCGAGGGCATCGATGGCGAAGCGCTCGATTGGGCCATGCGACGCTTCAACACGCCTGCCCGAGCCAGTGACGAGAACGCAGGCGACTTCGAAGGCCCGCAGCGCCGCCTGCTGTTCGTGGTCAGCGACGGCTCACCGATGGACAGCGCGACGCACCTCGCGAATGACGCGCACTACCTCGACCATCATCTGCGCGACATGGTTGAAAAGCACGAACGAGCCGGTGCGCAGATCTACGGCGTGGGCGTGGGCCTGGACCTCAGTCCCTACTACCGTTGCAGCCAGGTGCTTGATCTGTCCGCAGGCACGAGCAGCGGGGTGCTGCGCGACGTGCTCGGCATGCTGTGGCGGGGCCGGCGGCGCTGAAGGGTCGGCGCCGCGCTCTTCGGCGACGCGGCATGACGCGTGCAGGCGCGATGCTTTGCGGTTCCGTCGGTCCGGGAGCCTGTCGGGCTTTGGGCGGGCACGACCCAAAGCCCGACAGGCTCCTACGTCCGGCCGAATCGCAGCGCTGACTGGGCGCGTGCTTTCTGCATTTCGACCTCCCGGTCGCGCGGCTGCGCCGTCGTCACAAGTGACGCGATCAACACCCGCGCCGCGCACGCCACATCGGCAACGGCGCGATCGAAGGCCTCGGTGTTCGCCTTCGAAGGAAGATTGAATCCGCTTAGCTTGCGCACGAACTGCAACGACGCATCCCGAATCTCGAGTTCTGTGGCGGGGGGCTCGAAGTTAAAGAGGGTCTTGATGTTCCTGCACATGTCGGCTCCGTGGCGATCCGGCGCTGCGTAGCGAATCGCCTGGCTATTTTGAGACATGCGCCGGTGCACCGACAATCGACGCAGGAGGCCACATGAAAACCTATTCGATCGAATTGCAGCAAGTGAAGGCGATGCGCAATCAACACGGCACGATTGAGGCCCGCATCGCCGCCGTGGTCCAGCCCCAGTCTGCAATACCTGACGAGGACGAAGCCGGCGAGCCACTGTCGGTGTTGAGCATGACGGAAGAGACGGCCCGCGTGCTGATGCTTCTGCTCAAGGTACAGCTCGCCGAGTTCGACAAGCGCAAGGCGCGCAGCCGGTTCTAGGAGCCTGTCGCTCAGCGCACGGTGAGCAGGACTTTCAACTTGGCCAGCACGTCGGCGACCACATCGTCGGCTGCGCGCCCAGCCTTTTCGGAATTGCGCGCCTCCCAGGCGAGGCTGCGCAGCTGGTCGGAGAGGACGACCCCTTTGACCCCTTTCACGCCGATCAACTCAACCTCGAAGGGATAGCCTTTGACCTGGTTGGTGACCGGGCAGCACAACATCAAACCAGTGGCTGCGTTGTAGGCCTTCGGTGAGAGCACAAGAGCTGGTCGGTGACCGGCTTGCTCGTGCCCAGCTTGCGGGTCGTGGTTTAGCCACACGACATCGCCTTGCTCCGGTGCTGCGAGCTTGCGGCTCACCATGCTTCACGCCCCATGCGACCACCGAAGTCCACGGGTGCATGCCGGTTGGCTTTGGTGATCCCGGCAAGCATGGCTTCGAGCCGGTATTCACGCTGCGCAGGCTCCAGCACGATCCTACCGTCTTCGGTTTTCAGCTCCAAGCGGTCGCCCAGCGCAATGTGAACTTCCTTCAGAACTGCGGCAGGCAGACGCACCGCGCTGCTATTGCCCCACTTCACGACTTCGACTTGCATGATTCATCTCGTTGCTCAATGGATATACAGTGTAGATACCTCGTCGCGTCGTGTCAAGGCGCCGCGGCCCAGAGGTTTCGGAACAAGTTGAAAGCGACGGATTCGGTTCGAGGCCTAGGATCCTCGGCAATCGGGTGACAATGCAGCGCAAGACATCTCGCGCTGCACTCCATGCTCGAAACCTCCGACCTCCGCGACACAGGCGCAGCAGCCGACGCCGTAACCACCGAACGCGCAGCGGTTCCCGAGCTCTCACCCACTGCCTGCGCGGCACGTCTCGCAGAGTTGTTTCCCGCCGTCTTTACGCCGGGTTCGCCGAAGCCGCTGAAGTTGCGCATCCAGGCCGATCTGCAGCAACGTTCTCCCGGCGTGTTCACGCGCAAGGCCTTGTCGGGCTTTTTGCATCGGCACACCACGAGCACCGCCTATCTGAGGGCGCTGGTGAACGCGCCGCAGCGCATCGATCTGGACGGTCTGGCAGCGGGAGAGGTGGCCACCGAACACCGCGAGGCTGCGATCGCAGAGCTGCAACGCCGTCGCGACCTGCATGACGCGCGCCGCGCCGCCGAGCGCGAGGCGCAGCGCGCGGCCGAGCGTGCAACCCAAGACGAAGCCCGACGCGCCCGATTGCAGCAGGACGAACAGCGCCGCGAACGCCAGGCGCTGCTGCGCGCTTTCGAAGCGAGCACGCTGACGCGGCGCAACTTCTGTGCGCTCAAAGGGATGACCGAAACGCAGCTCGACGCGATGCTGGCGCTGGCCCGGCAAGAACCGCCGCTTGCCGAAGCTGGCCCTGTGCTTGACCGGGGCCGCGCACGAACGCCGGCGCCAAGTGCGCCGTCGCGCAATTTCCAAAATCGAAGCAAAGGACCGTCGTGAGCACATTGTTGATCGGGCGACGTCGGGCGATCGCGGCGTTGGCAGGCGCATTCGCATTCGCGCTCGCTGTGGCGTCGGGCGCCTCGGCACAGCCTGCTACCTACCCCGACAAACCGATTCGCTTTGTCGTGCCCTACCCGCCCGGCGGCGGTACCGACGTCATCGCGCGCATCGTGCAGGAGCGCTTTCAGGCGGCGCTTGGCCAGACCATCATCATCGAGAACAGGGGCGGGGCCGGCGGCTCGGTGGGCACCGATGTCGTCGCCAAGGCAGCGCCCGACGGCTATACGGTGTTGTTCACGCTCAGCTCGCACACCATCAACCCAGCGATCTTTCCGAAGCTGAGTTACGACACTCTGAAGGACTTCGAGCCCGTCGGCAGCGTCGCATCGCTGCCGCAAATTCTGGTGGCGAACCCGCAGTTCCCGGCGAACACGGTGGCCGAGTTGATCGCCCTGGCCAGGGCCAAACCGGAAACGCTGTCGTTTGCCACGGTCGGCAACGGCTCGCCCGGGCACCTGGCGGGCGAACTCTTCAAGCTTCGCACCGGCACGCAGATGACGCACATTCCCTACCGTGGTGGCGGCCCGGCGGTGACCGATGTGATGGGCGGCCAGGTGCCCTTGCTGTGGGTCTCGATTCCGGCCGCAGCGCAGTTCGTGAAGGCGGGCAAACTCAAGGCGCTGGGCGTATCCACGCTCAAGCGCAGTACCGCATTCCCCGACGTGCCGACATTGCAGGAAGCCGGAGTTGCCGACTTTGAAGTCGACTCCTGGTACGCGATGTTCGTGCCGGCACGAACGCCGCCTGCCATCATCGACAAATTGAATCGCGCGCTGAACAGCGTTGTCGCCGACGCCGGCATTCGCGAAAAGCTGCTCGCGCAAGGCGGTGAAGGCGTGGGCGGCACGCCGCAAGCGCTGGCCGAGATCGTTGCTGCCGAGTTGCCGAAATGGGCCAAACTCGCGAAAGACGCGAACATCAAGGCCGATTGAATGGCCCCAGGTTCAACCGAAGCGCCAGCCAGGATTGCGCCGCTCGTCGCCGAGCTTGTGGCGAAAGCGCGCGCGGCGCAACGTATCGCGAACGGCTATGACCAGGCACGGGTCGACGAGCTCGTCGTGGCTGCCGGCTGGGCCATCATCGAACCCGGGCGCAACCGCGAACTGGCCGAGTTGGCCGTGGCCGACACGGGCATCGGCAACGTCGACGACAAGGTGCGCAAGAACCAGCGCAAGACCTTTGGTCTGCTGCGCGATCTGCAAGGCGCGAGGTCGGTCGGTGTCATCGGCGAAGATCCGGCGTTGGGCCTGGTAGAAGTCGCGCGACCGGTGGGCGTGGTCTGTGCGATCACGCCGTCGACGAATCCAGCGGCGACACCGGCCAACAAGATCATCAACGCTCTGAAAGGCCGCAACGCCGTGATCGTTGCGCCTTCGCCCAAGGGCTGGGCAACGTGCGCCCGGCTCATCGCCTTTGTTCACGCTGAGTTCAGCCGCATCGGCGCCCCGCACGACCTGGTGCAACTGCTGCCCGCGCCGGTGAGCAAGGAGTCGACAGCCGAGCTGATGCGGGGTTGCGACCTGGTCGTCGCCACCGGCTCTCAAGCCAATGTGCGCGCGGCCTACGCCAGCGGCACACCGGCATTCGGCGTCGGCGCAGGCAACGTCGCGAGCATCGTCGACGCCAGCGCGGACGTGCAGCTCGCGGCGGAACGCATCGTGCGCTCGAAGACTTTCGACAACGCCACGTCGTGTTCGTCGGAGAACAGCCTGGTGATCGTGAACGCTGTGCGCGCAGCGCTGGTCGAGGCGCTGCAAATACGCGGCGCGGTGCTGCTCGACGCGGCGCAGAAGGAGCGCCTGCGCGCGACGATGTGGCCGGGCGGAAAGTTGTCGCCCGCCGTCATCGGGCAGTCCGCCGGCGTCGTGGCGCGGCGCGCGGGCCTGCACGATGTGGCCCAGCAGCAGCCGAGCATGCTGCTGGTTGAAGAAGACGGGTTCGGCGACGCCCATCCCTTTTCCGGCGAGAAACTTTGCCCGGTTCTGACGCTGTACCGCGCAGCGGATTTTGCCGAAGCCATGGTCGTGGTCGAGCGCATCTATGCGTACCAGGGCGCCGGCCACTCGGTGGGTCTGCACAGCGCAAGACCCGAGCACGCGCTCGCGCTGGGTCTGGCGCTGCCGGTCAGCCGCGTCATCGTCGATCAGGTGCACGCCATCGCCACCGGCGGCAGCTTCGACAACGGCTTGCCGTTTTCGTTGTCGATGGGCTGCGGCACCTGGGGCAAGAACAGTTTTTCCGAGAACCTGAACTACCGCCACTATCTCAACATCACGCGCATTTCGCGGCCGATCCCGGAGCGGATTCCGAGCGAGGCGGAAATCTTCGGTACCTATTTCAGCAAGTTCGGCAGGAAATGAGTTCATCTCCTGCAACGGTGTGCGAGTTGGTGGAGCACGCCGCAGCGACCTGGCCGCAACGCACCTACGCGCTCGACGCCGGAGGCCGCAATCTGCTGACATTCGACGCGCTCGCGGCGGGTTGCCGGCAGGTCGCCGCGCTGCTCGAAGCCCACGCATCGAAGCCCGGTGACACGGTGTCGCTGGTCATGCCCAACGGCTTGATGACGCTGCAACTCCTGCTCGGCGCGATGCACGGTGGCTGGTGCGTGAACCCGGTGAATCTGCTGTCGCAGCCTGAGCAGATGCGCCATGTGCTGGGGCACAGCGATTGCAAGCTGGTGTTCGTCAGCCCGGAGTGGGAGACCGCAGTGCGCGCAGCGCTCGAAGGTGTCGATCGGGAGGTGACGGTGATCGTCATCGAAGCTGACGCCTCATCCGTCCCAAGCCGAATGCCAGCGCATTCGCATTCCGTGATCCCGGCGCAAGCCGCGGTCCAGGGCTCTGCGCATGGGGTGGATCCCGGCACCCGTGTCGGGCATGGGTCGGCGTTGCGCACGGGCGACAGCGCAGCAGCGCAGCGCGTCGCGCTGCTGATGTACACCTCGGGCACCACAGGCGTTCCCAAGGGCGTGATGCTGACCCACGCCAACCTCGCCGCGAACGCCCACGCCATCAGCGCCGAACACGGCTTGAGCGCAGAGGATCGAGTGCTCGCGGTGCTGCCGCTGTACCACATCAACGCCTTTGCGGTGACGATGCTCGCGCCGCTCGCGCATGGCGGCAGCCTGGCGATTGCACCGAAGTTTTCCGTGGCGCGTTTCTGGCAACAGGCGCACGAGCGTGAATGCACCTGGCTCAACGTGGTGCCGACGATGATCTCTTACCTTCTGGAAGGCGCAGCGCCGCCGCGCGAGCAGACGTCGCGCCTGCGCTTCTGCCGCTCGGCGTCGGCCGCGCTGCCGGCCGAGCATCTGCGTGGGTTCGAGGCCAAATTCGGCATCGGGGTGATCGAGACCATGGGCTTGACGGAGACCGCTGCCCCCGTGTTCTCGAACCCGCTGGACAGGACTCGACGCAAGCCAGGATCGGTGGGCCGGGCGTCGGGCGGCGAAGCCCAGGTGGTTGATGCCGATCTTGGACCCGTCGCCGACGGCCAGACGGGCGAGATCACGGTCCGCGGCCCGAGCGTGATGCTGGGCTACTACAAGAATGAAGCAGCGACGCGTGCCACGTTCACGCCCGACGGCTGGCTGCGCACCGGAGACCTCGGCCGGCGCGACGCCGACGGCTTCTTCTTTGTCACCGGCCGCATCAAGGAGTTGATCATCAAGGGCGGCGAGAACATCGCGCCGCGCGAGATCGATGAAGCGCTGTTGCGCCACCCTGCCGTGCTGGACGCTGCAGCCGTCGGCATTCCCGATCGCCACTATGGCCAGGACATCATGGCCTGCGTCGTGCTGCGCGACGGACATGGGGCCGACGAAACCAACTTGCGCGAGTTCTGCGTCGCGCAGCTTGGGCCCTACAAGACCCCAAAGCTGTTTCGCTTCGTCGCGGAACTGCCGCGCGGGCCTTCGGGCAAGGTCCAGCGCTTGAAGCTCGTGCAGCTTGCGCTCTGACCCGCGCCGCCTGCGCCATGCGCCCATCTGACCCTGCCGCCACCCACCCTGCCCACCTTGACCGCATGCTTGGTTCGGGCAGCACAGGGCGATCGCTAAACTGCGACGGCGTTGATCCCCGCGTTGCCGAGACGCCATGACACCACAAACTTCGTCCGCTCTGCGCGCCGAACTCGCTCCCACGGGCACCTTGCGCGTGGGGCTGAATCTGTCGAACTTCCTGCTCGTCAACGCTTCTGGCGCAGACGGTGAACCCGCGGGCATTGCGCCCGATATCGGGCGTGAGCTGGCGCGCCGCATCGGTGTGCCGGTTGCGTTCATCAAGTACCCCTCCCCCGGCGACCTGGCGGCTGCGGCGTCGAGCGGCGCGTGGGACGTGGGCCTGATCGGCGCCGACCCATTGCGTGCCGGCGAGATAACGTTCACGTCGGCCTATCTGGAAATCGAGGCGAGCTATCTGGTGCGTGAAGATTCGCCGATGCGGGCGATCGACGACGTCGATCGCCCCGGCACTCGCATCGCCGTGGGCGACAAGACGGCCTACGACATGTACCTGCGCCGCACCCTGAAGCACGCAACGCTGCATCGCGCGCAAGGCCTGGAAGCGTCGTACCAGTTGTTCGTGCGCGAGCAGTTGGAAGCCCTCGCCGGCTTGCGGCCACGCCTGGTGCAGGACCAGGCCAAGTTGCCGGGTTCGCGCGTTCTGGACGGGTGCTTTACCGCCGTCCAGCAGGCCATCGGCACGCCAATCGCGCGCAAGGCCGGTGCCGCGTACTTGCAAGAGTTCGTGCAAGACATCAAGGCTGGCCTCGTGCTCGAACTGATCGCCAGGCATGGCGTTCGCGGCGTCAGCGTCGCCCCCGGTTTGAATCGCTGACCCGGATCGATTCGTTCCAGCAATCAACGGCGGCGGCTGCCGATACTTCTCCAACTGTTCCATGGTCCCCGCATGACGCACGAATTCGACTACATCGTGGTCGGCGCCGGATCGGCAGGCTGCGTGCTCGCGGCGCGGCTGAGCGAAGACCCGGCGACGCGCGTGCTGTTGCTGGAAGCCGGGCCGCCCGACCGGTCGCTCTGGATTCACCTGCCCATTGGCTACGGCAAGACGATGTGGAACCCCAGGTACAACTGGTGTTTTCACACCGACCCCGAGCCGAACATGAACGGCCGGCGCATCTACTGGCCACGGGGCAAGACGCTCGGGGGCTCGAGTTCGATCAACGGCCTGATCTACATTCGCGGGCAGCGCGAAGACTTCGACCATTGGGCGGCGCTGGGCAATGCCGGTTGGGGCTTCGACGACGTGCTGCCCTACTTCATCAAGTCCGAAGGCAATGCGCGTGGCGCTTGCGCGCTGCACGGCGCCGATGGGCCGCTGAAGGTGTCCGACATCGGCGCCAAGCACGAACTGATCGAGGCCTTTATCGAAGGTGCGCAGCAGATCGGTGTGCCGCGCAACGACGATTTCAACGGCGCGCGCCAGGAAGGCGCAGGCTACTTTCAGCTCAATACGAACAAGGGTTGGCGCGTGAGCACGGCCAAGGCCTATCTGCGGCCGGCGCGGCGCCGGCCGAACCTGCGCATCGAAACCGAAGCCCATGCAGCGGCGGTTCTGATGCACGGCACGCGTGCGGTGGCCGTGCGCTACCGCCAGGGCGGCGAAACCAGGCTCGCGCAGTGCAAGGGCGAGGTGCTGCTCGCTGCGGGTGCGATCCAGTCGCCGCAACTGCTGCAGCTTTCAGGCATCGGGCCGGCCGGGTTGTTGGCCCACCACGGCATCGCCGTGGTCGCAGATTCGCCCGGTGTCGGCGAGAACCTGCAAGACCATTTGCAACTGCGCCTGAGCTTCGAGTGCACGCAGCCGATCACGACGAACGACCAGCTCAACTCGGTGTTCGGCCGGATCGCAATCGCCTTGCAGTGGTTGCTGTGGCGCAGCGGCCCGCTCGCGTTGGGCATCAACCAGGGCGGCTGCTTCATGCGCGTGCTCGACGACGATGCTGGCCGCGATGGGCTGCATCGGCCCGACATTCAATTCCACGTCGCCACGCTGTCGGCCGACATGGCCGGCGGCAAGGTGCACCCGTACTCGGGTTTCACGATGTCGGTGTGCCAGCTTCGCCCCGAATCGCGTGGCCAGATTCGCATCCGCAGCGCCGACCCGTTCGCGGCGCCCGAGATACGGCCGAACTACCTGGCCACCGAACTGGACCGACACACCGCGGTCGCCGCGGTGAAGGCGGCGCGTGCCATCGCCGCGGCGCCGGCCCTGCGCAGCTATGTGAAGCGTGAAGTCAATCCCGGCCCGCAGGCTGGCGACGACGGATCACTGCTCGAGTTCTGCCGCAACCACGGAGCGACGATCTTCCACCCCAGCGGAACTTGCAAGATGGGCAACGACGCGCTGGCCGTGCTCGATACTCGGCTGCGTGTGCGTGGCGTGCAGCGGCTGCGCGTGGTCGATTGTTCGGCGATGCCGACGCTGGTTTCAGGCAATAGCAACGCCGCCGTGGTCATGATGGCCGAGAAGGCGGCAGACATGATCCGCGACGATGCCCGGTCGCGATAAGGCAATTCTGGCGTGGCGTGCAGAGGAATTGACGATGAGCGAACTCGAACTCAACTGGTCCAGGCCCGACATTCTTGCGCGCCGGGACCGCTTCTACGCGGCGTCGCAGAAGTCGTTCATGCCTTACAAGGTGCCGCTGGTATTCAAGCGCGGGCAATACCAGTACCTGTGGGACGAGGCGGGCAAGAAATACATCGACCTGCTGGGCATGAACGTGTGCATCTCGGTGGGCCATGCACACCCGGTGGTCAACGCCGCGGTGCAGGCCCAGATCGGCCAGCTGCAACACTGCACGACGATGTTCGCGCACCCGGTTCCGGCCCACTATGCGCAAGAGTTGATCGCGCGATTGCCGCAGGGCCCGGACTGGGTGGTGCACTTCACGAGCAGCGGCACCGAGGCGATCGACCTGGCGCTCGTGATGGCGCAGTCATACACGCGCAATATCGACATGCTGGCGTTGCGCAACGCCTATCACGGCGCCACCATCGGCGCGCAGTCGCTCACCGGCATCAGCGCCTTCCGCCACAACATCCCGTTGCTGCCGGGTGTGCACCACATCGCGAACCCCGACCCCTACCGCGGCATTTTCGGTGCGGACACCCAGGCCTACCTGGATGAGATCGAGCGCACGATCCAGTACTCCACCCCCGGCAAGCTGGCCGGTCTGCTGGTGGAGCCGATCCAGGGCTACGGCGGAATCGTCGAGCTGCCCGCGGGATACCTGAAGGCAGCGGCCGACACGGTGCGGCGCGCGGGCGGCATTCTGATCGTCGACGAAGTGCAGTCCGGTTTCGGGCGCACCGGTGACAGCTTCTGGGCCTTCGAGGCGCACGACGTGATGCCCGAGGTGGTGGTCCTGGCCAAGGGCATAGGCAACGGTTTCCCCCTGGGTGCGGTGGTCGCGCAGCGCGAGGTGGCCGACAGCCTGGGTGCCAAGTTCTTCTTCAACACCTACGGCGCCAGCCCCATGGCCTGCGCCGCCGGGCGGGCCGTGTTGCAAGTCATCGACGACGAGCGGCTTCAGGATAATGCCAGGACCGTCGGCCACGCCCTGCGCGGCGTTCTCAACCGCCTGCATGAACGGCACGCGATCGTGGGCGATGTGCGCGGGCGTGGCCTGATGCAGGCCATCGAGCTCGTGCGCAATCGCAAGACGAAGGCGCCCGCCACGCAGGAAACAGCCGCAATCTTCGAGCGCCTGCGCGAACAAGGCCTGGTGGTCAGCAAGTCTGGCGCCAACAAGAACATCCTGCGCATGGTGCCACCGCTGTGCCTGACGCTGAAAGATGTGGACCAAGTGGCCGATGCGTTCGACCGCTGTTTCCAGGGCTACTGAACCGAAAACGCGCGATGAAAGAGCGCATCACGACAGGCAACCTGTGTCCTTTGAAAATCCGCGATGCACCCTTCGCGAGACTTGATGACCGTCACTCGTCGCGTGCCAACTGCCCGGCTAAGATGGCGTGAGCCGTGTTCACGGCCCGGTCCCCGGCGAACACTCCCAGTGCCTGCGGTTCGAGAACGAGATACTGAAAGGAGCTGATCGTTGCGACCCAAACGGCTGCTGCTGACCGCGGGCGTGCTGCTCGTCTCGGTGCTGGCGGCAATCGCGATCGCCGCCGTGCTGCTGGTCCCGCGTTGGCTCGCGCCGAAGATCGCCGAAGCCGTCAAGGCTGCGACAGGGCGCGAACTGAGCGTCGGCGAGGTCGCTGTGACGCTCTTGCCACGGCCGGCGCTGCTGTTGTCGCAGGTGCGCTTCGCCAACGCAACCTGGGGTTCGCAGCCGTGGCTGGCGCAGGTCGACCGGGCGAGCGCTGAGCTCGACGTGCTGGCGCTGCTGTCGGGCCGGCTGCGCATCCGACACGTCATGCTGACCGACGCGACGCTTGTTCTCGAAACCGATTCCGCTGGCACCGGCAACTGGGTGATGGGTTCGGCGGACGCGGCCAAACCGGCATCGCCCGAAGCCCTCGCGATCGAGAAGCTCACGCTGCAATCGCTCGCATTCACCTGGCGCGACGGCAAGACCGGCAACGCGACATCGTTGCAGATCGACTCGGCGGCCATCGCTGCGACCTCGGGCGCGCATTCGGTCGAGCTCAGCACCCGCGCAACGTTCAATGGCAAGAGTGTCGAGATGGCCGGCACTGTCGGCCCGCTCTCGGCGCTGATCGCGAACACGCCGTATCCGGTAGATCTCGAAGGCAAGTTCGGGGCGGCCAGCGTGAGCGTGCACGGCAGCATCGACAAACCGCACGAACTCGGCGGATTCAACCTGGCGTTGAAGGCAAATGCAGTGGAAATCGCCGATGTCGTCGCGCTGTTCGGTGCGACCGTTCCCGCGGCCGGGCCGCTGCGCGGCGCGGCCCAGCTCAGCGGTGCGCTGGCCGCACCGGTGTTCGCCGGCATCGATGTCGCCGCCGGCACGCCCGGGCGCATGGCCCTCACGGCACGCGGCGAGGTCTCGGGCAAACACTCCGCTGCCGGTGGCTACGAATGGCAAAGCAGCGGCATCGACGTCCTCTTCGAGGGAGCCCAGTTCAGCGACCTCGCCCCTTGGGTCGGAACCTCGCTGCCGGCGCTGGGCGCGTACCGCCTCGCCGCACGCGTGGCCGGCACCCCGGCCGCGCCCTCGCTGCCCGCAATCGACATCGCGATCGGTGCCAGTGGCACACCCCAGATCACGCTGCGCGGGAGCGTTGCAGATCTGCGCAATGCCGGCGGCATCGACGTCAAGCTGGCGGCCTCGGCGGCCGATTGGTGGCGGCTCGGCAAGGCAACAGGTGGCCAGCACTTGCCGCCGTTTCGCGCCAGCGCCCGCGTGCGTGGCACGCGCCAGTCGGTTCAAGTCGACGAACTCGCGCTGATAGTCGCCGGGAGTACGGTCAACGCGTCGCTGCAGGTGGTGCGCGGCGGGCCGCGCCTGCGCGTCACCGGCAAGCTGACATCGCCGCTGATCGACCTCGCACGCGGGTCGCCCGCGAGCGGCGGCGCCAGCGCGCCGACCTCCGCGCCCCCCGCCACACCCTCCGCCGCGGCCGCGTCGCCGCGCTCGAACGATCACTGGAAGCTCGCCGACTTCGACCTCGAACTGCAGATCGCCCGGCTCGTCTTTCCCGGCGGACGTGAGCTGCGCTCGGGCAGCGGGCGGCTGACGCTCGAAGACGGCCGGCTGAATTCGGCCGCGCTGAAGGCCACCCTGGGTGGCGCCAACGTCAAGCTCGATGGCAGCGTCGCCGACCCGGCGAACCTGACCGGAATCGACGTCAACGTCGCGCTGCAAGGCAGCGAACTGGCGGAGTTGTCGGCATTCTTCGGCAAGCCTGTCCCGCCACTGGGGCCGTACCAGGGCCAGGCGCGGCTGCAGGGCTCGCTCGATGCGCTGCGCCTGACCGCGTTCGACGCCAGCGCCGGACGACCCGGGCAGCGCCTTCGCGCCACCGGCCAGATCGACGACCTGCTCCACGCGCAGGGACTGGCGCTGGCGGTTACTGCGGAGGTCAACGACAGCGCGGCTGCCGGCCGCCTGTTCGGCGCCGACCTGCCGCGCCTGCCTGCGTTGCGGGCCACGGCACGCGTCAGCGGCGCGCAGGGTGGCTACGTGCTCGACGATCTCAAGCTCGCGCTGGGCCGCACGTCAGTGCAGGGGCGCGTGTTGTTCGCACCTGGCGAGCCGCGTCCGCGCATAACGGTCAAGCTCAGCGCGCCGCTGGTCGACCTTTCGGAACTGCCTCGGGCGCCATCGAAGCCCGGTGCGTCGAACCCAGCATTGACGGCCGATGTCGACGCAGACATCAGTTTCGATCGTTTGGTGCTACCCGACCGGCGTGCTCTCGGCCCGGTCAGTGGCGTGGCGCGGCTCACGGCAGGAGCACTTGAGTTGAAGCAGTTCAGCGCCGCGCTGGACGGCGCGAGCCTGACCATGGACGGCAGGATCGGCGACCCGCTCAAACCCGCAGCGCTCGATCTCATGCTGAATGCCGAGGTCAAGCGCGGCGCGGGCCTGGCGGCGTTCACCGGCCTGAACTTGCGCGAATTGCCTGCATTCACGGCGAGCGCAAAGCTCACTGACGTGGCCGAAGGCTATGCGCTGTCCGGACTGAAGATCGTCGGCGCGGCCACGACGCTGGCTGGCGACCTTGCGCTGACGCGGGGCGCAAAGCGGTTCAAGGTCAGCACGAAATTGCATTCTGCGTTGCTCGATGGCTCGGCACTCGTGCAGCCCGCCGCCGCCGACGGCAGCACAGTACCACCTGTGGCTGGCAGGCGCGCGATTTTCGACCTGGAATTGCCCGTTGACGCCCTGCGCGCCATCGACGCCGACGTCGAGTTGCGCATCGACGGCGTCAAGCTCGGCGACGGCGCTGCGTTCGCCCCCCTGCTCGCTCGCGTGCTGATTGACGACGGCCGCCTGAAGGCCGAGCCGGTTCAGCTTGGCGGCGCGGCGGGCCAGATGCTGAGCGTTTCGGCAATGGTTGACGCAGCTCAGGCGGCGTGGGATCTTCGAGTCGAAGCCAAAGGCTTCGAGCTCGAGGAGATGTTCAAGCGCTTCGGGCGCCCGGGAGTACTGACGGGCGGCCGCACCGAGCTGGCGTTGCAGCTTCAAGCGCGCGGCAAGACCCTGCAAGCGCTGCTCGGCTCGCTCCAGGGCGAAGCGCGCGTGCAGGTCGGCCCGCTGCATCTGCGCAATGTCGCGATCAACCTCGACCGCGGGATCGTCGCGGGCGCGATCGGCTTGGCGAACCCGTTCCAGAAGACCGATCCCGACACCGACTTCGAATGTGTCGCCGCGCGCGTGCCGATCAAGAATGGAGTGCTCACGTCCGACCAAGGCATCGCCGCCGAGACCACCAAGTACAACCTGGTGTTGAACGGCAGCGTGAACCTGCGCACCGAGGCCATCGACGTTGCCATGACGCCCGTCGTGAAGGGTGGCCTCGGGGTCGGCTCGGCTTCGATTGCAGGGATCGTGCGCGTCGGCGGCACGCTGGGCGCCCCGACGCTGGGGGTCGATGCTGCCGGCGCCGCGAAGTTGGCCGTGAACGCCGGAGTTGCCGTGGTCGCGGCCCCGGTATGGCTCGCCGATGTCGTGCTGAAGAAGGCGCGGTCCGATCCGAATCCTTGCGCGACGGCGCTCGGCACTCAGAAGTAGCTGCGCCAGTCAAAGATCATCCGTACCCCGAACGTATAAATCGTCTCGAGCTTGACCCCGGGAGCCCCCGGCGGCCAGGTCACGGTTGTGCTCTTGGGCACGTCGGCGCCGGCAAAGAGCTGGATCAGAATTGCCGAGCTCTGCCTGTTGTCGAACGCGCGGTAGGGCCGGTATTCCACAATCGGCAGGTCGAAA
Organism: Burkholderiales bacterium; assembly: GCA_022758925.1. Taxonomy (GTDB): domain Bacteria; phylum Pseudomonadota; class Gammaproteobacteria; order Burkholderiales; family Burkholderiaceae_C; genus JAEMQF01. The sequence goes on along the minus strand of JAEMQF010000051.1, from coordinate 22,455 downwards.
TGGATCGCCTTGAAGTCGACAACCCGGGCCTCGGCGCCCGGCGTGGCGCCAGGCACGATGGTGGTGTTCTCCATACCGTAGCCGTAGAAGGTGGCACCGAGCTCGCGCCCGAGCACGAACTGGAAGCGCCCGAAGCGCGTCGCCCATCCTTGCTGCCATGGAATCAGGCCGCCATTGGCGGCCGTGACCGCCATGTTGGTATAGGTCTCGGGAGAGACGAGGTAGAGCGGCGACGCCAAGATCAGGTCACCCGGAATGACATAGAACGGCATGCGCAGCCGGGTCGAAATGCCGAACCGCGATCGGATCGCGGAGGCGCCGCCGACCGCCTCCAGCGCCGGTGACGACACCTGGAGCGTGTTGGAAGATCGGGAATCGCCGCGCAGCCCGACCGACCCGAACACCAGACCGTCGCCCGACTCTCCGATCACGCCGTCCAAGCCCAGGCCTGCACGCAGCGACAGGTCGGCGCCGCCGACCCACCCGCTGGACGTGACCGAAGGGTCGTAACCGCCATCGACCCTGCGGATGTCCGCCGAGCCGACGAAGCCAATGAACGGCCCGACCTCTGCGCGAAAGCGAGGCAGCGACCCCAGCCCCGGGCCGAGACCCGGCACGGGCGTCGGGCCGAGCACCTCGGGAAGCTGCGCAAATGCCTGCGGCGTCGCACGCAAGCCCGCTTCGCGCCGCGCGAACACGTTGGTCTTGCACACGTCCAGCGCGTCGGGTTCGCTTGGCGCTGCTGGGGTGTGCGCGACCAGCGCAGGGCGATGGCGACCGGCCGCATGGTCGATCAATTGCTCCAGGCCGACACGCACCGCGATCGCCGCACGCTCCGCGTCCTGCGGCCGGATGTGGGCATCCCCCATCAACACCATCGATGCGCTGCCGCCCTTCCAGGTGAACACCTCCAGCCCGGCCGCGTTGTAGTAGTCATGTGTGCCCTTGCGCTGCGACACGTCACCCCAGGCGCCGGCGACATGGCCCGAGGCGAAGACGTCCTCCAGGAAGTGCACTGCAAACGCCTCGTCGGCCAGCATCGCCCGCGCAAGCGCCTGCCGCTCCGCTGGGGCGAGTTGCTCGGCGGCGAGCCGCGTGGCCTTCTGCAAGGCGCTCAAGTGAAACCAGGCGTAGACGCCGATCGCGTTGATCTCGGCGCCGGGGCCGAGCGCCAACTCGGCGTAATCCCGAGGCGTGATCTCGGTGCGTGGCCGGGGCAGCAGGAAGTGCGCGTTGTTGGAGCCGGCGCGAGTCGCGTACTCGGCGTCGGCATTCTGCAACCGGGTGTCTGACGTGCGCAGCGCGTTCACGCGTTCAGCGCGCAAAGCTTCGTCCTCGACGAGGCGCTGGACATCGCCCAACAGGTCCTGGCTGCGGACATTTATTTCGGGCCGGGCCGTGACCGCGACGCGCGCGAGGTCGAGCTTAAGTTGCGCTGCGACATCGGCGACCACCAGAATCCAATCGGTCTTGAGTGCGTTGTCGAGCATGTTCTTGCTCGAGCACGAATGGTCTCCGGCGATCGCAGGCAACGCCGCCCAGTCGAGGCAGGCCGGGGCGAGCCCCTGCTGGGTGTCAGCAGCGTGTTCGCACAGGCGCTGTTCGTGGCCGACGCGTGCTTCGCGCCAGAGGCGCTCGAACAGCGGCTTGCGTTCGGGGTCGAGCTTCTCGACGGCCAGCAACGCGATATCGCGGTGTTCGGGATAGACCCACGCAAGGGCGGGGCCAGCCACGCCGGCCAGCACTGCGGCAAGAAGCGTGAGTCGATGCAACTTCATCATTGAGCAGGTCTGGATCGTGAACGACGGTGAAATTCGGCGCCGCTGACAGCAGCGCCGATGCGGTCTGGAGGCGAAACAGCAATCGTCGGTTGCGCCCGCTATTTCCCTCTTGCGGCGAGGTCCTCTTCGACGAAGCGCAACACCGCTTCGAGCAAGGCTTCGCGCGGATAGGCATTCTCGGTGACGAAGAGCGTGCCGATCTTGTCATGCGCGCGTGCGATCGGCACCGCGATCGCCCAGTGATCCGCGTTGATGTAACCGACCAGGCTCGATCCCGGAATGACCTGGTCGTAGAAGATCACCTGGCTGTCGTTGCGCCCGTCGATCATGTTCAGGTCTTGGTTGGTGCCGCGCAAGATTGACGAAATGCGCTCGGGCTGTGGCAAGGTCACGACCGAGTAGGTCGGAACGCCGCTCGGCAGCGGGTTCTGCGCCAGCCAAGCCCTGCGTACGCCGGGGCGCAGGCTGGCCACCGCGCCGCCATCCCCGGATTCGCAGGTCGCACCCGGAAAGTGGCGCAGCAGGTCCGCCTGGTATTGCTGCGCGTCGTTCGCCAGTGCTGAACCGCCCACCGCGCCAGCCATGCTCACGACCGCGGCCACCCGAGGTCGGATTTCCGGGTGGTTGACAATCGCCTCCAACACATCGGGTGCGCCCTTCGAGTAGCCGACCAGCACCAGGCGCGGCGCCCCCGGCGCCAAGGTCATTGCCATCACCGCGTCACGGATCTGGCGCGCGTTGTTCGCGGAGCTCGACAGCGCGTCGACCTTCATCAACTGCTGTTCGTAGCCGAATTTGCGCACGTGCGCCGCAACCGTCCCGGGGGGCTGCAGCCACTGTGCGAAGCAGTCGAAGCCGATCCCCGGCACCACCGCTGCGACAAGCCGGCGACTCGACGCACCGAGAGGCACCGGCTTACCCGTCCCCGCCGGCTCCGTGCCGAGGCGCGTCAGTGCGTCGTCGCACGGGCGGTGGTCGGGCACCTCGCCGGCACGTGCTTGCAGCACCGCGCAGTAGATCTCGCGGAACCGCCCGCGCTTGTCCTGCACGCCGGCCAGCGCGGCCGGCACGAGCACGAGCGGCGGCGTGTCGGTCGTGAACGGCTGCAGCGGCGAGCCCGCGCAAGCTGTCAGCACCACGACAATGGCTGCCGCGAGAGTCAAGGTCGCGGCCCGTGCGCAGCCAGCAATTCGAGTGCAATTCATCACCTTGCGCCGCGAGTGGTTCAGCGCAGCATCGTAACCACGTTCGCCGCCACGAACGCTCCCTGCAAACCCGTGTGATGGAGCCTGTGACGCCCGATCCTTCGGCGTGAGTTGCGCATGCCGCTTTGAATCCAGTCACGGTGTTGGCGGTCCTGATCCTGGGTCTGCGGCACCCCTTGCGCCGCGCCGCGATCACGCAGCGAAATTTGGTGGACAATCGCGAGCCCTTTCAACCCTGCAATGCAACTCACAACGGAAATCACCATGAGACAACAACCCCTGATCATCGTCGGCGCACTCCTGTTGGGCGGCACCGCCCTGCCAGCCCTGACACAAACCCAACCCGCCGCCAAGGCTGCGGTCAGCATGGCGTCGGCACCCGGGCAGGCCACCATCACTGCGGCGGTCTCGATCTCGGCCAGGGTCGAGGCGATCGATGCCGCGAACCGTCAACTGACGCTCAAGGGCCCGAATGGCAATCTGAACACCGTGACCGCCGGCCCCGACGTTCGCAACTTCGACCAGATCAAGGTCGGCGACATGGTGGTCGCGCGCTACGTCGAATCCCTGAGCTTGACGCTGAAGAAGGACGGCAAGGAACTGCGCAGTTCCACCGAGACCCCGGCCGCCGCACGCTCGGCGCTCGGTGAGCGCCCTGCGGGCATCGTTGGCAAGCAGACCGAGGTCACAGCCAACGTCATCGCCGTCGACGCCAAGACCCAGATCGTCACGCTGAAAGGACCGAAGCAGACCGTCGAACTGAAAGTGCCCGACGCCGGCCAGTTCAAGTTGATCAAGGTCGGCGACCAGATCCAGGCGGTTTATATCGAGGCTCTGGCCTTGTCGGTCGAGCCGGCAAAGAAGTAAGCCAGGACGCCACGGCGGCCCGGGCCTGCGGCGCACCACCAGGGTGTGCAGGCCTGAGCCCCGTTGCGGCGTTCAGTAGCGCTGCCGATGAGCGCCGGCACTGCAGCGATGAACATCAACCGGCCGATCTCGACGCCGACGTTGAAGACTGGCGGCGCCTAGTAGAAACGGGCCACGTGATCTCTCACGTAGCCCGTTGCTTTCAAATGGTCGGGACGGCGGGATTCGAACTCGCGACCCCTTGCACCCCATGCAAGTGCGCTACCAGGCTGCGCTACGCCCCGAAAACCTGCGCGATTATAGGGGCTGGGTTTCGAAGCTCGGGCTCAAGACCCGAGCAAGGCGCGAATCGACAGCAGTTCATCGCGCACCTGTTCCGGCGTCAGCTTGCCGCTGACGGCGGCGCGCGCGGGAACCGACAAGGTGCTTGCACCTGCCTGGCTCAGCGCCAATGCGGCCTCGGCGACACGCTCGTTGCGCCGCTGCGCAGTACTAGGCTCGGCCGGGCCGGAGTCTCGAACCGCAGAATCCAGCAACCGGTTGCGGGCGCCACTGATCGTGAAGCCTTGGTCATACAGCAACTCGCGGATACGGCGTATCAGCTGGACTTCGTGATGCTGGTAGTAGCGCCGATTTCCACGCCGCTTCATCGGCTTGAGCTGGCTGAATTCCTGTTCCCAGTAGCGCAAGACGTAGGGTTTCACGGCGCACAAATCGCTCACCTCACCGATCGTGAAGTAGCGTTTGTCCGGTATTTCAGGGAGAGCCTTCTCCATAAGAATCAATAAGTTCCATAGAGAAAGCTAGACTTTACTCGAACTCTTCTGCCAATCGCAGCTCGCCTTGCACGACTGCCTTGAGTTTGGAGCTGGAGTGAAATGTGACGACCTGTCGCGCCGCAATCGGGATCGCTTCACCGGTGCGTGGGTTGCGGCCAGGCCGCGGCGCCTTGCGACGAATCGTGAAGTTTCCGAAGCCCGAGAGCTTGACGTCCTTGCCGGTCGCAAGCGTGGCATGGATGATGCCGAAAAAGCCTTCGACCATGTCTTTGGACTCGCGCTTGTTCAGGCCGAGCCGCTCGAACAGCAACTCGGCAAGGTCAGCCTTGGTCAAGGTTGGCGTGTCGACCGGCGCCTGCGTCGCCTCGATATCAGTTTTGCCGGGTGTGATCATCCTGCCCTCCCGCCCTCGAAGTTCAAGCCCGCAGACGAGCGCCGAGTTGCTGCTTGAGTGCGGCCAGCACAGCAGCAACCACAGTCTCGATCTTTTCTTCCGTCAGCGTCACATCGTCATCCAGCAATTCCATGCGCAGCGTCTGGCTGCGCTCATCGGCGGAAATCGCGCCGCTGGCACCTGGCCCGACGGGTTTGTAAATATCCCACAGGCGTACGGAGCGTACCAGGGGCGCGCCGGCCGAAACAACGATTTGCACCAAACGATCGTGGTTCACCACCTCGGACACGATGACAGAGATGTCGCGCCATACCGGTTGCTGCCGGGCCACAGGCGTCATCACCGGAATCTTGCGCTGCATCAGTGCCGCTGCGTCGAGTTCGAACAGGACCGGGGCGAGCGGCAGTTCGTAGCCCTGCCGCCACTTGGGGTGCAGCTCGCCGAGATGGCCGATCCTGCGCCCGTCGAGTTCGATGGCGGCGCTGCGCCCCGGGTGCAAGGCGGGGTGAATGCAGGCCACGAAGCGCAACTCGCGCGGAGCGAAAAGCGCTTCGATATCGCCTTTGACGTCATAAAAGTCTACGCCGCGCTCTTTGCTCGCCCATTGCAGTTCCTGCGCTGAACCGTAGGCCAGCCCCGCCAGACGCAGCGGCTGGCGCAGGCCCGCGACAGTGACATCGTCGTCAGGCGCGGCCGGATCGCGCAGGTAGGCCCGCCCCAGCTCGAAAATCCGGACCCGGTCACACTTGCGCGCAAGGTTGTAGCGCAGCGCGTTGACCAGGCTGCCCAGAAGGCTCGAGCGCATCACGGCCAAGGGGCTGGCGATGGGGTTGAGGACTCGAATCGGCTGCGCGTTGCCAGCCAGTTCATGTTCCCAACGCTCTTCGACGAAGCTGAAATTGATCGTCTCCTGGTAGCCCAGGGCGGCAACGTCGCGCCGCAATCGCGAACCACCGCGCGTCTGTTCGCTGGCGACGAGCGGTGCAAGAGCCGCCCGCGGCGGGGCGCTATCCAGCGTGTCGTAGCCGAGCACACGGATCACTTCTTCAATCAGATCCTCTTCGATCTGCAGGTCGAAGCGCCAGCTCGGTGGCGTGACGGTCAGTTGCCCGGGCACGCTCGTGAACTGCAGTCCCAGGCGCCGCATCACGCTTTCGCATTCGGCCTGGGTGACTTGCATGCCGATCACCTTGGTGGCGCGGTCAATGCGCAGTGACACCGGCTCCGATGCCGGCAGGCCGGTGATCTGGTCGTCGACCGGGCCGGCCTGCCCGCCACAAACGTCGATGATGAGCGCGGTAATGCGCTCGATGTGCGCGACCGTTGTCGCCGGGTCGACGCCGCGCTCGAAGCGGTGCCCGGCATCGGTGCTGAAATTGAAGCGCCGCGAGCGCCCTGCGACAGCCTGCGGCCACCAGAACGCCGCCTCGACATAGACGTTTTGCGTGGCGTCGGACACCGCGGTCGTCTTGCCACCCATGATGCCGGCCAGCGACTCGACGGCATGGCTGTCGGCGATGACGCCGACCTGGTCGTCAACTTCGATCGTGCTGCCGTTCAGCAGCTCGAGTTTTTCGCCCGGGCGTCCCCAACGAACGCTCAAGCCGCCGTCGATCTTGTCCAGATCGAAGATGTGGGTCGGCCGGCCGAGTTCGAACATCACGTAGTTCGAAATGTCGACCAGCGCGCTCACGCTGCGCTGCCCGCACCGCGCCAGTCGATCGACGATCCAGTGCGGTGTCGCCGCGTTGGGATTCACGTTGCGCACAATGCGCCCGGAGAAGCGCCCGCACAGATCGGGCGCTTCGATCCTGACGGGCAACTTGTCGCGGTGCGTGGCCTGCACCGGCGCGAAGCTCGGCGTGTGCAGCGGCGCCCCGGTCAGCGCCGACAACTCACGCGCGACGCCGAAGACGCTCAAGCAATGCGCCAGATTCGGCGTCAGTTTCAGCGTCAGGATGTTGTCGTCGAGCTTCAAGTGGGTTCGAACGTCCTGCCCGACCGGCGCGTCAGGGCCCAGGATCAGCAAGCCGCCATGGTCTTCGGAGAGTTTGAGCTCGCGCGCCGAACACAACATACCCTGGCTTTCGACACCGCGCAGCATGCCGAGCTTGATCTCGAAACCTGCGCCGTCCTGCTGCGGCGGCAGCAATGCGCCGACAACCGCGCAGGGCACCTTGATCCCCGGCCGCACGTTGGGTGCGCCGCAGACGATGTTGAGCAGCGTTCCCGTTCCCGCATCAACCTGACACACGCTCAAGCGATCTGCATTCGGATGCCGTGCCACTGCCAGGACCTGGGCGACGACGACGCCGCTGAACGCAGGCGCGGCCGGGCGCGACTCTTCAACTTCCATGCCCGACATGGTGAGCAGCTCAGCCAGAGCGGCACTGCTCAGCGCTGGGTTGCAGAATTCGCGCAACCAGGATTCGGGGAATTGCATGTCGCGTCTCGGGTGCCGGCGCGCGCGTCAGCGAAACTGCGACAGAAAGCGCAGGTCGCCGTCAAAAAACAGGCGCAAGTCGTTGATGCCGTAGCGCAGCATCGCCAGACGGTCGATCCCCGAGCCGAAGGCAAATCCGATGTAGCGCTCGGGGTCCAGACCCATGTTTCGGATCACCTGCGGGTGCACCTGACCCGAGCCCGAAACCTCGAGCCACTTGCCCTGCAGCGGGCCGGATTCGAACATCACGTCGATCTCGGCGCTCGGTTCGGTGAACGGGAAATAGCTCGGCCTGAAGCGCAACTTCAGCTCGGCGGTCTCGAAGAATGCTTGAATGAACTCGAGGTACAGCGCCTTCAAGTCGCGAAAGCTCACGCTCCCGCCTACCCACAGGCCTTCGACCTGGTGGAACATCGGCGAATGCGTCGCGTCGCTGTCAACGCGGTAGGTGCGCCCCGGCGCGATGACGCGGATGTCGGGCATGTGCGCCACGCCTTCGTACCTGCGCGCATGCGCACGTGCATAGCGGATCTGCATCGGCGAGGTGTGGGGGCGCAGATTCAGCCAGCGCCCCTCGCTGTCTTTCAAGTCGACGTAGAACGTGTCCTGCATCGAACGCGCCGGGTGATTTTCCGGATTGTTCAGCGCCGCAAAGCTGTACCAGTCGCTCTCGATTTCGGGGCCGTCGGCAACATCGAAGCCCATCGACCCGAAGATCGCCTCGATGCGCTCCTGCGCGAGCGAGATCGGGTGCACACCGCCGGCTCCGCGCTTGCGGCCGGGAAGCGTGACGTCCAGCGCCTCGGCGCGAAGCTGGGCATCGAGCTCGGCGCCGGCAAGCCCCTCGCGGCGCGCCGCCAAGGCAGCCTCGATTGCCTCCTTGGTGCGGTTGATCAGTGCGCCACGGGCCTTCTTTTCCTGCGGCGTCAAGTTTGCGAGCGCCTTGAGCTGCTGCGTCACCAGGCCTGACTTGCCGAGAAACCGCGCCTTGGCGTCTTCGAGTTCGGCGCTCGCAGTCGCCTGGGCGAAGGCATCTCGCGCTTGCCGCACCAAGGGTTCGAGCTCGTCGGTCGGGTCCACGCTTCGCTTCCACGGTCAGAAAAAAGGCCGAACGCAATGCCGGCCTGGAGTTTCGGGCAGGCCCTGGCCGCTGCGTTCTCAGCGCGAGAGCCGCCGTTTCGCCATCAAACCAGGTGGGCCCTGGCTTTCTCGACGATGTTGCCAAAGCCGGCCGGGTCGTGCACCGCCATGTCGGCAAGAACCTTGCGGTCGATATCGATCGAGGCCTTCTTCAACGCGGCCATCAGCTTGCTGTAGGTCACACCCAGGCCACGGCTTGCGGCGTTGATGCGGGCGATCCACAAGTTGCGGAACACGCGCTTCCTGGTACGGCGGTCGCGGTAGGCGTATTGCCCGGCGCGCATGACCGCTTCTTTGGCGATGCGAAACACGTTCTTGCGCCGGCCACGATAGCCTTTGGCAAGGGCGAGAACTTTCTTGTGCCGGGCGCGGGCCGTGACACCACGTTTGACGCGAGACATGGTTTACTTCCTTTCAGTGAAGTGGGTCAGAGACCGGCGAATGGCAGCATTTGCGCCATGTGGCCCATGTTGTCCGCGTGCACGTTCACAGCGCCGCGCAAATGGCGTTTGTTCTTCGTGGACTTCTTGGTGAGGATGTGGCGTTTGAACGCCTGGCCCCGTTTTACGGTGCCTCCCGGGCGAACGCGGAAGCGCTTCGCCGCGCCCTTCTTGGTCTTCATCTTGGGCATGAAAGCCTCCTTCTTGGTTGCTCCAGCAGGCGCCGGCAAACTCTTGCCGTCTTGTGGGCCTGCAGTCGCTTCTGGTCGAAACAGCAGCGACCAGGCTGCTCCTTCGCTAACTCTGCGTCTTGCCTACTGCTTGCGCTTGGGCGCAAGCACCATGATCATCTGCCGTCCCTCCAGCTTGGGCATGTGTTCCACCATCGACACATCGGCCAACTCGTCGCGGATCCGCTCCAGCAAGCGCATGCCAATGTCCTGGTGTGCAATTTCGCGGCCGCGGTAGCGCAGCGTCACTTTGCCCTTGTCACCGTCTTCTTCAATGAACCTGCGCAGATTGCGCATCTTGATCAGATAGTCACCTTCGTCGGTGCCGGGGCGAAACTTCACTTCCTTGACCTCGACGATCTTCTGCTTCGACTTGGCTTCCGCCGCTTTCTTTTGCTCCTGATACTTGAACTTTCCGTAGTCCATCAGGCGGCACACCGGAGGATCGGCCTGGGCGACGATCTCCACCAGATCGACGTCTTTTTCACCTGCCAGGCGCAGCGCCTCGGTAATGCTTACGATGCCAAGGGGTTCATTGTCAGGCCCGTTGAGGCGCACTTCCGGTGCCAGGATCTCTCGGTTCAGCCGATGTTTGCGCTCGGCATTCGGAGTACGGCGGTCAGCAAATGATGTAGCGATGTTCAGACCCTTTCAGCGGAGCCCCTAGGCAAGCGAAGCCCCATACCAACACAACGCGCCCGGATACTTGGTCAAGTCCGCTGGACGATGCTGCTGGCGAGCATCGACGTGAAGTCGGCCAGCGGCAAAACCCCGAGGTCTTTGTTGCCCCGGGCGCGCACGGCAACGGTTCCGTCTGCCTTCTCCTTGTCGCCTACGACCAGGATGTACGGAACCTTTTGCAACGAATGCTGCCGGATTTTATAGGCAATTTTCTCGTTTCGTAAGTCGGCTTCGGCCCTAAGTCCTTGCTTTTGCAGCGCCTTGACCACATTCGAGGCGTAGTCGGCCTGGCCTTCGGTGATCGTGAGCACGCTCGCCTGCACCGGCGCCAGCCAGGCTGGCAGCGCGCCGGCATGCTGCTCCAGCAGGATGCCGATGAAGCGCTCGAAGCTGCCGATGATCGCCCGGTGCAGCATCACCGGGTTTGCCCGAGCGCTGGTTTCCGTCACGTACTCGCCCCCAAGGCGCTCGGCGGTGTTGAAGTCGACCTGCATCGTGCCGCACTGCCATTGACGGCCAATCGCATCCTTCAACGTGTACTCGATCTTCGGGCCGTAGAACGCGCCTTCGCCGGGCGAAACTGAGTATTCGCAACCTGAACGGCGCAATGATTCCATCACGGCATGCTCGGCCTTGTCCCATTGCGCGTCGGTGCCGACGCGGCTCGAAGGCCGGGTCGCGACCTTGTAGATGATCTCAGCGAAACCGAAATCGGCGTAGACCTTCTGCAGCAACGCCGTGTAGGCCACGCACTCGTCGAGGATGTGGTCCTCGGTGCAGAAGATATGGCCGTCGTCCTGGGTGAAGCCGCGTACCCGCATGATGCCGTGCAGTGCACCGCTCGGCTCGTTGCGGTGGCACTGGCCGAATTCACCATAGCGCAGCGGCAGGTCACGGTAGCTGCGCAGCTGCGATTTGAAGATCAGCACATGCCCCGGGCAATTCATCGGCTTGAGCGCGTAGTCGCGCTTTTCCGATTCCGTGGTGAACATGTTGTCGCGGTAGTTGTCCCAGTGGCCGGTCTTCTCCCACAGGCCTCGGTCGAGGATTTGCGGGCCCTTCACTTCCTGGTAGCCGTTCTCAAGGTACACCGCCCGCATGTACTGCTCGATCATTTGCCACACCGTCCAGCCCTTCGGGTGCCAGAACACGAGACCGGGTGCGTGCTCGTCCAGATGGAACAGATCGAGTTCGCGCCCGAGTCGCCGGTGGTCGCGCTTTTCGGCCTCTTCGAGCATCAACAAGTGCTGCGCCAGTGCTTCCTTCGTCGCCCAGGCCGTGCCGTAGATGCGTTGCAGCATCTCGTTGCGGTGGTCGCCGCGCCAATAGGCGCCCGCCACTTTCATGAGCTTGAAGTGCTTCAGGCGCCCGGTGCTCGGCACATGCGGGCCGCGGCACAGATCTTCGAACTTGCCTTCGCGGTACAGCGTGACGTCTTCGCCGGCGGGAATGGAGGCGATGATTTCCGCCTTGTAGGCCTCGCCCAGGCGTTTGAAATGGGCCACCGCCTCGTCGCGCGGCAGCACGCGGCGTTCCACCTTCTCGTCCTTGCGCGCAAGCTCTGTCATCCTGGCCTCGATCGCCACCAGGTCTTCCGGCGTGAACGGGCGCTTGTAGGAGAAGTCGTAGAAGAAGCCGTTTTCGATCACCGGGCCGATCGTCACTTGCGCGTCCGGAAACAATTCCTTGACGGCGTAGGCGAGCAAGTGGGCGGTCGAGTGGCGGATCAGTTCCAGGCCATCGGCATCCCTGTCGGTGACGATCGCCAGTGGCGTGTCGGCGTCGATGCGATGACTGAGGTCGACGACGCGAGCCGCATCACCTTGCCCCACGCGCCCGGCCAACGCCGCCTTGGCCAAACCGGCGCCGATGCCGGCTGCAACTTCGGCCACAGTCACCGGTGCATCGAACTGGCGCTTCGAACCGTCGGGCAATTCAATCGAGATCATCGCGAAACTCCGAAATACAGGGGGACGACTGAGGATCCGCGCCGGCTCGCGGCTCATGCACGCCGCAGCCAACAAAAAAGCGCGGGGTATGCCGCGCTTTGTCTAGAGTGTGGATGCTGCGGAACTGCAGCGAATTCAAGGCGTGCGCGACCGGCCCTTCGTGGTGAAGGTTGGAGTTCGCGGTGTCATAACCGACATGCCTTTCTCGCCCTTGTTGAGAATTGAGCACCCCCAGGCCGCCGCATTGCGGCGACCGCCCCCCGCGGGGGCCAAGGAAACTTGGGGCGGCCCGGCGTTTCCTTGTGAGGCGCGATTGTAGTTCAGGCGCATCGGGTCGGGGCCTCATTGCCAGGTCAATATCGACACATCGGCGGTGCGTTCGATGAACCACAGCACGCCCACCACGATCGCCGCGACCGAACCGCCTCGAATCACCCAGGTCGGGTAGCGCCGGTGCTGGCGCAGCAGGTACAGCAAGGCTGCGGCCGTCAGCACGATCATCAATTGGCCGAGCTCCAGGCCGAGGTTGAATTGAAGCAGCGCCCAGGCAAACTGCGACGTGGGCAAGTTCAACTCGGCCAGCACACCGGCAAAACCAAAGCCATGAATCAGGCCGAACGCGAACGCGACCAAGACGCGCCTGCCGTAAAAGATGGTGCGCAGGTTGTCGCATGCCGCGAGCACGATCGTGACCGCGATTGCCGGCTCGATGAACCACGGCGGCAGCGACACCAGCCCGAGCGCGGCCAGCGCCAGCGTGATCGAGTGCGCCACGGTGAACGCGGTGACGATTCCCGCCATCGGCAACACCGCCTGCCACAAGTGCTGCACCGGCTGCCAGCCTTGCGGCGTGCGGCGCATCACGCACGGCAACAGCAGGCACAGCAGGAACAGCACATGGTCGTAGCCGGTGAGGATGTGGTGTATCCCTTCGGACAGGAACTCGCCGGCGCCCCGCGCTGGCGCGGCGCCGGGTGACTGCGTCAACTCCGCGGCAGCCGTCGGCGCAAGCGCCGGCTCGCGCAGCGTGGCGAGCGCCGGCGCAACATCGGCTGGGCTCGCGCGCGGCACGAGCGTCGCGGCACGCGTCGGGTCGAGCAGGCGCACCACTGCCGGCAGGCCCGCGAGTTCGATCTTCACGATGCCACGATGGGTCGGGTCCACGTCACGCATCAACTGATATCGGATCGCCGGCTCGGCGCCCGGTTTGCAATCGGACCCCAGCCAGAGAACGGCGTAGGCGCCATCGGCTCGGCGCTCCAGGCCCTTGTTCACCGGCCTGAGCGGGCAACCCGCGACTTGCACTCCCCCCAGCGCGTAAGCTTCGATCGCCGGCCACGCCGCCTTGATCTCGCCCCAGGTGAGGCGCCCATCGGCATTCGCATCGAGGTCGAGCGCTGCGTCGAGATCACGCAGCGCCAGGTCCAGGCGCAGGCTCAGCCCGGTTTCGCTCGACTTCAGCTGCAGATACGCGTCGCTCGCTTTGTGCGCATCGGCGGGCAACGCCAGCAGCACAGCGAGGCAGAGCACCAACTGACGAAGCATCACGCCCTCACAGCAGCGAATCGAGACGCCGGTCATGCAGGCCCATCTCTTTGCGCAGGCGATCCACCTCGCGCAGCGCAGCGGCCTGCCCGCTTGCGCGCGCAGCATGCGCCAGAACCAGAACGTCGAGCGGCTCGCGCTGCATGCGCACATTGGTTCGCGCCAGTACCAGCGCCCGCGCCGGTTCGCGCTCGACCCAGAGCGCGAACATGGCCTGCTCGCGCGCATGCAGGGTTTGTGCACCGGGGCGCTGATTCGCCAGCGCGATGCGCTCGCGCATCTCCTGGCTGTCACGTGCCGCGTCGGGCGCCTTGATCCGCGTCCCGGCGATGGCCAACCGCAGCAGCACCGCGTCGGTTCGCGGCTCGCCTTTCAGCGCGTCCAGCGCCTGCGCATCGCGGCCGTTGAACAGCAGGAAATCCGCGTACGCCAGCGTCGTGTAGCGGTCGGCTTGTGCCGCCAGCGCGGCGCGGTACGCGGCCTGCGCTGCAGCCGAGTCGAGCGCACGCTCTTCGAGCTCTGCCAGCGTGGTGAGCAACCAGGCGTGGGTTTGCGCAGGCAGCCGCGGCGCCGCGATCAAGCGTTGCAGCGAGCTGCGCGCAACCTCGGTGTTGCCGCGCAATGCGTCGTTCTCGGCCTGGCAAGCCGCCGCATAGACGCCAGCCGCAAGCCCGGCCAATTCGCGGCATGCGGCGTCGGACTCAGCGTAGCGCCCTTGCACGCGGCGCACGGTGGCCAGCGTCAGCCACGCTTGCGGCGCACGTGGCTGGCGGCGCAGCAACATCTCGAGCAGGCGCGCTGCGGCGTCAAACTCGTGCAGGTATTGCTGCAGCGTGGCCTGCATCAGCAAGACGTCGTCGGGCGCCTGATCCGGGTTGGGCCAGGCCTGCAGTGCATTCAGCGCCATGCCGACGAATCGCGGGTCGCCCTGGTCGCGCGCCTGGTCGAGATAGCGCTGTGCGATCGCAGTCGCGGTTGCGGCGTCTTTGGGCTGCGCCGCCAGTTGGCGGCGCAATTTGCGCTCTTCGGCGCGGCCGCCCAGCACCGCCGGCAGGGTTTCGACGACCTCGTCGTCGTTGCTCGGGACGATGGGCGTGGCGTGGGCACAGCCAGATGCGAGCAATAGCGAGACAAGAAGTCGAATCATGATCGTGTTCGCATTGTCATTCCCGCCTGGCCACTGCGAAGGTGGCGCGACGTCCGTCCCGGCGCGACCGCGCGCAGCGCGAGGCTGCAGGTTGCCATCAGCGTCACGCAGCCGGATCGGCCGGGCTCGTAGCTTCTGAACATGGGGTAGTTGGCGCCGCGACCTTCGGTTGGCGAGCAATGAATGGCGCGTCGCGATGGTTCGACGCTTGCGCGATTTCCATGGCGATGCCGGCGGCGGCGTACCGCGCCGCTGCAAGCGGAAGGATGCGCCGCATGTTCAGTCGCTTCGATTTCAGCGGTCAATTCCTTCATCGGGGTCGGGTTGCGGTCCCGTCGCAGCGCAGCGGCCTGGGGCCTCGTTCAGGCACGAAGCGCTGTCTGGCTACTGCTACGCAGCGACCTCGGGAACGGATGCACGTCGGTACACGGCGCGCGAATGGTGCGTGGAATATTGCATCCAAAACGCCGCGAGTTGCGGATAGGCGAGGAAGGAGCCACGCCATGAAGATCGACGAATTGATTGCGCTCTTGATTCTTGTCACCTACTTCGGCATGCTGGCCGTCGAACACCGACACCGGGCGCGAACGTTTCCGCCGGTGCCGCACTGGCGTTCGCTGGGGTTGGGCTTCCTGGCGCTGTTGTTCATGCTCAACGGGCTCATTCCCGCGCTGCTGCCGATGGAGTGGGTCGCCGCGCACGCGCTGCTTCCGGGTTGGAAACTCGGCGTGGCGGGTGGCGCAGTTCTCGGCTTTCTCGGCGCCACCCTGCTCGACTACGCCGTGCACCGCAGTTACCACCGCGTGCACGCACTGTGGTGCGGCGTGCACCAGTTGCATCACAGTCCGAGTCGAGTCGACATCTACGGCTCGGCCTACGCGCATCCGATCGAAATCGCCTTGATGGTGGCGCAGGGCGTGTTCATGCTGGTGTTCGTGCTCGGGCTTGACCCGGCCGCCGGCGCGATCGCGGGTTATGCGAGCGCGTTTTGCGCGATGTTCCAGCACTGGAATATTCAAACCCCGCGCTGGCTCGGCAACTTCATTCAACGGCCCGAATCGCATTGCCTGCACCACGAACGCGACGTGCACGCCTGGAACTATTCGAACCTGCCGCTGTGGGACATGTTGTTCGGCACCTTCCGCAACCCCGTCATGTTCGCAGGTGCGGTCGGGTTTGCAGCGGGTCGAGGCGAACGCGTCGCTGCCATGCTGATGGGAACCGATGTGCACGCCGACCAGGTTGAGCTTCCCTACCTTCCTGTCTAAACCTTAAATCGAGGTCGGCTCGGCTGCATCCAATTCACCGGTCGCTGCGTATACACCCGCCATCAAGCCGCTCCAACTCAAAATGGAGGATCGAGACATGAACCACGCTGTGCTGTCCGGCGCTGAGGCGCTGGCCACGGGGCTCGACGCGCTGTTCGCGCCACCACCGGACGATGGTCTACACGCCACCGACGCGCCGCGCTCGCGCCCTGTGGCCCGGGCTGATCTCGACCAGGAGTTGCGCCTTGCGGCCTTGGTGGCGCGGATCGCCCAGGGCGACGAGAGAGCGCTCGCCGATCTGTATGACGCCACGTCGGGCCGGATTTTCGCGATGGCACGTGGCATCACGCGCAACGCCCGCTGCGCCGAAGAAGTGACGGGAGACGTCTACTGGCAGGCGTGGCGCCAGGCGCTGCGCTTCGACCCTGAGCGCGGGAGCGTGGTGGCGTGGTTGTTGACCCTGGCGCGCAGCCGCGCGCTCGACCATTTGCGCCGCGCCGACCCTGCCCAGGCGCACCCCGAACCGGAAACGCTGATCGCCGAGACCCCGGCCGATGACACCAATCCGGCGGAGTTGATGTCCGCAGCGCAGTCCGAACAATGCCTGAATGCAGCGTTGCAGTCCCTCGACGCCCAGCCGCGCCAGTTGATTGCACTCGCCTTCTACCGCGGCCTGACGCACGAAGAAATCGCGGCCCAGACGCACTTGCCGCTGGGCACCGTCAAGTCGCATATCCGGCGCGCCCTGGCCGTGCTGCGAACCCATCTGGCATCGAGCGCCAACATGCAAGGGGCCTTCACATCATGAACCACACCGACATCCTCCCTGGCGCCAGTTCGTTGCTGCCGAATCATTTGCCCGAGACGGGGCTGCGCGAACGTCTGATGCAGCGCGTGCGGAAGAGCCACGCCCGTGAGAGCCAGTTCCACACGATTCGGCGCGACGCCGGGCAGTGGAGCGCGCTGCAATTCGACGCGCGACAAAAACCGCTTGCCGACACCCCCGCCGCCCACTCCGCCTTGCTCGAACTCGCCCCCGGCGCCACACTGGAGCAGCCGCGCGGCTGGACAATGCAGGAGGTGGTGTTGCTGGTTGGGAATGCGGCGCTTGGTGACGCGCTGCTGGCCTGCGGTGACGCGGTCTGCGCGCCGCACGACGCCGCGCACCTGCTGCGCGCCGGCGCGGCGGGTGCACGCCTGTACCTGCGCCTGAGCGCGCCACAGGCCAGCCCGCAGCAGACGCTGCAGTTCTCGACGCTGGTCGACGACGCGACGTGGCAAGACTTCTGCCCCGGCGTGCGCATCAAGGAGCTGTGGAATGGCGGCGAGCGGCGCTCGGTGCTGGTGCGCATGCGCGCCGGCTCCCACGTCAATTCGCACGACCACGGTCTCGAAGAGGAATGCATGATGCTCGCCGGTGAAGCCTTCATCGGCGACACGCTGCTGCGCGGCGGCGAGTATCAACTGGCGCCGCAGGGCAGCCGCCACGGCGCGGTGCAAACCGACGTCGGCGCGCTGTTCTACGTGCACGGGTCGCTCGACCCCGCGGCCTACGCGCCGGCGCCTACCGCCCGAACCTGAGATCGATTTCTGTCCGACCCCGGGCAGAGGCCTTCCCGCGGCCAGCGGGAGGACCCGCTTCGCTCGCCCAGCCACTGGCCACACATGGAGAGAGTCATGAAGCTACCTAGTTTGAAGTCCCTCGCCGCAACCTTGCTTGCGGCGCTGTCGCTCGGCGCCCAGGCGTCGAGCCATCGCGAGGCGCTTGCGATCCTGAACGAACCCTGCGCCGACAACACCGACACCTACGCCTGGGTCTCGAACGGCGCGCACGACAAGCTCTACCTGATCATGAATTTCAACCCGTTGCACGAGCCGGGCCAGGGCAACCAGGGCCTGCGCGCGTGCAATGGCTACCGCTACGAGTTTCACGTCGGCATCGGCGACAGCCTCAAGTCCAAAGTGGTCTATCGCGTCGAATTCCAGAACAAGCTGACGCCGGAAGCGGCCCCCAGCCCGACGGATCCATTGGGTGGCGGAAACGAATTGCTGTGGCAACTCACCGGCGGCACCGAGACGATGAAGGTCACGCGCTTGGTGCCTGACGAGCGCAAGAACCGCCGTGGCGATGACGATGACGACGATGATGACCGGCGAGACGCGGTCCTCGGCAAGGATCTCCCGGTTCTGCCGAACAACCACGGTCCGCAAACCGACCGACTTGTCTACGGCCTCGGCCCGTTCCAGGGCTACAACTCCCCCGATGCGACAAGCCGCGAAGTGGGTCTGTACGACCAGCCGTTTGTCGACACGTACATCCACAGCCTCGCGAACGGCGGGCGCATCATCGCCGGGCAGTTCGACGACCCGTACCAGCTCGACGAAAAGGGCATCTTCGACCTCGTGAACCTCGCCCGCACCGATTTCCTTCCTTTCAATGTTCCCGGCGCGCGACGCCCGCCTGCCGAAGACGTGTTCACGGGCTTCAACATCTTCTCGATCGCGCTCGAGGTGCCGATCACCGACATCTTCCCGCACGGTATCCCGCACAACGGCGTACTCCATGCGAATTTGACCGACAGCCTGCTGCGTGTGCATGCGAAGATCAGCCGGCAGGAGACGCAAACCGTCGATGCGAAAAACATCATCACTGGCTTGCGGGGTTCCGGCAAGTTCGTGCAGGTGGGCCGCAATGCACTACCCTTGTTCAACGCTGGTTTGGTCGGCACGCAGCGCCAGACACAGTACCTGCGCAGCAGCCCGATGAAAGACGTGACGAACTTCGGCGCCGACATCCTGTATCCGGTGCTGGTGCGTGACGCAGAAGCGCTCGGCATTTATGCGGCGCTTGGTTTGGATGCGCCGACCGTGGCGTTTCTCAAGGGTCCACGCGTCGATATCATCAAGGCCATCAACCTGAATCGGCCGATCCCGATTGCGGACGGCTTCACCGGTGATGTGATCACGCTCGACGCGGCAATCGACTCGAGCTTTCCGAATGGCCGACGCCTGGGCGGCGGGACTGCACCAAACCGCCACCAAGTGAACGTGAACAGCGTGTTGCTCAGCCTGATCGCAGCGGGCAACCCGGCCGCAGGTCTGTTCAAAGGCACCGAAGTCAATGACAAGGACTTCCTGCCCAGGTTCCCGTTCCTCGCACCCGCCCACCAGGGCCTGTTGCAAGGGCACGGCGGAATCAACGTGCCGACGGAGCCGAACATCCCGTTGCCTTGACGCGCTGAGCACGAGGTCGAACCCCGCCCGGGGTTCGACTTCACCGCCGCTGCGCCTCAGCGCAGCGGCAGCACCGAAGCGGCGTCGCCGCGCTCGAGCCAGAGCGCGAATTCATCGCGCAGCCGCTCGCCTTCGTCCACCGCGCGCCGCCACGCCGCCATGCGCGCCGTCGAATCGTCGAGGTAGCGCTTGAAGTCGGTCCGATCCGGCAGCTTTGCATTCGGCAGCGAGCGCACGAATTCGGCAGTCGGCGAGAGCAGCACCAGGTTGTCGAGGTTCGGTGTCGCCAGGTGGCGGCGCTTGAACGGCTTGTCGAGCCAGCCCGGCACCACCGTGTCCTGAAAATGCGGGTAAAGCACGAGCGCGGGGTCGGTGCCGTCGCGCAGCGTCGCGTAGTCGAGGTGCAGGTGATAGTCGGTGATGCCGCCGTCCCAGTACGCGCCGCGCGGTGCGCCCGCAATGTCGTGCACCGCCTTCAGCGCGAACGGAATCGAACAACTCGCAAGCATGCTCGGCTGCAGGTTCGGCGCGGTCAGCGCGACACGCCTGGTGCGATAGCCCGGCAACTGCAAGGGCAGCGCATCACGCGGGTCGGAAAACACCACGCGTTCGAGCCAAAGGCCCATGGCCGGGCGCCGCAACGCGTTGCTGAGCACCGCGCCGAGGTAGCCCAAGGGGGTGCGCAGCCGCGATTCGCGCCGCATCAGGTGGCGGCCGCGGCTCGTGAAAATGTGCAGGCGAAAGCGCCGATGCCCGAGCACTTGTGCTTCGCGTCCGCCGAAGCTGCGCTCGATTTGCCGCCCGAACAAATCGCTCACGACTGTCGGTGGCGCCAGCCTGCCGGGCGGATGCGGATAGTCTTGCGTGACGTAATCGTGCGCAAGCTGTGCAAAACCGGCGTCGGCGTCGGGCAGACAGGCAGTGGCCATGCGCCAGGCGCCGATCGAGGCGCCGACAAGGTGCACGGTTTGAGCGCTGCGGGTCAGCCAATCGCCGAAGACGAAACGATCGAGCGCGTTCAGGATCAAGCCCTTCGGCCCGCCTGCCGCGGCCGGGACGATGCGCACATCCTGAGGGCGCAGGCCCTGCTTGCGCAGGGCGGCCAAGGCACGCGGGCCGGCATGGATGGCCAGAGCTTTCATGCCGACACTGTAGCGGCGACCCAGTCGCGTGTCGGCGCAATCGGGCGTTTCCGCTGTCGGGCGTTTCCGCTTGGCTGCCCAGCGGTACCGCGCTAGGATTGCGCAATGACCCAGCACGATCCAGCGCACGCCACGCATGACCACGGGCACAGCGAGCTCGGCGAAATGGAACTGCGCGTACGCGCGCTCGAAACCGTTCTCAGCGAGAAGGGATACATCGACCCGTTGGCGCTCGATGTCTTGATCGACACCTACCAGACCCGCATCGGCCCGCGCAACGGCGCAAGGGTCGTCGCGCGCGCCTGGGCCGACCCCGAGTTCCACGCCTGGCTGATGCGCGACGCGACTGCGGCGATCGCGTCGCTGGGCTTCAGCGGCCGCCAGGGCGAGCACATGATTGCGGTGCAAAACACGCCGCAGCGCCACAACATGGTGGTCTGCACGTTGTGCAGCTGCTACCCCTGGCCGGTACTGGGCCTGCCGCCCACCTGGTACAAAAGCGCGCCGTATCGGTCGCGCGCCGTGCGCGAGCCGCGCGCGGTGCTCGCCGAATTCGGCGTCACGTTGCCGGAGGCGACCGACATCCGCGTCTGGGATTCGACCGCCGAGGTGCGCTACCTCGTGATTCCACAGCGCCCCGCGGGCACCGATGGCATGAGCGAAGCCGAGCTGGCAAAGCTCGTCACGCGCGATTCGATGATCGGCACCGGCCTGCCGCAGGCCGAGCAGCTTGCAGCGCACAAAGCATGAGCTACACCAGCCATGCCGATCTGGGCGGCGCGCCGGGGCATGGCCGCATCAAACCCGAGCCTGAAGGCGATTTGTGGCACGCGCCCTGGGAGGCACGCGCGATGGCGCTGACGCTGGCGATGGGTGCGAGCGGCGCCTGGAACATCGACATGAGCCGATCGGCACGCGAGACGCTGCCCGACTACGCTGCATTGAGCTACTACCAGATCTGGCTCGCTGCGCTGCAAAAGCTGCTGCTCGAGCGTCGTTTGCTGCGGCGCGCCGAACAGCACCGCGGGCACAGCATCGATGCCCCGCTGCCGCTGCCGCGAACGCTGCACGCGGGCGACGTTGAGGCGACGCTGGCGCGTGGCTCGCCCACGCTGCGCACGGCGTCTGCGCCGGCCAGGTTTGCGCTGGGTGACCGGGTGCGCACGCTGCGCCACAAGGCCACGCACCACACGCGTCTGCCGGGATACGTGCGCGGCAAGGTCGGCACGATCGAGCGCATGCACGGCGCGCATGTCTTCCCCGACACCCATGCACATGGCCTGGGCGAACAGCCGCAGTGGCTCTACACGGTGACCTTTGACGCCGAGCAGCTGTGGGGCAAAGGCAGCGCCTCGCGCCACGCGGTGTCGGTTGACGCCTGGGAGCCCTACCTCGAAGCGTGCCAGGACGAGGCATGAGTTCGGCGCCCCCAGCCCTGCCCGGCCAAGAGCATGACGCCGGCTCACCGGTGTTCGACGAACCGTGGCAGGCGAAGGGCTTTGCGCTTGCGCTGGCGCTGCACGAACGCGGGCTCTTCACCTGGCCTGAATGGGCTGACGCTATGGCTCGGCAGATCGCCGCGGCGCAGGCGCGCGGCGATGTCGATCACGCAGGCAGCTACTACCGGCATTGGGTCGCGGCACTCGAGTCGCTGGTCTCGGCCAAGGGCGCGAGTTCAGCCGCCGAACTCGAGCGCTGCCGGCGCGCCTGGGATCATGCCGCCGACCGAACGCCGCACGGCGCGCCGATCGAGTTGACCGCCGCCGATTTCTCACCCGGCAGCGCAAGGTAGCGCAGCACGCCCTGTGCCGCAGCCAGGCCGGTGGCGAAGCAGGCCGTCAGCAAATAACCGCCCGTGGGCGCGTCCCAGTCGAGCATCTCGCCGGCGCAGAACACGCCGGGCTGGGTGCGCAGCATCAAGGATTCGTCGAGCGATTCGAAACGCACACCGCCTGCGGTGCTGATCGCCTCGGCAACCGGGCGCGGCGCCACCAGCGTCAAGGGCAGGCACTTGATCGCCGCGGCAAGCGCACTCGCATCGGCAAAGGTTGCACGCGGCAGAAGTTCGTGCAGCAGCGCAGCCTTCACGCCGTCGATGCGCAAACGCCTCTTCAAATGGGGAGCGAGCGAGCGCGGCCCGCGCGGCCGCGCCAGTTCATTGCGCACCGCCGTCGGGTCCCGATCCGGCAACAGATCCAGGTGCGCCAGCG
>JAEMQF010000416.1 GCA_022758925.1 Burkholderiales bacterium | reverse complement strand
CGCAATGATGCGCCCGCCCTCAGGCAACTTGCCGTGGCGCCAAGCCTGGAACAGCGCCGGCATGAGTTTGCGCCAGGTCAGGTCACCGGTGCCGCCGAATAGAACCAGATCGAAAGACATTGAGTTTGTGCCCGCAGCGCGTCGAAGTGACTTGGATCTTGTCCATTGTCCCCGACGCTGATTTGCGATCGCCGGGAAATGCAGGGCAAATACTCCCTTGGCGCGGCCTTTGCGGGTGCACACAATCGCCATCTCAAGGAGCTTGTCAATGAACAAACAAATTCTCGCGCTCGCCCTGGGCCTCTTGTCGGGCAGCGCTGCGCTCGCCCAGCAGGGCCAGGTCAACGTCATCTGCTCGGTGCAGGCCGACTGGTGCAACCTGATCCAGACCGTGTTCGCCAGGTCCACCGGCATCAAGGTCAACATGACGCTGAAGGGCTCGGGCGAAGCTCTCGCGCAGTTGATCGCCGAGAAGGCGAACCCGAAGACCGACGTCTGGTTCGGCGGCACCGGTGACCCGCATCTGCAGGCGGCCGAGCAGGATTTGTCGCTCGAATACAAATCGGCCGCACTGAAAGAGTTGCATGCCTGGGCGCAGGCGCAAGCCGAGCAGTCGGGCTTCAAGACGGTGGGCGTCTATTCCGGGCCGCTCGGCTTCGGCTACAACTCCGAGTTGATCGCGAAGAAGAAACTCGGCATCCCCAAGACCTGGGCCGACCTGCTCAAACCCGAATACAAGGGCGAGATCCAGGTGGCGAACCCGGCCAGCAGCGGCACCGCGTACACGATGGTGGCCACGCTGGTGCAGTTGATGGGCGAAGACAAGGCCTTCGACTACATGAAGGCGCTGCACAAGAACATCAGCCAGTACACGCGCAGCGGCACCGGGCCGATCAAAAACGTTGCGCGCGGCGAAGCGAGTGTCTCAATAAGCTTCGTGCACGACGGTCCGGGTGAAAAGATGCAGGGTTTCCCGGTCGAGACGATCACGCCCGCGGAGGGCACGGGCGCCGAGATCGGCTCGATGAGCATCATCAAGGGCGCGCGCAATCTCGAGCAGGCGAAGGCGTTCTACGAATGGGCGCTGACGCCCAAGGCTCAGCAATTTGGCGCTGCTGCCAAGCAGTATCAGTTGCCGTCGAACAAGGCGGCGCCTGTCGACCCGAACGTGCCCGACTTCAAGAAAATCAAGTTCATCAACTACGACTACGCGAAGTACGGGGCGAGCGCGGAGCGCAAGCGCCTGATCTCGAAATGGGAAAAGGAAGTCAACGCCTTGCCACGCTGACAGATCGCACGCTGGTGGGCGGGCGCGAAACGCCGGCTGGCGCTGGGTCCACTGCGCCGATGCTGCGACTCGCGTTCGCGCGAGCCAATCGCCGGGATGGCGGCTGCGTCGAGCGCGCGCTGCGCGTCTTCAGAGTGCATCAAGCCTGACGCCTGCCGCTTTCAAGTGACCACGGGTCGCGGGTATTCCCCAGGCGAGCATGTCAGGCCTGGCGTTCCAGCCTGGGTACTATCGCGGCGATGATCGTCGCTCCGGTTCGCGCCGCACGAGCTGTCCCCGGGTGGTTGCTGCTCGGCGCGCTGTCGTTCTTTCTGCTGCCCTGGTACTTCCTCGCCGACCAGTCGGTCTTGGCCTCGCTGCCTGGAGTGTTCGGCGCGGCGGAGACCGCCAGCGCTGCGGTGCAGGCGCTGCGCCATGGTCGGCCCTGGTTGTGGATCGGATGTGCCGGGTTGGCGCTCGCAGCGCTGGGCGCGGGCATGCCATCGGGTGCGCGCCAGGGCAGGGTGCTGCTGTTCGGTGCTGTGCTGGGCCTGGCCGGCTTGCTGCTGAGCGGTTTCACGATCGGCGCCAAGGGCTGGTCGTTTGCCTGGATCGAGCAATCTTTCGGCGTTCTCGCGATCGGGCAATTCGGCATCGGCGTGGGCGGCGCGCTGACGCTGCTGTCGCTGCTGATGCTGCTCGCCGCCGGGCTGGCACGGCTGGGCTACTTTCGCGGCGACTTCTTCGTCGCCGGCGCGGTGCTGGGCTCGGCCGCCCTGTTGCTGCTGTTCATCGCGTTGCCGGTGCTGAAGGCGCTCGCCGGCGCCTTTCTCAACGAAACGGGCGACATCGCGCTGGCGAGCCTGGCCGAGCGCATCGGCAACCAGCGCGTGTGGGGCCTGGCGTGCCTGGCCAGCAGCGCGCGTTGCGGCGCGGCCTGGAACACGCTCTTTCTTGCGCTTGCCACCGCCGCGGGCACGACGCTGCTGGGCACCTTGATTGCACTGATGGCGGAGCGTTCGCAGCGGCGTTTGGCCAAACCGCTGAATGTGCTCGCGTTGCTGCCGATCATCACCCCACCGTTCGTCGTCGGCCTCGGCCTGATCTTGCTGTTCGGCCGCGCCGGCCTCGTCAACCAGGCGCTCGAGTGGGCCTTCGGCGTGGCGCCGTCGCGCTGGTTCTATGGCGCGTTCGGCGTGTTCCTGGCGCAGCTGTTCGCGTTCACGCCGATCGCCTTCATGATCATGCGCGGCGTGGTGCAGGGCATCAGCCCCTCGCTCGAGGAGGCGGCGCAGACGCTGCGTGCGAGCCGCCACACGACTTTCATGACGGTGACCCTGCCGCTGCTCAAGCCGGGGCTGGCGAATGCGTTCCTCGTCGGCTTTATCGAAAGCATGGCCGATTTCGGGAATCCGATCGTCGTCGGCGGGCAGTTCGCGGTGCTCTCCACCGAAATCTTCTTCGCCATCGTCGGCGCCCAGTTCGACCAAGGACGCGCCGCTTCGCTGGCGCTCATCCTCAGCGTCTTCGCGCTGGCCGTGTTCATGCTGCAGCGTTGGCTGCTGGGCCGCAGCCACTACACCACGATGACAGGCAAAGGCGACGCTGGCGTGCCGATCGAGTTGCCGGCAGGGGTGCGGCGCGTGATCCATGGCGTTGCCGTGCCGTGGCTGGCATTCACGGTGGTCGTCTACCTGTTTGCGTTCGCCGGCGGCTTCGTGCAGACCTGGGGGCGCGACTACACACCCACCTTTCGCCACTTCGTGACCGCGTTCGACGTGCAGTGGGGCGAGTTCGGCATGGTCTGGGCCGGCACGGCGTGGAACTCTCTGTTCACGACGCTGAAGCTGTCGCTGATCGCGGCGCCGCTGTGCTCGGGCCTGGGACTGCTGATCGCCTGGTTGCTGGCGCGCACCCAATTTCGCGGCCAGGGCGTGTTTGAATTCGGCGCCTTGCTCGCGTTTGCAATCCCGGGCACGGTGCTGGGCATGAGTTATGTGCTGGCGTTCAACGTGCCGCCGTTCGAGCTCACGGGCACCGGCCTCATCATCGTGCTGTGCTTCGTGTTTCGCAATCTGCCGGTGGGGGTGCGAGCCGGCGCGGCGAGCCTGAAGCAGATCGACCGCTCGCTCGACGAAGCCTCAATGATGCTGCGCGCCTCGACTGCGACCACCTTGCGCCGGATCGTGCTGCCGCTGCTCAAACCGGCGCTCGTGGCGGCGCTGGTGTACAGCTTCGTGCGATCGATGACGACGGTGTCGGCGGTGATCTTCCTGGTGACGGCTGAGAACGAACTCGCCACGACCTACATCATCGGCCGCGTCGGCAACGGCGACTACGGCGTTGCACTGGCGTATTGCACCGTGCTGATCGTGCTCATGTCGCTCGTGACCGCATTCATCCAGCGCCTGGTCGGAGAGCGCAATCTGGGCCGGCGCTCCGCCGCCGCTGCTGCAGGACATTGACATGACAACTTCAAGCGCCGGAATCGAGTTTCGTCAGGTCAGCAAGCGTTACGGCGCCACAGCCGACGCGCCGTTGGCGGTGAATCACATCAGTTTTGCAGTTCCGCGCGGCACGCTGACGACGATTCTGGGGCCCAGCGGCTGCGGCAAGACAACGACGCTGCGCATGATCGCCGGCCTGGAGACGCCAAGCGCCGGGTGCATCCTCATCGACGGCCAAGACGTGACGGCGCTGAGCCCGGCGCAGCGCAACGTCAGCATGGTGTTCCAGAGCTATGCGCTGTTTCCGCACATGGATGTGCTGGCCAACGTGTCTTACGGACTCGACGTGTCGGGCGTGGCCAAGGTGGAGGCGAAACGCCGCGCGCAGGCCACGCTCGCGAGCGTGGGCTTGACCGGGTTCGACGCGCGCCTGCCGAGCGAACTCTCGGGTGGCCAGCAGCAGCGCGTGGCACTGGCGCGAGCGCTTGTGCTCGAACCCGCGGTGTTGCTGTTCGACGAGCCGCTGTCGAACCTCGACGCCCGTCTGCGGCGCACGATGCGCGACGAAATCCGCACGCTGCAGCAGCGCCTGCAGTTGACGGTCGCCTATGTCACACACGACCAGAGCGAGGCGCTCGCGGTGAGTGACCACATCATCGTGATGGACGTCGGGCGCATCGCGCAGATCGGCACGCCACGCCAGTTGTATGAAGAACCGGGCAGCGAATTCGTCGCGGGGTTCATGGGCGAGGCGACGGTGTTCGATGCCCAGGGCCAGCCCGACGGCAGCGTGCGCCTCGGGCCGATGACGCTCCAGCCGCAGCAAGGCGCGCCGGCCGGGCCGATCAAACTTGCGGTGCGCCCGCAGGCGTGGCAGGTGTTGTTCGAGGCGAACGCCGACACCATGCCGGCGACCCTGACCCAATGCGCCTACCTCGGCAGTTATTACGAATTGAGTTTCGAGACCAAAATCGGTGCGATCTTCGTCGTCACTTCCGAGTTGAGGCAGGCACTCGCGCCGGGCGAAGCCTGTTGGTTGCGCCTGAACGGGCTGGGTGTGTCGCTGGTGCGCGGCTGAGGACTTGACCTTGACCCAGAGTCGCACGAGTTCTCGCCGCGCCTTGGCGGATGGCGCCGATTCAGGCCGGTTCAAGGGATGACCATGCAACACCCACGTTGCGAGCGCACATCGGCTTGGGCCGCGCTTGCCGGGCACTACCAGGCGCACGGCAAGGACTTCAAGCTGGTCGAGGCGTTCGCGCGCGACGCCACGCGCTTCGACGCCTTCTGCATCGACGCGCCCGAAGTGTTTGCCGACCTGTCGAAAAACCTGCTCGACGTTGCGACCCGGACCTTCTTGCTCGATCTTGCGCGCGAATGTGGCATCGAAGCGCGGCGTGATGCCATGCTTGCCGGCGCGGCGATCAACACCACCGAGGGCCGGGCCGTGCTGCACACCGCGCTGCGCGCACCGCGCGGGCAGGGGCTGTTCAGCGACGAGGTACATGCCGTGCTGGATGCAATGTTGGGCTTCGCCGAGACAATGCGCGACACGGCGCGAAGCGGCATCGCGCATGTGGTCAACATCGGCATCGGCGGCAGCGACCTCGGCGCCCAGATGGTGGTGCCGGCGCTGCAAGCGTTCGCACACCCGGAACTGACGTTTCACTTCGTCTCGAATGTCGACGGCCACGACATCGCGCCGCTGCTGAAAACGCTCGATCCGGCGCGCACGCTGTTCATCGTCGCCAGCAAAACGTTCACGACGCAGGAGACGATGGCGAACGCGCTCGCGGCGAAAGCCTGGTTTCTGAGCACCCCAACGCCACTTCGCGCCGATCGTCCCCCGCGAGGATCAAGGAAAGCGGCGGAGACGCATTCCGTTGGGAGCGGCGGGCGAATGAAGCAGCGCGATATCGCCAAACACTTCGTCGCGACGACGACCAACGTCGAGGCAGCGGCCGAGTTCGGCATCACGACGACGTTCGGCTTTTGGGACTGGGTCGGCGGACGCTATTCGCTGTGGTCGGCAATCGGATTGCCAATCGCAATCGCGATCGGCGCGGATCGTTTCCGCGAGCTGCTCGACGGCGCACACGCGATGGACAGGCATTTCGCCCAAGCGCCAGCGGCGAAGAACCTGCCGCTGCAACTCGGCTTGCTCGATGTCTGGTACCGCAACTTCCACGGCTTTACGAGCCGCAGTGTTGCGCCCTATCACCAGGGCCTGAAGCGTTTGCCGGCGTACCTGCAGCAGCTGGAAATGGAGAGCAACGGCAAGTGTGTCGACCTGGCCGGTGCGCCCTTGGCCTATGCCACCAGCCCCGTCGTGTGGGGCGAGCCCGGCACGAACGGCCAGCACGCCTACTTTCAGATGCTGCACCAGGGCACCGACGTGATTCCGGTCGAGTTCATTCTGGTGCAACACCCGACCCACGAGTTGGCACAGCAGCACACGATGCTGCTCGCGAACGGGCTGGCGCAAGCGCAGGCCTTGATGCTGGGCAAGACGAGCGAAGAGGCACTGGCGGAAAGGGCGCCGACCGCCTCAAGCGTCATTGACGGCCAAGTGCTGGCGCGGCACCGCAGCTTTCCCGGCAACCGGCCGAGCACGACGCTGTTGCTCGAGCGCCTGACACCTCGCGCGCTGGGCGCGCTGATCGCGATGTATGAACACCGCGTGTTCACGAGTGGTGCGCTGTGGGGAATCAACAGCTTCGACCAATGGGGCGTGGAGCTCGGCAAGGCGCTGTGCAGCGCGCTCTTGCCGCGACTTGCCAACGGCAACACCGAGGGCCTGGATGCATCGACCGCCGGGCTGCTGCGCCGCCTGCGCGCGCAATGAAGATGATTTTCGATCTGGCCGGCGTGCTGCTGCGCTGGCAGCCGCACGAGTTTCTGTCGCGCCTGCTGCCGGAACGCTGCACCACGCCGCAGGCGACCCGGGACCTGACGTTGTCCTTGTTTCAGGGTTTCGGCGGCGACTGGAGCGAATTCGACCGAGGCACGCTGGACGCGGGGCCGCTGGCGCAGCGCATCTCGCGCCGCACCGGAGTATTGCTGCGCGAAGTGCGCAGCGTGATCGACGCGATCCCCGATGAGTTACAGCCTGTGCCGGCGAGCGTGGACTTGCTGCAGCGGATGCACGCGATGGGCAAAGAGTTGTACTTCCTGTCCAACATGCCTGAACCCTATGCACGCCATCTTGAGGCCAGGCATGCCTTCTTTCAGATGTTCCGGCAGGGTGTGTTCTCAGCCCGGGTCCAGTTGATCAAGCCCGAACCGGCGATCTTTGCGCACGCTCGCGATGCCTTTGGCATCGGCGACGAGTCAGTGGTGTTCATCGACGATGTGGCAGTGAACGTGGTCGCTGCGCGTACGGCGGGTTGGCGCGCGATTCAGTTCCACGACGCGGCGCAATGCGAGTCCGAACTGGCTGAAATCGGCGCAATCTCGTGACGTGAGCGCTCAACCGGCGAGCCCGGCCAGGGCCTTTCGCGCCGCGTCGTGCGCCTGCACCAGCACCTGCTGTTTCCATTCATCGCTGTCGGTGTAAAACGCATCGCGCAGTTGTTGCTTGATCGCGCGCGCGATCTGTGCGTCGGCCTCGGGGTGGTTCTCCAGCCATTGGTCGGCGCGCAGGGCCTGCATCACGTCGAGCAGGGGGATCGTGCCGTACTCCATCGCCATGCCGGTGTACCGCGCCTGCGGGCATTCCTGATACGCGGCTTGCCACATCAAGCCTTCAAGCGGCGCCGAAACGGAAGTGCCGTCCGCCAGAGACGTGACGCCCTTGCCCCACCAGCTGCGCGCGCGTTGCAACGCGGCTGTGTCGTCATTGCGGCAGGCACAGATCAACTCGGCCACGCCGTTCGGTCCCAGGCCTGTGTGCAGGTCGATCCATGCCAGATCCGCGCAGCGCTTGCCATGCTCTTGCAGCACATGGCGCAACGTGACGTGGCTCCAGGTCGGGTTGTGGCCGCCGAAGAACAGGCCTTCGG
>JAEMQF010000419.1 GCA_022758925.1 Burkholderiales bacterium | reverse complement strand
TCGGCGCCGTGCAAGCTGGCGAGCAAGGGCGAGTTCGCGATCGGGGCCTCGCTGGCCGAGGCCGCGATCAAGTCGGTGAAGGAAGGCTTCCCCGTGAAGATGGTCATTCCCGCCGAGGGCGCGGGCTACGAGCTGGGGGCCAATGCGCTGATGGCCGCCGCGAAGAACAAAGCCGACGCCCGGCGTTTCCTCGACTGGACGCTGTCGCCCAATGCGGTGCAGGCCTACAGCCGCAACAAGGAGATCGTCACCGTCAAGGGTGCGACCCCGACCGCCGACATGCGCGCCGCCGGCCTGCCCGAAGACGTGACGACCGTGCTCTTCAAGATGGATTTCGCCGCGTCGGCCGCCACGCGGGGTGACACGCTCAAGCGCTGGAAGGCCGACATCGGCCGCTAGCCGCAAGAGTACACAATGAAAGTTCTCGTCCTGGGCGCCGGCGTTGTCGGCGTGACCAGCGCCTGGTTCCTCGCGCGGGAAGGCCACGCGGTCACCGTGGTCGACCGCCAGCCGGGACCGGCACTCGAGACCAGCTTCGCCAACGGCGGGCAGGTTTCGGTCACCCACTCGACGCCGTGGGCCAATCCCTCCACCCCGGCCCAGATTCTGCGGTGGCTGGGGCAGGAAGACGCGCCGCTGCTGTTCCGGCCCCGCGCCGACCTCGCCCAGTGGCTGTGGGGCGCGCAATTCCTCGTCGAGTGCCTGCCGTCGCGCACCCGCCGGAACAGCGAGCGCATCCATGCCGTGGTGACCTACAGCCACGCGGTACTGAGCGCGCTGCGCGAGGAGCTGGCGCTGGACTACGACGCGGGGCGCCGCGGCATCCTGAAGATCTACACCGACCGGCACGAGCTGGAGGCGGCCGTCACGCCCGCGATGCGCGCGCCGGGTGCCGCGCGCGAGTTCAAGACCCGGGACGAATGCGTCGCCATCGAGCCTGCCCTGGCGGAAAGCCGGCTCGAGATCCACGGCGGGATCTTCACGCCGCGCGACGAGTCCGGCGACGCCCACAAGTTCACCGTCGGGCTCGCCGCGCACTGCGAGCGCGCGGGTGTGCGCTTCCTCTTCGACACGCCCATCGAAGCGCTCGAGCGCGAGTCCGGCACGATCGCCGGCGTTCGCGTGCGCCGCGAGGGCAGGAGCGAGCGGCTGGCCGCGGACGCCTTCCTCGTCTGCCTCGGCAGCTACAGCCCGCTGCTGCTGGCCCCGGTCGGCATTCGCGTGCCGATCTATCCGCTCAAGGGCTACTCGGTGACCCTGCCGATCGACGACCCCGCCGGCGCGCCCACCGTTTCCATCACCGACGAGCAAATGAAGATCGTGCTCTCGCGTCTGGGCGACCGGCTGCGGGCGGCCGGGACCGCCGAGCTCACCGGCTACGACACCGAGCTCAATGCCGCGCGGTGCAAGGCGATCGTCGATCGCGTGTTCGAGCTCTTCCCGCGCGCCGGCCGGCGCGATTCGGTCACGCTGTGGACCGGGCTGCGCCCATCGACGCCGAGCAACGTGCCCATCGTCGGGCGCACGCGCTACCCGAACCTGTTCCTGAACACCGGCCACGGCACCCTCGGCTGGACCATGTCGTGCGGGAGCGCGCGCGCCATCGCCGACCTCATGAGCGGGCGCGCGCCGGAACCCGGATTGGTCGGTTGACGCGGAGCGCGGGCCCTTGTTCCTCGCGCTGAAAGGCATCCGCAAATCCTATGGCGACAGCGTCGCGGTCGATGACGTCGATCTCGACGTGAACGAGGGCGAATTCGTCTGCATCCTCGGCCCCAGCGGCTGCGGCAAGACGACGCTGCTGCGGATTCTGGCGGGGCTGGTCCTGCCGGACGCCGGCACCATCCTGCAGGACGGCCGGGACTTGACGCGCGTGCCCGCCCGGCACCGCGGGTTCGGCATCGTCTTCCAGTCGTACTCGCTGTTCCCGAACCTCACGGCGGCGGAAAACGTCGGCTACGGCATGCGGGTGCGGCGGATGGCGCCCGCGCGAATCCGCACTCGCGTCGAGGAGCTGCTGGCGCTGATCGGCCTGCCCGGCAGCGGCGGCAAGCACCCCGACGAACTGTCCGGCGGCGAGCAGCAACGCGTGGCGCTGGCGCGCGCGATCGCCGTCGATCCGACGCTGCTGCTGCTGGACGAACCCCTTTCCGCCCTCGACGCGCAGGTGCGCATCGCGCTTCGCCACGAGGTGCGCGCGCTGCAGCAGCGGCTGCGCATTCCCACCCTCATGGTGACGCACGACCAGGACGAGGCGATGGAAATGGCCGACCGCATCGTCTGCATGAACCGGGGCCGCATCGAGCAGGTGGGCACGCCACGACAACTCTACGACACACCGGCGACCCCGTTCGTGGCCGGGTTCGTGGGGTCGATCAATTTCCTGTCGCGCGCTCTTGCGCAGCGCCTCGCGCCCGACATCGCGAACCGGCCCGGCGCGCGCTTCGCGGTGCGGCCCGAAGCGCTGCGCCTTGCGCATCCTGAAGATCGCGCCGGCGTGATCGCCGGAACCGTCACCGCGCAGTGCTTCCTGGGCGGAGTCCTGCGGGTCACGGTGACGGTCCATGACGAAGCGCTCGTCGCGGTGGCGCCGCCGGACTCGCCCTGGCTCGCCGGCATGCCGGTCAGTGTCAGCCTTCCGGGCGGATCCGCGCTCGCGTTCGACGATGAACGTCGCTGAGGCCGGCGGCGTCATGCCGGCGCGCCTCGACACCGACCGGCTGGTTTTCGCGGCCCTGGCCACGCTCGTGCTGGGCCTGCTGCTGGTCTTTGTCGCTCAGCCGCTGCTGGTCGTATTCGGGAAGAGCTTCGACGCGGGCACCGGCGGCCCCGCGCTCGCCAATTTCTCGGCCGCCTTCGGCGCGCCGCGGTTCTGGATCGCCGTGCGCAACAGCCTGGCGGTCTCGGTCACGGTGACCGTGCTGTCGGTGGTGGCCGGTTACCTCTTTGCGTTCACGCTCGCGCGCTTCCAGGTGCCGTTCAAGGGGTTGCTGCGCACGATCATCGCGATGCCGATCGTCGCGCCGTCGCTGGTGCTCGGCCTCGGGATCATCTTCCTGCTGGGCCGCAACGGCGTCGTCAACCGCGTGTTCGGCCTCGATCTCTCCATCTACGGATTCTGGGGCATCGTGGTGGCCGATGCGCTCTACTGCCTGCCGCAGGTCGTCCTCGTGCTCACCGCGACGCTCGCGCAGATGGACGCCCGCCCCTACGAGGCGGCGACCGTGCTGGGCGCCAGCGGCTGGAAGGCGTTCACCTCCGTGACGCTCCCCGCGTCGCGCTTCGGCCTGATCAGCGCGGCGCTGCTCGCGTTCACCATCACCATCACCGACTTCGGCACCGCGATGGTGGTGGGCGGCGACTATGCGGTGCTGGCGACGGAGATCTACAAGCAGGTGTCGGGGCAGATGAACTTCGGCCTCGGCGCCGTGATCGCCATCGTGCTGATGGTGCCGGCCGCGATCGCATTCGCGCTCGGGCGCTACCTGTCCGGCCGGCAGGTGGCCGCGCGCACCGACCGGGCCGTGCGGCTCGCGCCGGTGACGCCGGGCCGCGCCGGATGGGTGCTCTACGCGCTCGTCGTCCTGCTGGCCGCGGCGATGCTGGCCGTCACCGCCACGGTCCTCGTCGGGAGTTTCGTCAAGCTGTGGCCCTACAACTTCACGCCCACGCTGCGGCACTATGCGCTCGACATCCCCGGCGGCTTCGACTCGCTCGGGAACAGCGCCAAAGTGGCGCTGGCGACGTCGATCCTCGGCACAACGGTGGCCTTGACCGCCGCGCTCCTCGGCGAAAAATGGAAGCACCCCGTCAACCGTGCCATCCACGCGCTCGCGCTGATGCCGGCGGCGGTGCCGGGGATGGTGCTGGGCCTCGCCTATGTCTTCGCCTTCAACAATCCGGCGAATCCCTTCGGCTTCCTCTACGGAACGCTCGCCATCATCGTCGCCTGCAACATCTGCCACTATCACGCGCAGGGCTACCTCACCGCCGTCACCGCGCTGCGGCAGGTCTCGGGCACCTTCGACGAAGCCTCCGCGACGCTCGGCGCGAGCTTCCTGCAGACA
This sequence comes from Burkholderiales bacterium, assembly GCA_022758925.1. Taxonomy (GTDB): domain Bacteria; phylum Pseudomonadota; class Gammaproteobacteria; order Burkholderiales; family Burkholderiaceae_C; genus JAEMQF01. The sequence goes on along the minus strand of JAEMQF010000419.1, from coordinate 188 downwards.
TTCCGCTGGGTGCTGTGGCCGATGCTGTGGCCGGCCGCAGCCTCGATCGCCGCGTTCTTCTTCATGCGCTCGATGGTGACGCTTTCGGCCGTCATCTTCCTGGTGACGCCCGCGACCACCCTCGCCCCGGTGGCGGTGCTCCAGCTCGAAGATGCGGGGAACACCAGCCAGGCCGCCGCGCTCTCGGA
>JAEMQF010000402.1 GCA_022758925.1 Burkholderiales bacterium | reverse complement strand
CTTGGGGATGCCGAGTTTCTTCTTCGCGATCAACTCGGAGTTGTAGCCGAAGCCGAGCGGCCCGGAATAGATGCCCACCGTCTTGAAGCCCGACTGCTCGGCTTGCGCCTGCGCCCAGGGATGCAACTCTTTCAGCGCGGCCGATTTGTATTCGAGCGACAAATCCTGCTCGGCGGCCTGCAGATGCGGGTCACCAGTGCCGCCGAACCAGACGTCGGTCTTCGGGTTCGCCTTCTCGGCGATCAACTGCGCGAGCGCTTCGCCCGAGCCCTTCAGCGTCATGTTGACCTTGATGCCGGTGGACTTGGCGAAGACGGTCTGGATCAGATTGCACCAGTCAGCCTGCACCGAGCAGATGACGTTGACCTGGCCCTGCTGGGCGAGCGCAGCGCTGGCCGACAAGAGACCCAGGGCGAGCGCGAGAATTCGTTTGTTCATTGACAGGCTCCTTGACATGGTGATTGTGTGCACTCGCAAAGGCCGCGCCAAGGGAGTATTTGCCCTGCAATTCGCGGCGATCGAAAATCAGCGTCGAGGACAATGAACAAGAATCAAGTCACTTCGATGCTCTGCGGGCACAAACTTAATGTCTTTCGACCTCATTCTGTTCGGCGGCACCGGTGACCTGACCTGGCGCAAACTCATGCCGGCGCTGTTCCAGGCTTGGCGCCACGGCAAGTTGCCTGAGGGCGGGCGCATCATTGCGGTGGCGCGAGACGAGCGCAGCGACGACGCCTATCGCGCCTTCATCCGCGACAGGTTCGTTGAAGTCGACAGCGCGAAGCGGCCGCACGATGACGAGTTCGCTCGCTTCGCCGAACTCTTGCACTACCGGCGCATGGACCTCGCGCTGCCCGAGCACTACGCCGGGCTCAAAGCTGCGATCGATGCGCGTGGCGCCGACACCGTCGTGCTCTTCCTCGCGACCAGCCCGCACCTGTTTCCGCAGATCTGCAAGCAACTCGGCGACGTCGGTTTGAACGGGCCGAAGGTTCGCGTCGTGCTCGAAAAGCCGCTCGGCCATGATCTGAAAAGCGCGCGCCAGATCAATCGCGAGGTGCGTGCCGCGTTCAGCGAAACTCAGGCGCTGCGCATCGACCATTACCTCGGCAAGCCCGCGGTGCAGAACCTGATGGCGCTGCGTTTTGGCAATGCCCTGTTCGAGCCGCTGTGGCGGCGCGAGTGCATCGCCAACATCCAGATCACACTGGCCGAAGACCTGGGCGTGGGCACGCGCGGCGACTTCTACGACCGCACCGGCGCGCTGCGCGACATGATCCAGAACCATGCGCTGCAGCTGCTGACGATGGTCGCGATGGAGCCGCCGATCAGCGGTGACGCCGACGCCATCCGCGACGAAAAACTCAAGGTGCTGCGCTCACTCAAACCCTTCAGTGCGGAGGCGATTGCACGTGACGTGGTGCGCGGCCAGTACCGCGCCGGCAACGCGAAGGGCCAGGCAGTGCCGGCTTATCTGGAAGAAGCCAACGTACCCGCCGACAGCCGCTGCGAAACCTTTGTCGCGCTGCGCACCGAGATCCAGAACTGGCGCTGGGCCGGCGTGCCGTTCTATTTGCGCACCGGCAAGCGGCTTGCGGCGCGCGATGCGCAAATCGTCGTCAACTTCCGGCCCACGCCGCACAGCATCTTCCCCGGCATGAACCAACCGAACAAGCTGGTCATCAATTTGCAGCCGGAAGACGGGCTCAAGTTGCACCTGCTGGCAGCGAAAGGGGCGCGCCAGCATGAGGCGCTGTCGCCGGTATCACTCGACCTGGATTTCGACAAGGCATTTGCGCAGGACCGCGTTGGAGGCTATGAGCGCTTGCTGCTCGATGCACTCGCAGGAAAGCTCAACCTGTTCGTGCGCAGCGACGAGCAGGAACAGGCCTGGCACTGGGTCGAGCCCATCCTCGAGGCCTGGAAGGCCGACCATGCGGGCCCGCGCCCTTACACCTCGGGCACGTGGGGGCCGGCTGCGGCCAGTGCACTCGTCGCGCGCGACGGCCATACCTGGATCGAGGAGCAGTGATGTCTGCCCCTCGCCCCATGAATCCATGGGTCGATCCCCCGCGGGGATAGTGCCTTGCTTGGGAGCGGCCCGGCGCGGCGGCCCGGTCAGCCCCTCGCCCAAAGGCGAATATTCCCGCCCAGCTCATGGCATACGCACTGAATCGAACTCGCCGTTGAGCGCGCGCCACACCACCATCGGCGTCAGCGGCATCTGCAGCTTTTCGGCGGCACGCCCCAGGCCCGCTTCGGCCAGCGCGTCGATCACGGCATTCACGACGGCCGGCGTCGCGCCGATCGTGCCGAGTTCGCCCACCCCCTTCGCACCCAATACATTCGTGCGGCACGGAATCGAAGTGTCGAATTCGGTTTTGAATCCGCGATAGCCATCGACGCGCGGCAGCGCATAGTCCATGAAGCTCGCACTCAGCAATTGGCCGCTTTCCTTGTCGTAGACGACCTGCTCGCACAGGGCCTGGCCGATGCCTTGCACCGCACCGCCTTCGACCTGGCCGCGCACGATTTGCGGGCTGATGACACGGCCGATGTCGTTCACCGACGCGTAGCCGACGACGTCGACCTGCCCCGTGTCGGGGTCAACCTCGACCTCGCAGATGTGACAGGCATTCGGCCAACTCGGCCCGCCCGCCCTGGCCGTGCCGTCCATCGAGATCTGCGCGGCGCTTTGTTTGGCGGCGAGTTCGAACAGGCCGATGCCCAGATCGGTGCCGACCACGTTGAAACGCCCGGCGCGGTATTCGATGTCCGACGCTGCCGCTTCGAGTGCCTCCCCGGCCAACTGCTTCGCGTGTTCCACGGTGCGCTGCGACGCCACGTGCACTGCACCGCCCCCAGTGAACAGCGAGCGCGAGCCGGCACTGCCGAATCCGTTGGCACGATCGGTGTCACCTTGCAGGACCCGAATGCAATCGATGCCGACGCCGAAGACATCGACCGCGAGTTGCGCGTAGCTCGTGGCGATGCCCTGGCCCATCGCCTGCGTCGCACTCGTGAGTTCGATGATGCCTTCGGGCAGCACTTTGACGCTCGCGTTCTCAACCAGAGTGTTGCCGCCGGTCCATTCGAGGAAGGTTGCGATGCCGCGACCGCGCAACTTGCCGCGCAGCTTGCTTTGCGCGCGGCGCGACGCAAACCCGCGCCAGTTGGCCAGCGCCAGGCCCTTGTCGAGGATCTTTTCGAACTCGCCGCAGTCGTAGACCTGCGCCATCGGGTTTGTGTACGGCATCTGCGCCGGCTTGATCATGTTGCGCCGGCGCAGCTCCGACGGGTCAACACCCATCTTGCGCGCCGCGGCGTCGAACAGCCGTTCGACGATGTAGATCGCCTCGGGCCGCCCGGCGCCGCGGTACGCGCCAACCGGGGTCACGTTGCTCATCACCGCCGTCAGATGCAGCGAAATGATCGGGATGTCGTAAATGCTCGTCGTCACCCAAGGGCCCACGAGCAAAGGGATCAGCACCCCGGTGGCCGTGGCGTAGCCGCCCACGTTCGCAGCTGAGCGCACGCGCAGCGCCAGCACCTGGCCGTTCGCGGCGAGCGCCATTTCGGCATGGCTCAGCACATCGCGGCCGTGCACCGAGGCCGAGAACTCCTCGAGCCGCTGCGCACACCATTTGACAGGGCGGCGCAAGCTGCGCGCTGCATGCGCGACGACGATGTCTTCCGGGTAGATGCCCGTCTTCATGCCGAAGCCGCCGCCCACATCGCCCACACGCACGCGCACCTGGGCCGGCGTCAGTTGCGCAAGCGTCGCGACCAAGCCGTCGCGAACCGACGTCGGCATCTGGCTCGACAGGGTGACGATCAACCTGTCGCCTTCCATTTCTGCGAGAACGACGCGCGGCTCGATCGGGCTCGGTGCAATGCGCTGGTTCACGAGGTCGAGTGCAACCCGGTGCGCAGCGCGTGCAAACGCCGCGTCGGTGGCGGCAGCGTCACCGTGACGCATCTCGGCGGCGATGTTGTCGGGTGCGGCATCGCACAGCACGGGCGCACCGGGGGCCATGGCGCTGACGGCGTCGACGACAGCGGGCAATTCTTCATATTCAACGCGCACCGCATCGATGCCGGCCAGCGCCGCGTCGCGGCTGACACCGACCACTGCGGCGACGGCTTCGCCGACGTAACGCACTCGATCCAAGGCCAGGGCATGGCGCTGCGCCGACGCCGCGGGCGAACCATCGGGCCGGGGAAACGGAATCGCCGCGGCGATCGGCTTGACCCCGGCCGCCACCAGGTCGGCCCCGGAATACGCGGCCAGTACCCCCGGCAGTGCACGCGCGCCGCTCACATCGACTGCGGCAATGCGGGCATGTGCGTGCGGCGAGCGCAGAACGATTAGATGCGCCTGCCCGAGGCGATTCAAGTCGTCGGTGAACTGGCCCTTGCCGGCGACGAGAGTGGGGTCTTCAATGCGGCGCACCGTCTTGCCGCTGCCGAAACGGCCCACTTCCAGCGGCGCGTTCACCGCGAGCCCCCGCTCGGGGCCATCGCCAGCGCCGCCTGTTGCACTGCCGTGACGATGTTCACATAGCCGGTGCAGCGGCACAGATTGCCTTCGAGCGCGTCGACAATTTGCGCTTCGCTCGGCTGCGCTACGCTCTTGAGCAGGCCGCAGGCCGCCATCAAGATTCCCGGCGTACAGAAACCGCACTGCAGGCCGTGACAGGCCATGAAAGCCTCTTGCAGCGGGTGTCGTTTGCCGGTGGCGTCTGCCAAGCCCTCGACGGTGGCGACATGCCGATCCTGCGCCTGCAGCGCGAGCAGGGTGCAGCTCTTCACCGCCATGTCGTCGAGCAACACGGTGCAGGCGCCACACTGGCCCGTGTCGCAGCCGCAGTGGGTGCCGGTCAGGCCAAGCGGGCCACGCAACAGGTCGAGCAGCAACGTATTGGGCTGAATGTCGGTCACGACCGGCTGGCCGTTGACCTGAAGACGCAGACTGGTCATTTGAAGAATCCTGGGTGGTTCGCGATCCTGGGAGCCTGCCGGGCGGCGCAGACGCGTTGCGGCTTCCACTTGCCACATCGGGTCGGCGCAAACCTCAACCGCGGCTTCCCGGCGTCAACGATATACCGGTCTGGCCTTCAACCCAGCGCGCCAGTTCGCTGATGCTGGCGCCCGGGCCCGCTTCCCGCGCTGCGGCGCGCCACAGTTGTTCGCCCAGGCCGGACAGCGGCAGAGTGAGCTTGCCCCCGAAAAACGTACTCCATAGCCGAAGCTGAAAATGCATTCAAGGAGCACGAAGAATGAGCAAGCGAGACGGATCAAAGAACCGGGCTTGGTACACGCTAGAGTTCAAGCTGGAGGCCGTCAGGCTGGTCAAGGCGGGGCAGGAGGTGTCGGTGACGGCGCGTGTGCTGGGGGTGCCCAAGCAGCCCCTGAGCAACTGGGTAAGGCTGGCTGGCAAGGGAGCGGTGCAAGGTGCCGCAGAGCGCCCGGTGAGCGCTGAGCAAATGGAGCTGGCACGACTGCGCGCGGAGCTGGCGCGCGTGAAGATGGAACGTGACATCCTAAAAAAAGCGACGGCGTTCTTTGCCAGGGAGTCGCTGTGAAGTACGCCTGGATCTTTATGTTCAGGGCCGTGTGGCCGGTCACGCTGATCTGCGAGGTGCTGGACGTGAGCATCAGCGGCTACCTCGAGCATCAGCGCAGGCGCGCACAAGCACTGTCCGGCCTGCCAAGCGGGCGGCAGAGCAACGAGGCCCTGCTGACCCACATCCGGGCCATCCACGCCGAGTTTAGGGGCGAATACGGCTGGCCAAGGGTGTGGAAGGAACTGCTCGCACGCGGCATCCGCGTGGGCAAAGACCGGGTGCAGCGGCTCATGCACGCGCACGGCATCAAGGCGCGCGGCAAGAGGAAGTTCGTCGTCACCACCGACAGCAAACACAGCCTGCCTGTGGCCGAAAACCTGCTGGCCAGAGACTTCACGCCAAGTGCCCCCGACCGCGTGTGGAGCAGCGACATCACCTACATCGCCACCGATGAAGGTTGGCTGTACATGGCCTGCGTGATCGACCTGTTCAGCCGCCAGGTGGCGGGCTGGAGCATGCAGCTGCATATGCAGACCAGCCTGGTGACGGATGCGCTGCGCATGGCGTGGTTCAGGCGCCATCCGGCGCCGGGTCTGATCTTCCACTCGGACCGGGGCAGCCAGTATTGCAGCCACTCGTTCCAAGCGGCGCTGAGCAGCTATGGCATGCGCAGTTCGATGAGTCGCAAGGGAAACTGCTGGGACAATGCGCCGACCGAGAGCCTGTGGGGCAGCCTGAAAGTAGGCAGGTTGTATGGCAAAAGATTCGCCACGCAGCGCCAGGCGATGGACGAGGTCATCGACTGGTTGACGTTCTACAACCATCGCCGACTTCACTCCACGTTGGGCTACGTCAGCCCAATGAGGTTCGAAGAAGCCTGGCACGCGGGCCAGCCGAAACAAGCCGCGTAACCGAGTGGTTATGGACTACGTCGATCAAGGGCAAGATCAGTCGTACACCGACCCGCTGGACATGGCGACGCTGGCGTCGATCGCCGCAGGCGTTTCCACGCGCCGCTACGCCGGCGCCTTGGACGAGTTGCCCGAGCCCGAGGAGCCGCTGTCGGTGTCCAAGAGCGCGGTCTCGCGGCGCTTCGTCGCGTTGAGCCAGGAGCAGCTGCTGCAGTGGCAGACGCGCTCGCTCGGGGACATCGATCTGCCGGTGGGGATGATCGACGGCATCCACTTCCATAACCGCGTGATCCTCGTGGCGCTGGGCATCGACGCCAAGGGCGACAAGCACGTCCTGGGCTTGCGCGAGAGCTCCACCGAGAGTACACGCGTGGAGCGCTCGCTGCTGAGTGATCTGATCGAGCGCGGGCTCGACGCCGACCGTGCTCGGCTGTGGGTGATCGACGGGCGCAAGGTGCTGCGCCGGGCGATCGTGGAGTGCTTCGGCCACACGGCACTCTTGCAGCGCTGCCAGGAGCACAAGCGGCGCAACGTGATCGAGCACCTGCCCGAGCAGCTGCACGCCAGCGTCGGGCGCGCCCTGCGCGACGCATTGGACGGCGCCGACACCGACTTGGCCAAAAAGCAGCTGCAGCGCCTGGCAGCTTCGCTGCAAGCCAGGCACCCGGGGGTGGCCGCCAGCTTGCGCGGGGGGCTGGAGGAGACCTTGACGGTCCAGGGCCTTGGCATCACGGGCGCGCTGTACCGCACGCTGCGCACGACCAACCCGATCGAGAACCTGAACGGCTCGATCGCGCAGTACACGCGCAACGTCAAGCTATAGAAGGACGGGCAGATGACCTTGCGCTGGGTCGCCAGTGCTCTCAGCGACGCGAGCAGGCGGTTCCGCAAGCTTCGCGGACACCGCGACATGAAGGTCTTGCTGGCCGCCCTCCAGGAGCGCGTTGCTCACGCCGCACACGCCGATCTCAAGGCCGCGTAGTGTCTCAACCGAGGAACCGTCACACGCGCTCGTTCAACAACGATCGGGACAATGCCGAGTTTCGGCATCGCAGTCAAGACGGGATTGCTGACTGCTTACGTAAGGCGGTGCCCGCTCATTGCTGCAATGCCTTTGTCTTTGCAGTTGACTCGGCGCGCCAGCGCCGCTCGAATTCCGCGGGCTTGATGTAGCCCAGCGCCTCACGGCAGCTTTGTCATGGCGATGCGGCCACGTGCACGCCCGTCTTTGCTTTACGATCGTTCATCTCGGTTTCCTCTTCGATGGCTTCAGGTTGGTAAGCTGGATTCTGCCGAACTCAACTGGAAACCGCCGCCCGAAGTTCCAGCTGTCCCGGGGGACATCACCGTGCCTTGTCGGTCGCGAACACGTTCACGATCAACAGCGACAACTCGGCCGCGCCTGTACAGCACTCGCTGGGGTTAAGGCTTCAGGTCCCAGTCAGCGACTGGGTGACGGTGTCGATCGACAGCAACGGCGACATCGTTTACGACATACCGTTCGATTTCATTATCTCGCGCAACTCGCAGCCGTGATCGCCGGTTGCCATTGGATGCGCCACGGGCAAGCCAGCCGGTGGCTCCGAGAATCGGTCATCTGCCGGTTAGGCACCCTCATTGCACGGGTGTGCCCTGCGCGTTTCCCTGGCCTCCTGGCTCGCCAGACGCCGCCACGCCAGCGTTCGTGCCACTTGCACTGCTCGACTCTGTGCTTGCTCTGGGCATCTGAATCTCGGCACTGGAGAGCCGAATCACGCGGTCTTGGCTGAGCTGTGTCAGCAACTTCTTGGCGAACTCGTCGGCAAGCGCTTCGTCAAAGTCACCAAAGCCCATCGTACCGAGGTTGATCTCGCCCGTCCAGAGAACCCTCTTACCATAACCCACGATTGCAGCGCCCAAGCGCAATGACGAGCCGCCTCTGCTGTTCCAAGATACCGACCTAGGAAAGATTTGCAGGAGGTGCGCGAATCTAGCTACTTTTGCCGGCGCTGCTGATTCTCCACCGCTGCTTCCGATTGCCTGACTGTCAATGCCGTTAAGCGACAGTATGAGCGGAAGTCGCCGAACCAGGTGAGGGAACAAGCTGGCGACTTGTTGGTTGCCCAAGAGTGAGGCGGTGTTACCTTCGACAAAGTGGCCGGTCTGGACGTAGACACCAAGACTATCAATGGGCGCAAAGGGCACAAGTGTGCGACCTGTAACGCTTGTCCCGACGCACCCTGAAGCGCATGCGGCCACGACCAAACACAATGCCGCTACCTTCAAGAATCGCAGCATTTGCTTTCCTTGTGCACTACGTTGCATTGGATTGTGTCAGCGGGACGTGTCGGCGCTCACCGCGTGAGCCAGGGCCACGTTGAAGTCCGGCACATCTTCACGCGTCGCTTCCAGTTAGGCGAATCCAGGCCTGGAATTGCCCTGCTTTCGCGGACACCTCAGCCTTATGGACCTAGCAGTCCAACTCCAAGTCCAGGTGCCGCGACATGAAGTTTTTGTTGGTCGCATTGAAACCCAACGCGATCCCCGCCACGAAAGCCCAACGCAAATCCACGTAGCATCAACAAATTGGAGCCGTCATCCGGCTGCGTTCCACAACGATCGGGACATCGCCTCATTCAACACCTGCGTCATCACGGCGGGGTCCAGGCCGAACGACTTGCCGATGACGAGGCCTTCGGCGGTGGCGCTGAACGTCATTGCCGTAATCAGGTTGTCGATGCACTTCATCGCATGGCCGCAAGCCAGTCCGCCGAGGTGGAACACGGCCCGGCCCATGCAGTCGAGCAGCGGTTTGATGCGCTGCACATGGCCGGCATCGCCCCCGACCATGAACACCAGCTCTGCCGCCTGCGCGCCCCATTGCGCACCCGACACCGGCGCATCGACCATGAGCACGCCTTTGCCGGCAAGCGCT
>JAEMQF010000168.1 GCA_022758925.1 Burkholderiales bacterium | reverse complement strand
GCGGCCGGGTCCGTCGTGCCAGACGAGCAGCCGCAGCGTGTCGCCTGGAAACACCGGCGACGCGAAGCGCAGCCTGAGCGCCGAGAAGCGTGCGGCGTCGCCGTCGCACAGGGCGCCCAACAAGAGCTGGGCGCAATGGCCATAGGTGCACAGACCGTGCAGGATCGGCGCGTCGAAGCCACCGAAGCGGGCTGCTTGCGGATCGATGTGCAGCGGGTTGTAGTCGCCTGAAAGCCGATACAGCTGGGCCTGGTTGGTGCCGATCTGTGCCTTCACTTCGAGATCAGGCGCACGCTCCGGCTTGACGCTGCGGATCGAGCGGCTCTGGCCCGCGCCCTCGAACGGTGCGATGTCGCCGAGCTGCGCAACGCCGCGTCGGAACGAGCCGCTGACCATGCGCACGCAGGCCTGGCCGGTGGCGTCGGTGACTTCGCTCTCGAACTCGAGAAACGCACTGCCCTTGCCGCGCGGGTGCACGGCCAGAAGGCGCGAACGCACCTGCACGCTGCCGGCCAACGGCAGTGGCGCCAGCATCTCGAGGCTGCGCTCGGCGTCGATGACGAATGGCCCGGGCGACGGCGGCAGCGCGTTCGCATCGAGCACGATGCCGGCGCCACCCCAGCGGATGGCGAAGGTGGGAAACACCGCGAAGCCCGGCTGCCCCTCGAAGATGAAGCGCAGATCGCTGCAGCCGATGCCGACCGCGTACAGCAGCACGTCGCGCTGGTCGTAGGTGATTCGCACCGGGTCGCTCCACGCGCCGGGCTGGTCGTCGGGCAGCAAGGCCCTGGGGTGGTAGGTCGCCATGGTGCGAGTGTGGTGCGCTGCGATGCGCCGGATTCAGCTGCGCCAGACCACGGCCGAGGTGGCGTCCTCACCGCTGCTCGCGTAGGCGTGCACTTCGTTGCGGCCCACCACCAGGTGGTGCACTTCGTCCGGACCATCGGCCAGACGCAGGGTGCGCTGGCTGGCGTACATGCGCGACAGCGGCGTCCATTGCGACACGCCGGTGGCGCCGTGCATCTGGATCGCCTGGTCGATGATGTGGCACACGCGTTCCGGCACCAGCGCCTTGACCATGTGCACCCACACGCGCGCCTCGCGGTTGCCCAGCACATCCATCGCCTTGGCGGCCTTGAGCACCATCAACCGCATCGATTCGATCTCGATGCGCGCGCGCGAAATGATCTCGATGTTGCCGCCGAGCCAGACCAGCTTCTTGCCGAACGCTTCGCGCGACAGGCCGCGCGTGACCATCAGGTCGAGCGCCTTCTCGGCCTGGCCGATCGAGCGCATGCAGTGGTGGATGCGGCCCGGGCCCAGGCGCAGTTGCGAGATCTCGAAGCCGCGCCCTTCGCCCAGCAGCATGTTGGACTCGGGCACGCGCACGTCGGTGAAGCGGATGTGCATGTGGCCGTGCGGCGCGTCGTCCTCGCCGAACACGCACATCGGCCCCAGGATCTCGACCCCGGGCGTGTCGGTGGGCACCAGGATCTGCGAATGCTGCTGGCTCGCGGGTGCGTCGGGGCTGGTCTTGACCATCGTGATCATGATCTTGCAGCGTGGGTCACCGGCGCCGGAGATGTAGTACTTCTCGCCATTGAGCACCCATTCGTTGCCTTTGAGGACCGCGCGCATGCTGATGTTCTTCGCGTCCGACGAGGCCATGTCGGGTTCGGTCATGGCATAGGCCGAGCGGATCTCTCCGGCCAGCAGCGGCTTCAGCCAGCGCTCCTTCTGCTCGGGCGTGCCCACGCGCTCGATGACCTCCATGTTGCCGGTGTCGGGTGCCGAGCAGTTCATGGTTTCGGAGGCCATCGGATAGCGGCCGAGCACGGCCGCGATGTAGGCGTAGTCGAGGTTCTTCAGGCCCTCGCCGGTGTGCGCGTCGGGCAGGAAGAAGTTCCACAGCCCTTCTCGCTTGGCCTTGTTCTTCGCCACTTCCAGCAGCTCGAGCTGGCCGGGCACGTAGCTCCAGCGGTCGGCGCGGCCTTCGCCCATGCGCTGGAACTTCTCAGCCATCGGCGCCACGGTCTCGGCACAGAAGCGCTTCACGTGCTCGAGCAGCGGTAAGGCTTTCTCCGACATGCGCAGGTCGTTGAGTTCGTCGGTGGGGTTCAGGCCGAAGCCAACGCCGGCAGAAGATGGTTGGGTCATGGTTCAGCTCCTCAGAGGGATTGCAAGGGACATAGAGTAGAAAACAATCTATCAACGACGTGCGCGGGACAACCCCAAGGCCGAGAGCTTATGCACCATGCGCCGAGTGCGAACCGGCCGGCCGACGCGGCATCAGTTCCGAATTCGTGCGCGGGACAGAGGTCGAGCCCAGGCCATGCGTGCTCCCTCAGCCGTGAAATGGGGCCAGTGGCGGCCGCGGCTCGACCACGTTGAACAATCGTTCGAAGCGATCGATCATGGCCAGCAGTTCAAACAAGGCCTGCGATCGCCCGCTGACCTGGATCCGGCCGGCCTGCACCGCAGCGGGGAAACTGAGCTGCTGCAGCGAGATCTCGTCGAGCGTCGCGCGACTCAGCACCAGCGTCGCATCGGCATCGTCGGCCTGCGCGTCGGCGACATGGGTCAGGGCGCTGTTCTCGAGGTTGATCACGTAGCGCTCGCCGGTGTCGCTGAACTGCCAGTTCAACACGAGGCGCTTGCCTTCCGCCTTGGCGCCATCGAGGCGCATCGCCAGGTAGTCGAAGAACATGTCCAGCGGCAGCGCGCGCACCATGTCGGCGTTGGCAGGGTTCATTGTCTGCAGCTTGGGGGCACCGTGGCGCAGCTCCATCGCGCCTTGCAGGTAGGCATTGCGCCAGGTGGCCGACTCGGCCTGGTAGCCCAGCTGCTCCATCGCGTCGGCGGCAAGCGCACGCGCCGGCAGGTTGGCAGGCTCGGCATGCACGAGCTGCGAACAGACCTGCGCCACCCAGCGGTACTCGCCGCGCTCGAAGTCCTGTCGCGCGCGGGCCAGCACGGCGTCGGCGCCGCCCATGTACTGCACCGCCTTCAGTGCCGCAGGCACCGGCGGCAGCAGGTCCAGGTGGGCCGGGTTGGCGTCGTACCAGCCGAGGTAGCGCTGATAGATCGCCTTCACGTTGTGCTTCAGGCTGCCGTAGAAACCATGCGCCGACCAGTCCTGTTGCAGGCTTTGCGGCAGCACCAGCACCTCGGCGATCTCGGAGGCGAGATAGCCGTGGTTCATGAGCCGCACGGTCTGGTCGTGCGCATATTTGTAGAGGTCGCGCTGGCGCTTGAGAAAGCCTTGCAGCGCAAGCGTTCCCCAGACCGGCCAGTGGTGCTGCGCGATCAGCACGTCGCTCGCCTCGGCGTAGCGCCGCAGCGCCCCGCCCAGGTAGCGAGACCAGGCCAGCGCGTCGCGCACCAACGCGCCGCGCAGCGGCAACAGGTTGTGGAAGTTGTGGCTCGTGATCTCGGTCATGTTGAGGACGCGTAGTTGCGGATGGTGGATCACCATTTCCGACGGTGCCTCGGCACCTGGCGTCAGTTCGAAGACGCATTCGATGCCGTCGATGACATGGCGCTCCACCGTCTGCGCGATCACCAGCGTCGGCGGGATCAGCGTCAGCGTCCCGGTCGAGGTGGTCTTGCCCAGCCCGGCGTCGACCTGGCCGAGCACGCCCTTGGGAAGCACCGGGCCGAACTGGAACAGCGCGCGCCGCGTCATCGCGTTGCCGGCCATCACGTTCTCGGAGACCGCCTCTTCCATGAAACCCTTGGGTGCGATCACCTGCACCCGGCCGGCCTGGACATCGGCTTCGTCGATCACCCCGCGCACGCCGCCGAAATGGTCGGCATGGCTGTGCGAATAGATCACCGCGCGCACCGGCTGGCGCGGCCGGTGCGCGAAGTACAGCTCAAGCGCGGCGTGCGCGACCTCGGTCGAAAGCAGCGGGTCGATCAGGATCAGGCCGGTATCGCCCTCGATCAGCGTCATGTTCGAGATGTCCATGCCGCGCACCTGGTAGACGCGCTCGGTCACTTTGAACAGCCCGGTGATCATGTTCACGCGGGCCTGGCGCCACAGCCCGGGGTGAACGCTGGCCGGTGCTTCCTCGTTCTCGAGGAAGCCGTAAGCGGCCAGGTTCCACACCGGCGCGCCACTCGCACGCTTGACGGCCAGCGCAGGGATGTCGGCGATGAAGCCGCGCCGTGCGTCGTCGAACGATTGCAGGTCCGTCATCGGCAGCCAGCGCCGAACAGCGTGGTTGCAGCGGCGGGTGACCTCGGTGGCGGGTTTGGCACCCTGAGGGCCGACGGGCGAGCTCGCGTGCGGCGTCGCGCCCGGTGCCGCGCCGTCAGCTGCTGGTTGCGGCATGACGCCCGGCGCGAGCTGGGCCATCCAATTGAGCGGTTTGCCGATGCGGCCCAGCAAGGTCTTCACACCTCATGCCATCGGCAAATGCTGCAACCCCACCCTGGGGCCGAGCCGCGACCGCAATCCGAGCCGGTGCTTGCCCGGCGCCACAGGACGCTCCAGGCGCAGCAGATGGCGCTCACCGCCGACGTTCATCTCGTACAACGGGCGGCCGACCTGCACGTGAATGCTGTAGCCCGAAGTGGAATCGCCGGACGCGAGCGGCACCCCTTGGCCCCAAAGTCGTCAATTCGCACATGGGTGTCGATCTGGTCGTCACGGCTGCATTGAACAGGCGTCTGCATGCCGTGCATTCTGACCCAATTGTTCGCTCCGCCCGGGGTGTTGAAGTTCGGCATCAAGCGTCGCAGGTGACTGCTCTTTGGACGACAGCTTGGCGTCTTGCAAGTCGGGTTGGCGTCGCCAGACGCCGTTCGCTTCACAAAGCTCGCCGCCGGAAAGCCGACCCCCAAGTTGAGCGTGTGGAGAACTGCCTGCGACGACAAGCGGGGACGGTCGATGGCTGGCGTTCGCAGCGGGCCGCGTGCAAGCGTGGAGCAGGGCAGGTGGCCTGGGGCATTGCTCCGGCCCACGCTCGCGGGGCACCGGTTTCGGTGCGCAGGCGTCGCGCCATCAACAGCGTCTGTTGGTGCGCGGGTCACGGCCACCGCGAATCGAGCCCGCGCCCGTGCCCCAAGCCACCTGCCCGGGCACCGGGGTCGCATGTGAAGGCGTGGCACGCCGCCGCCCTGGCGCCACTGTGTTCGGGCATGATCGTCGCGCCGCGACACGCTTCTCATCCGGATTGTCGCGCGCCTCTGGTCCAGATTGACGCGCCACACTTGTCGTCATTCACCGCGTCGGCCGACACGCTCTTCACGCTGGCGCTGATTCGGCGGTGCCGTTGACACTCACCGGGTCGCCGTCGACACTCAACGGGCGCGCAGCGCAAGCCAACGGCAGCCAAGCTTGCTGAGTGCCGTACCAGGGTGCCATGGTCGAGAAGAAAGGCGTTTCAATTTCCTATCCTCTGATCAAAGTGCTGGCCGCCGTTGCTGACTTCGAACGCGAGCTCATCATCGAGCGCACAAGGGCTGGCCAGGAGCGCGCCAGGGCCGAGGGCACGCACATGGGCCGGCCACCGAAGACCACCAAAGAGCGGCGGCGGGTCATCCGTACGAGACTGGCCAGAGGCGGGACGGTCACCGCGCTCGCTCGAGACTTCAATGTCTCGCGGGCGACGGTACTGTCCGTCAGGGACGGGTCAACATGAAGCACGTCGCCGCGGCCTCGGAAGCAGACGCCACTTTCACGCTGGACGACGCGCTGCTCCGACAGCGCAAGACCGCCGCTGCGCGCCGCTTCAACACCGTCCAGATCCCCGCGCTGCGTGGCGTCGGCTTCGTCATCGTTTGCGCCATCGTCATGGTCCTTGACCTGCGCAGCGACCCGGCCTTCCCCCAGGTGTCGCTGGCCGTGCTGGTGGCGGTGAATCTGGGTTACGCCGCAGCAGCCTGGCCATTCATGAGGTTCGCGTACGGGCGCCTGGGCCGAGTCGACCCCGGCCTGGTGCTGTTCCACCTCGACGTGGTCGTCTGGCTCGTCGACCTGCACTACATCGAGCAAGGCGCGAACCATCTCTTTTTCGCCTCCTTCTTGCTCGTCCGCGTGGTCGATCAGGTCGGCTTCGGATTCCGGCGCGCAATCTATTTCCTCCAGGTCGTGACCGCGGCGTACCTGGCCTATTGCCTGTGGATCGCCTGGACAGAGCCGGCAGCGACCTACTGGCCCGACCGCCTGGGCGTCACTGCGATCATGTACCTGCTGGGCCTGTATTTCGCCGCCACCGGGCTTGTGACCGAGCGGCTGCGCCGCCGCGCGCGCCAGGCGATCCATGCCGCGCGCTCACTGGTCGCGAACCTCGAGTCCCAGGCACTGGCGCTGCACAAGCAGGCGAGCGAACTCGAACGCGCCCGCGCCCAGGCCGCGCAGGCGAACGCCGCCAAGTCGCAGTTCCTGGCCGTCACCAGCCACGAGATCCGCACGCCGATGAACGGCATCCTCGGCGCCACCGAACTGCTGATCGGCACGCCGCTGACGCCGACGCAGCAGCGTTACGTGCGTACGGCGCACCGCTCGGCGTCTGCGTTGCTGGCGTTGATCGACGACGTGCTGGACCTCTCGCGCATCGAGGCCGGCCGGCTGGCGCTTCACCCGTCGAATGTGGACCTGCGCGCATTGGTGTCCGAAGCGGTCGATCTCGTGCGCATGACCGCGCGCGACAAGGCGGTCGAGGTCAGCGGCCGGGTCGACACAGCGCTGCCGCAGCGTGTCCACGCGGACCCTTTGCGGCTGCGTCAGCTGCTCGTGAATCTGCTGCAGAACGCGGTGAAGTTCACCGAACACGGCTCGGTGCGACTCGATGTCACTGTGGTGACTGCCGATCCTCTGGCGGTGCGCCTTTCGGTAAGCGACACCGGCATCGGCATTCCCCCGGCGCAGATCGGCTCGATCTTCGATGCCTTCACGCAGGTGGACAGCTCGAGCACAAGGCGTCACGGCGGGACGGGCCTGGGGCTGACCATCGTCAAGGAGCTGGCCGAGCTGATGGGTGGGAGTCTCGGGGTGGAGAGCGTCGTCGGCGAGGGCTCGCGCTTCTGGGTCGATCTACCGTTGAAGCAGGCGCCCGATGCCAGGCCGGTGATCGACCGTGTGGACGATTCCGAGGACGAGACTTCGATCCGGGTCCTGGTGGCCGAGGACGACCCGGTGAACCAGCAGGTCGTCACCGCGATGCTCGAACGACTCGGCTGCGAGGTGCAGGTGGTGGACGACGGTGCGGCTGCAATCCGCAGCGTGCAGGACACCTACTTCGACCTCGTCTTCATGGACTGCCATATGCCCGGGATGGACGGCTACGAGGCCACGCGCAGTATCCGCGCCGCCGAGCAAGGCTCGGGCCGACGAGTCGCGATCGTCGCCCTGACGGCAGACGCGCTGGCCAGCGACCGCGAGCGTGGCCTGGCCTCGGGCATGGACGACTTCCTGACCAAGCCGGCAAGCAGCGTGCAACTGTCACAGGTGATCGAACGCTGGACCGGACGCCGCACCAACCCTGCAACGCAGTGGTGAGCGTGGGCGAGGTCGGATCCGCACGCAGGCTCAGGCCGGCGTTTGACATGCGGCGCGCTTGTGGGCGCGGGTCAAAGGTTCACAGACGTCTCGCTCAGCGATGTCCGCGGAACTTTGCTTACCGTCCAGCGAACTGCCTCGCGAACTGCAGCTCCTCGGTCGTCCCACCGTCAAGAGGGCATTGTGCCCACGCTGACCCTTCTCTGGCGTGGTGCGCGCCTGGCCGACATTGATATCGAGCCGATGCTCCAGCGCGCCGCCGCGTTCATCCGAAAATGGGATGGGCATTGCACGGAAGCAAGACTCGATGCGGTCGGCCTTCACTGGCCGGCTGGGCGATGCCACGCGGTCGCGGACTGTCACCACACAGGTCACGATACGCGAATACTTGTTCGTCACTCCGGCATCACCGGGCACTTCGCCGCCAGAAAGCCGACTCCCAAGTTGAGCGTCCAGCGAACTGCCTGCGACGACAAGCGGTTGGCGGTCAGTGGCTGGCGTTCGGAGCGGGCCGTGGGCCGTGGGATGCGGGTTGCGTGCGAGCGTGGTGCAGGGCAGGTGGCCCGGGCACCGGGGTCGCAGGCTACGGCGTGGCACGCCTCTGCGGATGCATCAGGGCGGTGGTGGTGCCCCCGGGCGCAAGCCCGATTCGCGGTCGCCCCCCAAGATTGCAGGGCACAGCGGTGTTGATGCGGCTACTCGATGCAGGCCGCGACGGTCGCCCGCGAGCGTGGGCCGGAGAACGGGGGTACCGCCATCGCCCTGCCGCCGCGACATCGGCATGCCGAAGGTGCGCCGGCAGCCCGCCCATCCGGTTCAAGACTTCAGGATCAGTTCAACCGCTGCCTTCAGGTCGGCGTCGTTGATCTTGTCCGGTTCGTTCGGCGCCATCGGGATCGGGCCGAACGTGCCCGAGCCGCCCTTGCGCACCTTCTCGATCAGCTTGGCCGTGACGTCCTGCCCCTTGTACTTGGCGGCGATCTCCTTGAACGCCGGGCCGACGAGCTTCTTGTCCTTGGTGTGGCAGGCGTAGCAACCGGCCTTCGTCATCGCCTCTTCGGTGCCGGCCCACGCGGCGCCTTGGGCCAGCGCCAGCACGAGCGCGATCGACAGGGTGGTTTTCATGTGCGAGTTCCTGGTCTCACAAGGAAATGTGGCTTCGCCACTTTCCTTGATCCCCGCGGGGGACGGTCGCCGCGAGGCGGCGGCCTTGGGGCGCTCTCAAGGAAATGTGGCTTCGCCACTTTCCTTGATCCCCGCGGGGGACGGTCGCCGCGAGGCGGCGGCCTTGGGGCGCTCAATACACGTCGTGCTGCGTGTTGTAGACGTTGAAGTGGCCGGTGGGCGTGATCAGTCTCGGGTCCTTGATCACGGCCTTGAGCTTGAGCGTCTTGTCGTCGACGATCACGAGCGCGCTCTGCTTGTTCTTCGCCGACCAGACCGAGAACCACACCTCGTCACCCGCCTTGTTGTACTCGGGCTGCACGACACGCTTGGCACCGTCGTCGGTGATGCCGGCCCAGTCGGCGATCGGCAGCACCGTGAAGCCCTTGTCGAGGTTGTCGATGTCGTACACCGCCACCGACTGCGAGATCTTCGCATCGGGGTTGAGCGGCGTGTCGGAGTACAGGTGCTTGCTCTTCGGGTGGCTCTTGATGAACAGCGCCCCGCCGCCCTGGCCCTTCAACTCGGCGACTTTCTTGAACGCGTATTCCTTGTGCCCCTGCGGGTCGGTGCCGATCAGCGAGATCGACTCGTCACCCAGGTGGCCGGTCGACCAGACCGGGCCGAACTTCGGATGGATGAAGTTCGCGCCCCGCCCCGGGTGCGGGATCTTGCCGACGTCGATGAGCGCGGTGAGTTTGCCTTCCTTGGCGTCGATCACGGAGATCTTGTTGCTCTGGTTCGCCGCGACCATGAAGTAGCGTTTGGACGAGTCCCAACCACCGTCGTGCAGGAACGGGGCGGAGCCGATCTCGGTGACCTTGAGCGCGTCGATGTTGGAGTAGTCCACCATCAGTGTCTTGCCGGTCTCCTTGACGTTGACGACGAACTCGGGTTTGAAGTGCGAGGCCACGATCGACGCGACGCGCGGCTCGGGGTGGTATTCCTGCGTGCCGACGACCATGCCGCGCGTGCTCACGATCTTCAGCGGCTCGAGCGTGTCGCCCTTCATGATCACGTACTGCGGCGGCCAGTAGGCACCCGCAATCGCCAGCTTGTCGGTGAAGTCGCCTTCCTTGCCTTTGTATTTGCTCGTATCCACCGAGCGCGCTTCGAGGCCGATGCGCACCTCGGCCACGTTGTCGGGCGTGGGCATCCAGAGGTCGATCATGTTGATCTTGGCGTCACGCCCGATGACGAACAGGTAGCGGCCCGACGCCGAAGTGCGCGAGATGTGCACCGCATAGCCGGTCTTGACGATGTTGATGATCTTCTTCGTGTCGCCGTCGATCAGCGCCACCTCTCCGGTGTCGCGCAGCGTGGTCGAGAAGATGTTCTCGATGTTGTAGCTGTTCATCTTCTTCGTCGGCCGCTGCGCCGGCGGCACGGTGACCTTCCAGGTCGCCTTCATCTGTGCCATGCCGAACTCGGGCGGCACCGGCGGGTCTTGCTGCACGTAGCGCGCCATCAGGTCCACGGTCTTCTCGTCCATCTCGCCCGAGGTCTGCCAGTTCGGCATGCCGGCGGGCGAACCGTAGGCGATGAAGACCTTCAGATACGCGGTGCCCTTGGGAATCGTGAGGTCGGGCGTCAGCGGCTTGCCGGTGGCACCCTTGCGCAGCACGCCGTGGCAACCGGCGCAGCGTTCGAAGTAGGTCTTGCGGCCGAGATCAAACTCGGCCAGCGTCATCGGAGGTGCCTTCGGGTTGGTGCTGTGGTACATGTTCTCGCCGGCCAGCGGCGACGCACCTGACTGGTAGGCGGCCTCGGGTAGGGTGACATGTTTGTCGGCCGCATCCGCGGGTTTCTTTTCCTGCGCCTGAGCGGCGAAGGCGAACGCGGCGATCAAGGCGCATGCGATCGTCGTGGGTCGAATCGGCTTCATGGTGGCTCTCCGTGCGATGGCTGTTGTGGTGCAGCGCCCAGGGTTGAGCCGGGTGACTGCGGGCGAAATGCGAGCCTGCGCATCGTCCACCCGAGGCCGCACATGCGTCCTTGAACTGGTTCAAGGACGCATGCGACGTGCTGCTTTCGTGCGACGTGCTGGTTTCGCGCGACGTGCTGCTCTCATGCGACGTGCTGCTTGCATGCGCCGGGCACTGCGATCACGCGCGCAGACCGGGACGGCCCATCGCGCCGCGCCGGCGGCAGCGCCTGATTGGCGGTCGACCCGCGGCGCTGCGCAGGTTGAGCCGGCCGCAGAGGGTCAGCGCCGGGCCGACGGCTTGCGCGCTGCAGTGCGCGGTGCGGCGGCGGGCCGCGCAGCCGCAACCGCCTCGCCACGCAACGCGTCCGCCGCCGCCTCGCCTTGCTGCTTGTCGATCAAGCGCAGCAGGGTCGCGAGCGTGATCGAGCTGAAGGTGGCCTTCGCGTTCTCGTCGATTTCGGCAAGCACGACGCCCAGCGCGCGGTCGACAGGCGTCACCTCACCCGGCGCATTTCGTTGCGCCACGGGCGGGGAGAATTCCTCGAACATCTGGATGATGTCCATCAGCGTGAGGCGCCGCGGATTGCCCGCGAAGCGGTAGCCGCCGCCGGCGCCACGCACCGATTCCAGGATGCCGGCGCGTGCAAGTTCGGCCAGCACCTTGGCCAGGTGGTGCGAAGAGACGCCGTACTTGTCGGCGATTCTGACCGCGGCGATGTGGGTCTCGGGTTCGCCCGCGGACTCGAGCACGCTGTACAGCGCGAGCAGCGTGTTCTTCTGCAACCTCATTCCAGATCCATCTCGAGCGAGATCAGTGGCCCGGCCATCATGCCCTGGCTGCGGAAGAACGACAGGATCAGCGGGTTGTCGCGCGCGAGCATGGTGCGCAGCTTGCGCACGCCGGCGCGCCGGAACGCGGCGCTGATGGTTTCGAGCAGGCGCGTGCCGATGCCGCCGAGCCGGGCCTGCGGCAAGACGTCGATCGCGAACACCCAGCCGCAAGGCGGCGAGCCGAACTCCCAGTCGCGCACTTCGCCGATGATGAAACCGACCACGCGCCCCTGGTCGATCGCCACCAGGAACTGCTGTTCGCTGCGCTCGCCACTGCCGTAGCGCCGGTACACCGAGGCCCAGTACTTGCGCTTTTCCAGCCCGGTGACGCCGGCATCGATGGCGATGACTTGATCGAGGTCGGCGCGCTGCACCGCACGCACGATCGGTCCGTCCGCGGGGGCAGTGGAAAGCGCCGCGTTGGGCCCGGCAGGCCGCTTCGAAGTCATTGTGGGGATCAAGGGCGCCATCCAGGATTGAACTAGATCAAATAAATTGCCGCATTCCGGTACCAGAATGAGTTTAAGTGGGGAAGTCTATCCGTTTCGGCCGATCGGCCCGTGCATCCAGCGCGCTCTGATGGCCTGGAGTTTTCAGCGGCGGGTGCACCGGGTTCGGGCCGCGCCGGCTTTGTTTGGCCGCATCGCGGCGGCGTTGTGTTGATGCAATAGGAGACTGACATGAGATTCATGACGAGCATTCGCGCCTTTCGGCGCAACGGCGCGCTGGCCCTGGCCGGTGCGCTGCTCGGCGGCGGGCCCGCGCTCGCACAGGAGCCGATCCGTATCGGCAGCTTCCTGTCCGTGACCGGGCCGGCGGCGTTCCTCGGCGACCCGGAGCAGAAGACGCTCGAGATGGTGATCGAACGCATCAATGCCGAGGGCGGGCTGCTCGGCCGCAAGCTCCAGCTCGTCGCGTACGACGACGCTGGCGACGCCGAGAAGGCGCGCACCTTCGCCAAGCGCTTGCTGGAACAGGACAAGGTCGACGTCATCGTCGGCGGCTCGACGACCGGCACCACCATGGCGGCGGTGGCGCTCGTCGAGGCCGCGGGCACGCCCTTCATTTCGCTCGCCGGCGCGGTGGTGATCATCGAGCCCGTGAAGAAATGGGTCTTCAAGACGCCGCACACCGACCGCATGGCGTGCGAGAAGATCTTCGTCGACCTGCAGGCGCGCAAGCTGGGCAAGGTGGCGCTGATTTCGGGCAGCGGCGGCTTCGACAAGTCGATGCGGGGCGAATGCCTGAAGGTCGCGCCGAAGTACGGCATCGAGATCACGGCCGACGAGACCTACGGCGCCGCCGACACCGACATGACAGCGCAGTTGACGAAGATCCGCGCCAGCGGCGCGCAGGCGGTGCTGAATGCCGGCTTCGGCCAGGGGCCGGCGATCGTGACGCGCAACTACCAGCAGGTCGGGCTGACGCTGCCGCTGTACCAGTCGCACGGCGTGGCTTCGAAGGAGTACGTGAAGCTGTCCGGTCCCGCCGCCGAAGGCGTGCGCCTGCCGGCGGCTGCGCTGCTGGTGCCCGACCTGCTGCCCGGCAACGACCCGCAAAAGCCCGTCGTCACCGCCTACAAGCGCGACTATGAAGCGCGCTTCAAAACCGACGTCTCGACCTTCGGCGGCCACGCCTACGATGGCCTGATGCTGGTGGTGAACGCGATCAAGCGCACGGGATCGACCGACAAGGCCAAGCTGCGCGATGCGATCGAAGCGACGCGGGGCTATGTCGGCACCGGCGGCGTCGTCAACATGTCGGCCAGCGACCACCTGGGGCTGGACCTCAGCGCATTCGTCATGCTCGAGGTCAAGGACGGCAACTGGGCGATGGTGAAGTGACGCGCTAACGCAGTGATCAGCCGGGCCGCCGCGATGCACAGCCAGTGGCTCCAGTACGTTGCCAGCGGACTCACCGTCGGCGCGATCTACGCCCTTGTCGCGCTCGGCTTCTCGATCATCTACACCGCCAGCGGCGCGATCAACTTCGCGCAGGGCGAGTTCGTCATGATCGGCGGCATGAGCGCGGTGACGCTGGTGGGCGCCGGGCTGCCGCTGGCGGCGGCGCTGCCGCTTGCGATCCTGGCCGCGGTGATGGTCGGGCTGCTGCTCGAAAAGCTCGCGATCGAGCCGGCGCGCCATGCCGACACGGTGACGCTGATCATCATCACGATCGGGGCCTCGCTGCTGCTGCGCGGCATCGCGCAGGTGCTTTGGGACAAGCGCGTGCACTCGCTGCCGGCGTTCTCGGGCGATGCGCCGCTGCGCTTCATGGGCGCCACCGTGCTGCCGCAGAGCCTTTGGGTGCTGGGCGGTGCCGCGCTCGCCGTGGCCGCGCTGTCGTGGTTCTTCGGCCGCACGCTGTTCGGCAAGGCGATGCTCGCCACCTCGTACAACCCGCTCGCCGCAAGGCTGGTCGGCATCAACACCCGCGCCGTGCTGTTCGCCAGCTTCGGCCTGGCGGCGATGCTCGGCGGGCTCGGCGGCGTGCTCATCGCGCCGATCGCATTCACCTCGTACGACGCCGGCATCATGCTCGGCCTGAAGGGTTTCGCCGCGGCGATGCTCGGCGGCCTGGGCAGCTTCAGCGGTGCGGTGCTTGGCGGGCTGCTGCTCGGCCTGGCCGAGGGGCTGGGGGCCGGCTTTGTGTCGTCGGCGTACAAGGATGCGATCGCCTTCGTCATCATCCTCGGGGTCCTGTTCTTCCTGCCGAGGGGCCTGCTTGGCGCAGGCCGCAGCGACCGTGTTTAGGGGGCTATCCGGTCTGCGGCAATGGGCGGCTCATCCGCGCACCGGCGGCATGCTTGCGCTCGCCGCAGTGATCGCGTTGTTGCCGCTGGCGCTGAGCAACAACTACTTCTACGAGATCGCGATCCTGGTGGCGCTGAACGCGATCGTCTGCGTCGGCCTGAACCTGCTGATCGGCTACGCCGGCCAGATCAGCCTGGGGCACGCCGGCTTCTTCGCGCTCGGCGGCTACGGCTCGGCAATTCCTTCGGCAAGCCACGGCTGGCCGCCCTGGCTCGCGCTGCCGATGAGTTGCGCGCTGGTCGGGCTGCTTGCATACATCGTCGGCCGGCCGACGTTGCGGCTGAAGGGCCACACGCTGGCGATGGCCACGCTCGGCCTGGGCATCATCATCTCGATCGTGCTCAGCACCGAAGACCGCATCACCGGCGGGCCCGACGGCATGGCGGTGCCCGCGCTGGCCTTGTTCGGCAAGGTGATCCGGGGTGAATCGACCTGGTACTGGATTTGCGGCGCGGCGCTGCTGCTCTCGGTCTGGCTGGCGCTGAACCTGATCGAGTCGCCCACCGGGCGCGCGCTGCGCGCGCTGCACGGGTCCGAGATCGCGGCCGAGACGCTCGGCATCGACAGCGCGCGCTTCAAGCTGCAGGTGTTCGTCATCTCGGCCGTGTTCGCTGCGATCGCCGGCGCGCTGACCGCGCATTACGCGGGCTTCATCACGCCGGCCAAGGCCTCGTTCATGCACTCGGTCGAGCTCGTCATCATGGTCGTGTTCGGCGGCATGGCGTCGATCTTCGGTGCAGTCGTCGGTGCTGTCGTGCTGACGACGCTGCCGCAAATGCTGACGGCGCTGAAGGACTACGAGATGATGGTGTTCGGCGCGGTGCTGATCGCGACCATGGTGTTCTTCCCGCAGGGCATCGTGCCGACCCTCGGGCGCCGGCTGGGGTGGGGCGGCAAATGACGCTGCTGGCGGTTCACAACGTCTGCAAGGCCTTCGGCGGCTTGCACGCGATCGAGGGCGTGTCGTTCGACATCCGGCGCGGCGCGGTGCATTCGATCATCGGCCCGAACGGCGCCGGCAAGACGACGTTGCTGAACATGCTGAGCGGCGTCGATGTGCCCGACAGCGGCCAGATTCGGCTCGACGGGCGCGACCTCACGGGCCAGGCCACGCACCGTTTCGCCGCCGCCGGAATCGCGCGCACGTTCCAGAACCTGCAGGTGTTCTTCAACATGACGGCGCTGGAAAACGTGATGACGGGCCGCCACCTGCGCGAGCCTTGCTCGCTGCTGGCGGCGCTGCTGCGCACGCCGGCGCTGGCGCGCGCCGAGCGCGCCTGCCGCGACGTGGCGCGGCGCCTGCTGCAGCGCGTCGGCCTGGCCGACTATGAACAAGCGCGCGCCGATGCGATGCCCTACGGCGCGCTGAAGCGGCTCGAGATCGCACGTTCGCTCGCCTGCGAGCCGCAGCTGCTGCTGCTCGACGAACCAGCGGCCGGGTTGAACCAGACCGAAGCGCGCGCGATCGATGCGCTCATCAAGCATCTGGCCGCCGACGGCACGACCGTGATCCTGGTCGAACACAACATGCGGCTCGTGATGGAGGTGTCGGACCATGTGCTGGTGCTCGACCACGGCAGGAAGCTCGCCGAAGGCGCGCCGGCGCAGATCGCGTGCGATCCGCGCGTGATCGAGGCCTATCTCGGGGTCGAAGCAGACCTGCAGCCCCATGCTTGACGTGATTGCACTCGGCAGCCGCTACGGCCGCATCCCGGCACTCGCCGGGGTCGACCTGCGCGTGGGCCGCGGCGAACTGGTGGCGCTGGTGGGCGCGAACGGTGCCGGCAAGACGACGCTGTTGCGAACGATCTCGGGCGTGCAGCCGGCCAGCAGCGGCTCGATCCGCTTCGACGGCCAGGACCTGGCCAGGCGCTCGGCGCGCCAGCGCGTGCAGCTCGGCATCGTGCAGGTGCCCGAAGGGCGGCAGGTGTTCGGCCCCTTGAGCGTCGAAGACAACCTGCTGCTCGGCGCGTTTGCGCGCGGTTCGAGCGCCGGGCTGGAGCCGGTGCTGGCGCTGTTCCCGGCGCTGCAGAACAAACGCCGGCAGCCGGCCGGCACGCTGTCGGGCGGCCAGCAGCAGATGCTTGCGATCGGGCGCGCGCTGATGGCCGAGCCCCGGCTGCTGCTGCTCGACGAGCCCAGCATGGGCCTCGCGCCGCGCCTGGTGGCCGAGATCTTTGCCCAGATCGCCGCGCTGAAGATGCGCGGCACGACGATCCTGCTCGTCGACCAGAACGCGCGCGCCGCGCTGGCGATCGCCGACCGCGGCTATGTGCTCGAGACCGGGCGCGTCGTGCTCAGCGGCGCAGCCACCGATCTGCTGCGCAATCCGCAGGTGCAGCAGGCCTACCTGGGCATGTGAACCCGCAACGCTGCAACACCCCAATACCCCAATACCCCAATACCGCGAAAGGACCCCACATGAAAAGCACCTTGCAGGCCGGGCTCACGCGCCAGGCGAAGATCCAGGTCGACCGCGAGCGCACGATCGACTTCATGGGCGAGAAGGCGCGCGTCTACGCCACGCCGATGCTGGTGCGCGACATCGAGATCGCATGCCGCGAGCTGCTGCTCGGGCACCTCGACCCGGGTGAGGACTCGGTGGGCACGCGCGTCGAACTCGACCACCTGGCCGCGACGCTGCTCGGCATGAAGGTCGAACTCAAGGTGAGCATCGCCGAGGTCAAGGGCCGCGCCGTGAGCTTCGACGTGACCGGCCGCGACGACGTCGAGCCGATCTGCCGCGGCCGGCATCAGCGTTTCGTCGTCGACCTCAAGACCACCGAGGCGCGGCTTGCGGCGAAGGCGTCGAAGGCGGGGCTGGGGTGAGGCCGATATGACGACAACCGCGACTCCCGTCCGGCACGTGCCGACCTACTGCTACCAGTGCGTCGCCGGGCCCGACTTGCTGACAGTGAAAGTGGTGGACGGCGTGGCGACCGAGGTCGAGCCGAATTTCTGCGCCGCCGACGTGCACCCCGGCGGCGGCAAGGTCTGCGTCAAGGCTTACGGGCTGGTGCAGAAGACCTACAACCCGCATCGTGTGCTGACGCCGATGAAGCGCAGCAACCCGAAGAAGGGCCGCGACCAGGATCCCGGCTTCGTGCCGATTTCCTGGGACGAGGCGTTCGAGCTGATCGCGGCGCGCCTGGCGCAAGTGCGCAGCCAGGGGCTCACCGACGAATCGGGCTACCCGCGGGTGGCCGCCAGCTTCGGCGGCGCCGGCACGCCGCAGTCGTACATGGGCACGTTCCCGGCGTTCCTCGCGGCCTGGGGTCCGATCGACATGGGCTTCGGTTCCGGCCAGGGCGTCAAGTGCTATCACTCCGAACATTTGTACGGCGAGTTCTGGCATCGCGCCTTCATCGTCACGCCCGACACCCCGCTGTGCAATTACCTGATCTCCTGCGGCTCCAACATCGAAGCCTCGGGCGGCGTCACCGGCGTCTGGCGCCACGCGCGGGCGCGCGTGCGGGGCATGAAGCGCGTGCAGGTCGAGCCGCACCTTTCGGTGACCGGCGCCTGCTCGGCGCAGTGGGTGCCGATCAAGCCCAAGACCGACGCCGCATTCCTCTACGCGCTGATCCACGTCCTGCTGCACGAGGTGAAGCGCGAGCGCCTCGACCAGCCGTTCCTGGCCGGGCGCACCGCCTCGCCCTATCTCGTCGGGCCGCACGGCTACTACCTGCGCCATCGCGCCACGCGCAAGCCACTCGTGTGGGACCTTGCGCAGGCGCAGGCGCGCGAGCACGACAGCGCGGCGCTGCAAGAGGCGCTCGAAGGCAGCTACGAGGTCGATGCGATCGAGATCGGCGCCGACGGCGAGGTGCTCGCCGAGGGCTTGTTGCGCGGCAGCACCGCCTTCAGCCGCCTCGTCGAGCACATGCGCGCCTATTCCCCCGAGTGGGCGCAAGCCATCTGCGACGTGCCGGCCGCGCACATGCGCCGCATCGCCAACGAGTTCATCGACCACGCCTGCGTCGGCGAGACGATTGAGATCGACGGCCAGACGATGCCGTACCGGCCGGTGGCGGTGACGTTGGGCAAGACCGTGAACAACGGCTGGGGCGGATTCGAATGCTGCTGGGCGCGCACGCTGCTGGCGACGCTGGTCGGCGCGCTCGAGGTGCCCGGCGGCACGATCGGGACCACGGTGCGGCTGACGCGGCCGATGTCGCACCGGCACGAGAGCGTGAAGGCCGGGCCCGACGGCTTCATGCACTTCCCGTTCAACCCGACCGACAAGGCGCACTGGTCACCCAGCCCGAACATCCGCAACGCCTACCGCACGATGGTGCCGCTGGCCGCCGACGGGCCGTGGAGCCAGGCACTGGGCCCGACCCACTTCTCGTGGCTGTTCCTCGACGAGACGCCCAAGGGCCTGCCGCGCGTCACGCTGCCCGACGTCTGGTTCGTCTACCGCACGAACCCGGTGATCTCGTTCTGGGACACGTTGGCGCTGGGCGAGAAGATGGCGCGCTTCCCGTTCATGGTGGCGTTCGCCTACACCATGGACGAGACGAACCATTTCGCCGATGTGTTGCTGCCCGACGCGACCGACCTCGAAAGCCTGCAGTTGTGGCGCATCGGCGGCACCAAGTACCAGGAATCGTTCTGGGACCACGAGGGCTTCGCGCTGCGCCAGCCGGTGGTGGCCACGCACGGCCTGGCACGCGACTTCACGGATATCGCCACCGAACTCGCTCAGCGCATCGGCCTGGCCGAGAAGTACTTCGCGGCCATCAACAAGGGCGCGGGCGGCGTGCCGCTGAAGAGCGAACACGGCGACTTCTCTCTCGATCCGCACGCCAACCACAGCCGCGAGCAAATCTGGGACGCGGTGTGCCGCGCCGCGAGCGCCGAAGTCAGCGACGGCGCGGCATCAAACGGGCTCGAGTGGTGGAAGGAGCATGGCCTGGCGACCCGGCCCTATGCGCGGCGCAACTGGTACCTGCTGCCGACGATGCTCAAGCACGGCCTGCGCTTCGAGCTGCCGTACCAGGAGCGGCTGATGCGCGTCGGCGCCGAGCTCGGCCGGCGCCTGCACGAACACGACATGCACTGGTGGGACGAACAACTGAAGGAGTACCAGGCGCTGCCGGTGTGGAAGGACTTCCCGGCGCTGTGGGAGGCGATCATCGGCCAGACCGGAGGCCGTTCGCAGGACTACCCGTTCTGGCTGCTGACCGCGCGCAGCATGCAGTATGCGTGGGGCGCGAACGTCGGCAGCCAGTTGATGCACGAGGTCGCCGACAACGTGGCCGGCCACCGCGGCGTGATCATCAATGCCCAGGCCGCGCTGCGCCTGGGGATCGCCGACGGCGATGCGATCGAGATCGCGACGCCCAAGCGCAGTGTGCGCGGCCGCGCCGTGCTGCGGCAGGGCATCCGGCCCGATACGCTGCTGCTGATCGGCCAGTTCGACCACTGGGCGACGCCGCTCGCGGCCGACTTCGGCGTGCCCAGCATGAACTCGCTGGCGACGATGTCGCTCGCGCTCACCGACGCCACCGGCTCGGGCGCCGACATCGTGCGCGTGAAGATCGGCCCGGTACGGGACGGCAGCGCTGCGCGCGATCGCGCAGCAGTCCGGGATCCAGCGCTTGCAGCTCCAGCCGTCGATCCCGGCAAACGCCGCGATCGCACTGCGCCGGCAGCCCGGGCGACGGCCGCATCGGGCAAGGGGGCGTCATCATGACGCGCTGGGCGATGGTTGCAGACCTGCGGCGCTGCGTGGGCTGCCAGACCTGCACCGCAGCGTGCCGCCACGCCAACGCCACACCGCCCGGCGTGCAATGGCGGCGCGTGCTCGACATGGAGTTCGGCGAGTACCCCGACGTGCAACGCGTGTTCGTGCCGGTGGGCTGCCAGCACTGCGATCAACCGGCGTGCCTGACCGTGTGCCCGACGCACGCGACGAAAAAGCGCGCCGACGGCATCGTCACGATCGACTACGACTTGTGCATCGGCTGCGCGTATTGCGCGGTGGCGTGCCCCTACCAGGCGCGCTACAAGACGAATCGCGCCAGTTTCGCCTATGGCGCGCCGACCGAGAGCGAGTCACAGCGCCACGACAGCTCCAGCCTCGGTGTGGCGACCAAGTGCACCTTCTGCGTCGATCGCATCGACGCCGGGCTGGCCAAGGGCCAACAGCCCGGCATCGACCCCGAAGCGACGCCGGCCTGCGTGAACTCGTGCATCGCCGAAGCGCTGGCGTTCGGCGACGTCGATGACCCGCAAAGCAACGTATCGGCCTTGCTCGCCGAGAACCAGCACTTCCGCATGCATGAAGAGCTCGGCACCGGGCCCGGCTTCTTCTATCTGTGGGACAAGGAGACGAGGTAATGAGCTACGGGCCGAACCCCTGGCAGCAGACGCAATGGGACTGGCGCGCCGCGGGCAACTTCATCTGCGGCGGCGCGGGCGGCGGGCTGATTGCGTTCGCGGCCCTGTCCGGTGCCCAGGGCATGGCGTTGACGCTGTTGCTCTTGGGCGGAATCGCGCTCGTCGGCACCGGCTTGCTGTGCGTCTGGCTCGAACTCGGCCGGCCGCTGCGCGCGCTGCATGTGTTCATCAATCCGCGCACCTCATGGATGACGCGCGAGGCTTTTGTCGCGACGCTGTTGATGCCGGCAACGCTCGCGGCCGCGATATGGTTGCCCGGGTTCAAGTGGCTCGCCGCCGCACTCGCGCTCGGCTTCGTCTTCTGCCAGAGCCGGATGTTGCAGGCGGCCAAGGGCATCCCGGCCTGGCGCGAGCCGTTGCTCGTACCGCTGCTGCTGCTCACCGGCCTGGCTGAAGGCGCAGGCCTGGGGCTGCTGGCGATGCCCGAGCACGCAGCGGCCCAGCCCCGCGTGCTCGCGTTCGCGAGCCTGCTCGTGCTCGCGCGCGCCGCAGCCTGGCTCATGTACCGGCGCGGCCTGTCCGGTCACGCTGCGCCGCGCGCTCTTGCCGCCCTTGATGGCAGGGGCCGTTGGCTGCAGCTGGCAGGGTTCTGGCTGCCGATCGTCGCATTCGTTGCCGTCGCCGGCGGCTGGATCGGCGGCGCATTCGCCGCAGTGCTCGCCGCAGCCGGCGGCGCGGCAGTCGTCGGCACAGGCGCATGGTTCAAGTTCACGCTGATCACGCGTGCCGGGTTCAACCAGGGCTTCACGCTCGCGCATCTTCCGGTGCGCGGCGTGCGCCGCTGAACGATGGGGGGTCACATGGGAGCGATCACGAGGGCCGAAACCGGAATCGGAGTGTCGAACAGCCGCCACCGCTACCTTCACCCGTTGCTGGAAACGATGTCGCGCGACGAACTCGAAGCGCTGCAGCTCGAGCGCCTGCGCGACAGCGTGCGCAACGCCTACGACCACGTGCCCACGCACCGCGTGCGCATGGCCGCCACGGGAATTCATGCCGACGACCTGCGCACGCTGGACGACGTGAAACGCCTGCCGTTCAGCGTCAAGAGCGACCTGCGCGACCACTATCCGTTCGGCATGTTCGCGCGCCCCTGCAATCAACTCGCGCGCCTGCATGCGTCGTCGGGAACCACCGGCAAACCGACCGTCGTCGGCTACACACAGCAGGACATCGACACCTGGGCCGACCTGATGGCGCGCAGTCTCGTCGCCGCCGGCGCGCGCCCCGGCGACGTGGTGCACAACGCCTACGGCTACGGTCTGTTCACCGGCGGCCTGGGCGCGCACTACGGTGCCGAGCGACTCGGAGCCGTGGTCGTGCCGATGTCGGGCGGGTCGACCGAGCGCCAGGTGACGTTGATCATGGACTTTGGTGCGCGCGTGCTGTGCGCCACGCCTTCCTACGCGCTCGCGATTGCCGAGGTGGCCGAAGCCCAAGGCGTGGACTTGCGCAAGAGCGCGCTTCAGGTCGGGCTCTTCGGCGCCGAACCGTGGAGCGAGGCGATGCGGCGCGAGATCGAGCTGCGCCTGGGGCTGAAGGCGGTCGACATCTATGGCCTGTCCGAGATCATGGGGCCGGGCGTCGCCTGCGAATGCGAGTGCCGCAACGGACTGCACGGCTGGGAAGATCACTTCCTGTTCGAGGTCATCGATCCCGAGAGCGGCAGCGTGCTGCCCGACGGCGAAGCGGGCGAACTCGTGATCACGACCTTGACCAAGCAGGCGCTGCCGATGCTGCGCTATCGCACGCGCGACATCACGCGCCTGACGCGTGCCGCGTGCGACTGCGGCCGCAGCCATGTGCGCCTGCTGCGCATCACCGGCCGCGATGACGACATGCTGATCATTCGCGGCGTAAACGTCTATCCGTCGCAGATCGAAGCGGTGCTGATCGGCCGCCACGCGATCGCGCCGCACTACCAGATCGTGGTGCAGCGCCAGGGCAGCCTGGACGAGGTAAGCGTCGAGGTCGAGGCGCAACCGGGTGTGCCGCCCGAGTCGTTCGCGCAAATCGCGCACGACGTTGCGCACCACATCAAGTCGCTGGTGGGCATCAGCACCGACGTCGTGGTCAAGTTGCCCGGCGCGATCCCGCGCTCGCAGGGCAAGGCGGTGCGCGTGCGTGACCTGCGGCCGAAACAGGCCTGAGATGAAGCAGCGCCAGGGCCACCCTGCGTGGCACCGCCGGCATTCAGGTGCGGCGTGGCCTTCGACCTATTTCGAGTGTCGCGACGGGGCTGCGGAAATCACCGACACATGTGCCTTCAGCCCGTTGCTACCTTTCGCACGCGTCCGCTTTTGCGAGTCAAGGTCTGCGCGGCGCGGCAGGTGGTACCCGCAGGGGGCTCATGCTGTGGCGGTCTCCGCTTCGCTCCGACTCCGCTGTGGTGCTCGCCTTGGAGTCGCGCCGCAAACTCACTGCGCTCACTTCGTTCGCTACGTTCAAACAGCCGCGGCGAGTCAGTTTTGGATGCGCGCTGCGCGCGCCGACTCCAAGGCTGCGCTCCTCGCCGCCAAAGAAATCGCCCCCTGCGGGTACCACCTGCCGCGCTGCCACGGTTGGGGTCTTCGTTGGGAACACCACCTGCGCGTCTTGGCACCCCCGCGATGTACCGCGACCTGCCGGGACGACCCTTCGCTGACAGGTCTTGGTTTTTCGTCGCAGAGAACCGAACGGTTGCAGCGCGGCAGGCGGCACCCGCCGGGGGCGATTTCTGGGGCGACGAGCAGCGCAGGGCCGGGGTCGGCGCGCGCCAGCGCGCATCCAAATCTGACTCGCCGCGTCTGTTTGAGCGTAGTGAGCGCAGCGAACGCAGCGAGTTTAGCGGCGCGACCCCGGACCGAGCAGCACAGTGGAGTCGGAGCGAAGCGGAGACCGCCCCAGCATGAGCCCCCGGCGGGTGCCGCCTGCCGCGCCGCGCCGAACGTCGCACGCATAGCGGCCGTTCAAAAGAGGGCAACGGGCCCACTGCCGCCGATCGAATCTCGCCAGCGAACCCTGCCCGCTGAAGCAAGGTGGAGCCACTGACATGAGCAAACGAATCCTGACACTGAACGTCAACGGCCGCGTGCGCGAAGACGCTGTGGCCGACTCCACGCTGCTGTTCGACTACCTGCGCGACACGGCGGGCCTGACCGGCACGAAGCAGGGTTGCGACGGCGGTGAGTGCGGTGCGTGCACGGTGCTGATCGATGGCCAGCCGCGCCTTGCGTGCATCACGCTCGCAGCGGGCTGCGAGGGGCTTTGCATCGAGACCATCGAAAGCCTGGCGACGGACGGACGCATGAGCCGGCTGCAACAGGCCTTCCATCAACAGCTCGGCACCCAGTGCGGGTTCTGCACACCCGGAATGATCATGGCCGCCGAGGCGCTGCTGCGGCGCAACCCGGCGCCGAGCGAGGCGCAGATTCGCGAAGCGCTGTCGGGCAACCTGTGCCGCTGTACCGGCTACGTGAAGATCATCGAATCAGTGCAGGCCGCGTGCGGCGCAGGAGCTTCGGCGTGCGCCTGCGCGGGGGAACGGGCTGCGGCGGCTGGTGCCGAGTGCGGCAACCGCAGCGATGGCCTCGCCACCCGCTTCGATGCCGTCAACGCCGGTTCCGAGCCCCAAGCCGGTCGTGCCGCCACGCCGCCCCGCCATGCGGTGGGCCAGCGCACGCCGCTGATCGACGGCATCGAAAAAGTCACCGGACGCGCGCGCTACACCGCTGACCTTCCGTTTCCCGACGCACTCGTCGGCCGCATTCTGCGCAGCCCGGTGGCGCACGGCCTGATCCGCGCCATCGACACCAGCGCCGCGCGCGCCATGCCCGGTGTGCGCGCGGTGATCACCGGCGCCGACTTCTGTGCGCCCTACGGCGTGATTCCGATCGCGCAGAACGAGTGGCCGCTGGCGCGCGACAAGGTACGTTATCGCGGCGAGCCGCTGCTCGCGGTGGCGGCGGTCGACGCGGCGACCGCGGACGCGGCATTGGCGGCCATCGTTGTCGACATCGAACCGCTGCCGGCGTACTTCAACGCCGCCGACGCTCGCGCGCCCGGCGCCGCAACGCTGCACGACAACAAACGCGGCAACATCGAGCGCGAAGTCGAGCAGTGTTTTGGCGACGTCGAGGCCGGCTTTGCCGGCGCCGACCTGGTGCGCGAGCAGACCTTCCATTACGCCGAGGTGGCGCACGGCCAGATCGAGCTGAATGCGGCCGTAGCGAGCTACGAACCCGAGCTCGGCCGCCTCACCACGCATTCGGTGACGCAGGTGCCGTACTACCTGCACCTGACGCTGGCCCAATGCCTGGGCATGGACAGTGCGCAGATCCGCGTCATCAAGCCATTCGTCGGCGGTGGTTTCGGCCACCGCGTCGAGCCGCTCAACTTCGAGATGGTGACCGCGGCGCTGGCGCGCGCCGCCGGCGGCAGCGTGAAGCTCGAGTTGTCGCGCGAGGACGGCTTCCTCACGCACCGCGGCCGGCCCGAGACCGACATCCGGCTCAAGCTGGGAATGAAGAAGAGCGGCGAGATCACCGCCGTCGACTGCGAAATCACGCAGCGCGGCGGCGCCTACGGCGGCTACGGGCTGGTGACGATTCTGTATGCCGGCGCGCTGTTGCACGCGCTGTACCGGCTCGCCGCCGTCAAGTACCGCGGCCACCGCGTCTACACCAACACGCCGCCTTGCGGTGCGATGCGCGGCCACGGCGCGGTCGATGCGCGGCATGCGTTCGAATCGCTGCTCGACGCCTGTGCGCGCGAACTCGGCCTGGACCCGTTCGCGGTGCGCCGCGCGAACCTGATCACGCCGCCGTGGCGCACGCTGAACGACTTGCAGGTCAATTCATACGGCATCCCGGACTGCCTGGCGTGGGTCGAGCAGGCATCGGGCTGGAAAGCGCGGCGCGGCAGGCTGCCGCGCGGGCGTGGCCTGGGCGTGGCGTGCTCGCACTACGTGTCGGGATCGGCGAAGCCGGTGCACTGGAGCGGCGAGCCGCACGCGGTGATCAACCTCAAGCTCGATTTCGACGGCAGCGTGACGGTGCTGACGGGAGCCTCCGACATCGGCCAGGGCTCGTCAACCCTGCTCGCGCAGGTCGTCGCCGAAGTCTTGATGCTGCCGATGAATCGGATCCGCGTCATCGCCACCGACAGCGCGCTGACGCCGAAAGACAACGGCTCGTACTCGTCGCGCGTCTCGTTCATGGTCGGCAACGCGGCGCTGCGTGCCGCGCAGGAACTGCTGCGCGTGCTCGTCGCCGCCGCAGCGACGCGGCTGAAGGTGAGCGCCGAGCAGATCGAGTGGCTCGGCGAGCGCTGTGTCGTCGCCGGCGCCCAGCACAGCCCGCTGGCCGCCGCAGCGCCGCCGCCACAGACGCCGGGAAGGGGCTCGTTGCACGGCCATGGAAAGGACGCTTCGGACGCGCCGGCGCTTCCCGGCCAGGGGCTCGACTTCGCCGAGGTCGTGAGCGCGGCGCTGGTCGACTCCGGGACGCTGATCGTGAAAGGAACCTGGTCGACGCCGCCCGAGACCCAGGGCGGCAAGTTCCGTGGCGCTGCGGTCGGCTCGACCGCGGGCTTCTCCTATGCCGCGCAGGTGGTCGAGGTCGAAGTCGACGAAGCGACGGGCGTCGTGCGCGTCGAGCATGTCTGGGTCGCGCACGACTGCGGTTTCGCCATCAACCCGCTCGCGGTCGAAGGCCAGGTGCAGGGTGCCGTCTGGATGGGAATGGGGCAGGCGCTGTCGGAAGAGACGCAGTACCACGAAGGGCTGCCGCTGCGCGCGAACCTGCTCGACTACCGCATACCGACGATCGCCGAGTCGCCGCCGATCGACGTCAAGCTGATCGAGACGCACGATCCTCTAGGTCCTTTCGGCGCCAAGGAAGCGAGCGAAGGCGCGCTGCACGGCTTTGCGCCGGCGCTGACGAACGCCATCTTCGATGCGATCGGCATTCGCCTGAGCGAGCTTCCCGCGACGCCCGACCGCGTGCTCGAGGCGATCCACGCCAGGCAGCGCGAAGATCGGTTGCGCGCGAGGCGCAGCGCGAGCGCGACTGCGGTCGCCGCAGGGGCTTGAGATGACGGCTGTGCCATCG
>JAEMQF010000375.1 GCA_022758925.1 Burkholderiales bacterium | reverse complement strand
TGCACCTGGTGCATTACGCGGCATGGCTGCACGGGGCAGGGCGGCCGCACCACAAGGAAGCGGCGATGGCCAAGCTCAACGCGAGCGAAGCCGCGGCGCGCATTTGCGACCAGGCGGCACGCGTGCTCGCGAGCTACGGCTATGCGATGGAGTACCCGGTGCAGCGCTACCTGCGCGACGTGCGCTTCACGCTGATCGGCGGCGGCACGAGCGAAATCCTGAAGTTGGTGATTGCGAAGGAGGTGGCCGCATGAAGCGAAGGGCGAGTGGGGCGAAGGCGGGAATCGCATCGAGTGCCTGCGCACTCGATGCCCGCCGCAGCGCCGGCCGCATGCAGGCGGCCGGCCCCGTTCACGGGGATCGACCAGCGCAATGCGGCCGGGCCACCGACCTCACTGCCCGCGGAATCATCAATAGGCTTGCGGAGGGGGCATCGTGACTGTCGACAAACCGATCAGAGTGGTGCTCGCCAAGCCGGGCCTCGACGGCCACGACCAGGGGGCGAAGGTTGTCGCGCGGGCGATGCTCGACGCCGGCTTCGACGTGCACTACACGGGCCTGCGGCAGACGC
Source organism: Burkholderiales bacterium (assembly GCA_022758925.1). Classification (GTDB taxonomy): domain Bacteria; phylum Pseudomonadota; class Gammaproteobacteria; order Burkholderiales; family Burkholderiaceae_C; genus JAEMQF01. The sequence goes on along the minus strand of JAEMQF010000375.1, from coordinate 4,068 downwards.
CGCAACAGGTGGTCGACGCTGCGTTGCGCGCAGACGCCGACGTGATCGCGCTGTCGAGCATGGCCGGTTCGCACCTGCCGTTCTGCACCAGACTCAAGCCCCTGCTCGAAGCGGCGGGCCTGGGTGGTCGGCTCTGGGTCATCGGCGGCAACCTGCCGAAGCAAGACCACGACAGCCTGCGCGCGCTCGGCTTCAAGGGTGTGTTCCAGTCCGGCTCCCGGCTCGACGACATCTGCGACTTCATCAAGGCGAATCGACCATGAAACATGACGATCAGTTACGTCAGGTGCCTCAGCTGCGCCCGGTGCGCAACGAGTCCGGCATTCCGATCCAGGCGCTCTACACCGGGTCGGACGTCGAGGCCAGCGGCGGCCTGGGGCTGCTCGGCGTGCCCGGCGCCTACCCGTTCACGCGCGGAATCCATGCGCTGATGTACCGCAAGCAGCCGTTCACGATGCGCCAGTACACGGGCTTCGGCAACGCCGCCGACACGAACCGGCGCTTCAAGTTTCTGATCGACAACGGCCAGACCGGATTGAACGTCGCCTTCGACCTGCCGACGCAATGTGGGCTCGACTCCGACGACCCGCTCGCCGACGGCGAGATCGGCCGTGTCGGAATGGCGGTCGACACGTTGCGCGACTTCGAGATCGCCTTCGACGGCATCGACCTCGACAAGATCACCGTGTCGTTGACGATCAACGGCGCGGCACCGACCCTGATCGCGATGTACCTGGCACTGGCCGAGAAGCGCGGCTTCGACCTGAAGCGCCTGCGCGGCACGGCACAGAACGACATCCTGAAGGAGTACGTCGGCCGCGGCACATGGGTCTTTCCGGTGCTGCCGTCGATCCGGCTCGTGGGCGACACGATCGAGTACTGCGCCGAGCACGCGCCCAAGTACAGCCCGGTGTCGGTGTGCGGCTACCACATGCGCGAGTCGGGGGCGACGCCGACGCAGGAGATGGCGTGGGCCTTCTGCATCGCACGCGCCTACGCCGATGAAGTCATCAAACGCGGCGTTCCGGTCGACGAATTCGCCGGGCGCCTGTCGTACAACTTCAACATCTTCGGCAACCTGTTCGAGCAGGTCGCGAAGTTCCGCGCCGGCCGCTCGCTGTGGGCGAAGATCATGAAGGAGCAGTACCACGCGCAACAGCCCGGCTCGATGTGGCTGCGCATGATCGCCGGCGGCGGCGGCGGCGGGCTCACGCTCGAGCAGCCCGAGAACAACATCGTGCGCGGCGCCTACTACGCGCTGATCGCCGCGCTCTCGGGCGCACAGACGATGGCACTGTGCTGCTATGACGAGGCGTACACGATTCCGAGCGAATACGCGCAGCGCCTGTCGTTGCGCACGATGCAGTTGCTGGTCGAGGAGATGGGGCTGGCGGAGACGGTCGACCCACTCGGCGGCTCGTATTACATCGAGACGCTGACGAACCAGATGCGCGCCGAGATGGAACGCATCATCGCGCAGACCGACGCCGCGGGCGGCATCGTCAAGCTGATTGCCGAAGGAACGATCCAGTCGCGCGTGTCGGCGCAGGCGTACCGCATGCAGCGCGCGATCGAATCGGGAGCATTTCCAAAAGTCGGCGTGAACCGCTACCGCAGCGAGTCCGAGGCCGACCCCAAGGTCGAGATGCACCCGTACCGGGCCGACGACGCACGCGCGCAGATCGCGTCGTTGCAGCAGGTGCGGATCGCACGCGACGGCGCCGCGGTCACGCGTGCGTTGGAGCGCGTCGAATCCGACGCGCGCCGCGGGGTCAACGTCATGGGTTCCGTCGTCGCTGCGGTCAAGGCCTATGCCAGCGTCGGCGAGATCACGCAACGGCTGGTCGGCGTGTTCGGGCGTTACGTCGAGCCGGTGCGCTTTGACCATCGCGAGGAGGAGGCGATCGCATGAAAGTCGCAGTCCAGATGTTCGCGGTTCGGCGAGCGAACCGCACGCGGTGTCGTCGAGGGTCAATCGCATGAATCCCGCAGTGCAGACGTCTGAGGACGCGCGGCGCTTTGGCGCTGAACAGGTCGAGCACGTCGATCGCATGAATCCCGCGGTGCAGACGCCTGAGGATTACCTCGCGGCGACAAGCCTGGTCGAGGCGCTCACGGCACTGCGCGCCGGCGCCAGCGTGTGCGTGCTCGCGGGTGGCACCGACCTGATGCCGCAGCTGCATGCCGGTCGCTCCAAGCCGGCGCGATTGCTGCTCAACATCCGCCGCGTGCCCGGGCTCGATGCGATCGGAATCGAAGCCGACAGCTTGCGAATCGGCGCCTTGACGACGATCGCCCAGTTGCTCGTCGATCCGCTGCTGCGCACCCAGGCGCCGCTGCTCGCCGAGGCGGCCGACCACTTCGCGAGCGACCAGATTCGCAACGCCGCGACGCTGGGGGGCAACGTCTGCAACGCCTCGCCTGCGGGCGACATGCTCACGCCCTTGCTGGCGCTGGACGCGCAAGTCGAATTGGCGTTTCTCGGCGGCGACGGCTCGGCGCGCACGCGGCGCCTGGCGCTGGATGGGTTCTTTACCGGACCCGGCAGCACGCAGCGCAAGCCGCATGAACTGCTCACTGCCCTGCTCGTGCCACTCGCGCCGACCGGCCAGGTGGCGCGCTTCTTCAAGAGCGGCAGCCGGCCGGCGCTCGATATCTCGACGATCTCGATCGCCTTCAGCGCGCGCCGCGACGCAGGCGGGCTTCTGCACGGCGTGCGGCTGGCGCTCGGCGCGGTGGCGCCGACGCCGCTGCGCGCGCGCCGCACCGAGGCGCTGCTCGAAGGCAAGGCGCTCGATGCCGCGTTGGCCGCGCAGGCCGCCGCAAGCGCCGCCGAGGAGGCGAAGCCGATCGATGACGTGCGCGCCAGCGCCTGGTATCGGCGCGAGCTGCTGCGCAACATGACCCGAAGGATGCTGGAAGATGTCGCTCGAACCTGAGGCCGCCCGGCCGCGCGAGGGCCGCGCGCATGAAATCCGCTTCACGTTGAACGGCGTGCAGCGCAGCGCGAGCGTCGGCATCACGATGAGCGCGCTGCAGATGCTGCGCGACGTGATCGGCCTGACCGGCACGAAGTACGGCTGCGGCGAAGGCGAATGCGGCGCGTGCACGATCATCGTCGACGGCCTCTCGGTCAATTCCTGCCTGCTGTTTGCGCTCGACTGCGACGGCCGCGAACTGACCACGATCGAAGGCCTGGCCGGCGATGCGCGCGCGAAGGTGTTGAGCCAGGCCTTCGTCGAATACGGTGCGGTGCAATGTGGCTTCTGCACCCCGGGAATGATGGTGCAGGCCACTCACCTGCTGGCGACGCAGCCGCACCCGGACGCCGCGGCGGCGAAGCGCGCGATCGAGGGCAACCTGTGCCGCTGCACCGGCTACCAGAAGATCGCGCAGGCGATCGTCGCTGCCGGCCAGGCGCTTGCGGCGGGAGATCAGCCATGAACGAGACGATGACGCGCCCGGCCGCTGGCGCGAGCCTGATCGGCCAGCGCATCGCGAAGCTGGATGCGCCCGAAAAGGCCGCCGGCAAGACGCGCTATGTGCACGACATCGAGCTGCCCGGGCAGTTGCACGCGGCGATCCTGCGTTCCTCGCGCGTGCATGCGCGCATCGTTCGCATCGACACCTCGGCGGCACGCGCGTTGCCTGGCGTGCACGCCGTGCTTACCGCGGCCGACGTTCCCGACCAGCGGCCGATCGGCGTCGCGAAAGACCACCTGCCTCTGAAATCGGACCGGGTGCGGAGCCTGCGCGACGAGGTCGCCGCGGTGGCTGCGGACAGCGAGGCGATCGCGCTCGAAGCGCTGCGCCTGATCGAGGTCGAATACGAAGACCTGCCCGTCGTCGCCGACGCCGAGGCCGCGCTCGCACCGGGCTCACCGCTGGTGCACCCGCCGATTCCCGGTGCAGCGGCCGGGGCGCCGGTCGGCCTGGCGGGCAGGGCCGACAACATCGCGATGCGCTTCGACTACGGCCACGGCGACCTGGCGCGGGGCGAGGCCGAATCCGACGTCGTCGTCGAGGACTGCTTCGCCTTGCACTACGTGACGCATTGCTGCCTGGGTG
>JAEMQF010000214.1 GCA_022758925.1 Burkholderiales bacterium | reverse complement strand
CTCACGAGTGGCTGGGCAAGGCCATCGGGCCTGCAAGCCCGGTGGCGGCCGGCGCCAGGCGGCGGCCTGGGGCGCTCAGAGTAGGTCGACCCGAATCAGGGCGAGCGAAATGTTGTCGCCGCCGCCGTTGGCGCGCTGGCGCGCCTTGTTCACGAGCATCTCACTCGCTTCGCGCGGGCCCAATGTGTGCACGATCTCACCCATTTCCATGGCCGTGAAGTAATGCCACAGGCCATCACTGCAGGCAAGGATGCTGTCGTCCACCTCGAGTTGCTCGATGTGCTTGTGCGTCAGCGGCGGGTCTTGCTGTGTGCCCAGGCAGCCTGTCAGCAGGTTCGATTGAGGATGGTTGTTCGCGGCTTCCTCGGTGATCTGGCCTTCGTCAACCAAGCCTTGGACGTAGGAATGGTCGGAGGTTCGCGTCACCAGGCTCGAACCTCGAAAGTGATAAATACGGGAGTCGCCGGCATGCACCATGTCACAGCTGCGATTCGGGCTGATGATGAAAGCGGCCAGGGTGCTGTGCGGTTCTTCCTCGGAAGTGATCGCGGTCAGCTTGATCATCAAATGTGCTTCCATGACGAGCTGCTTCAGTGCTTCGCCAACGTCTTCGCGACCCGGCGCGAAGCGCTCGAACAACTGCTGCGCCGTCAGGATCACCTGATCGGCAGCCTTGCGCCCACCGCTCTTGCCGCCCATGCCGTCGGCCAGTATGCCCATCAGGCAACCCGCAGCCGCTTGATGCTGGAGGATCTGGACCTGGTCTTGCTGATAGCTGCGATCGCCGCGATGGATGCCGGTGGCCGCGGACAAACGATAGACCTCTGACCCTTTGCTCATGGTGGAAAACTATAATCCTTGCGGGAATGCGCGTTGGGTCTGATTTGGGGACAAAGTCGCGCGCCGATGCCCCACAACCTTCCGTCCCTGTCGCGCCGGCCCACCGAATTGCGCATGGCTCTGGCTGAACTCAACCGCAAACTCGAGCGCCTGACCGCGCTGCCCAGTGACGAACTCAGCCAAAGCCGGCTCGCAAAGCAACGCGCCAAACCATGCCGGTAGATCATGCGCGTGGAGTCGGAACTCGATCCTCCCCACGCGGCTTGAAGGTCCGCATGAATTTCAGGCTCGAGCTTGACGCTTGCCCGATGCGCTCGACGCCGAAGCAGACACCATGAGTGAACTGCAAGAAGCCGTGCGCGCCGCGCTCGCGCGCGATGGTGCACTGGCGCGAGCCGACCCGCAACACCGCGAACGCGAAGTGCAGCTGCAAATGGCGCTTGGCGTGTGTCAGGCGATCGAGCAGCGCAGCGCCCTTGTCGTGGAGGCGGGAACGGGTGTCGGCAAGACCTTTGCGTACCTCGTGCCCACCCTGCTCAGCGGGGCGCGCGCTTTGCTGAGCACCGCCACGAAAAGCCTGCAGGACCAGCTCTTCCTGCGCGACTTGCCACGGCTGCTTGCAGCGCTGAACGTTCCCGTCAGTGTCGCCTTGCTCAAGGGGCGCGGCAGCTACCTGTGCCTGCATCGCCTGGGCCAGGCGCGCCAATCCGGCACCTTGCCGGATCGTTGGGCGGTGCGCGCTCTGGCCAAGGTCGAAGCCTGGTCGCACCAGACCCGCAGCGGCGACTTGGCCGAGCTGGAGGGGCTCGACGAACGCAGCAGCGTGATACCGCTGGTCACATCCTCGCGCGAAAACTGCCTGGGCAGTGAGTGCCCGCAATACCGCCAGTGCCATGTCGTCAAGGCACGACGCGACGCGATGGCAGCGGACCTGGTGGTCGTGAATCACCACCTGTTCTTCGCCGACATGTTGCTGCGCGATACCGGCGTGGCGGAACTGTTGCCCAGTGTCGAGCTGGCGGTGTTCGACGAGGCGCACCAACTCGCGGAAGCGGGCGTGAATTTCCTGGGCACATTGCTCGGCAGCAGCGCGCTGCTGGACTTCGCGCGCGACTGTCTTGGCGTGGGTTTGCAGCAGGCGCGTGGGTTGCAGGCCTGGCAGGAACTCGCGGGCGAGGCTGAACGTGCGGCCCGCGAACTGCGCCTGGCGGCGGCCGGAAGTCTGCGCGAGGTGCGCGGCAGTATCAAACTGCGCTGGAGCGAGCGCGAGGAGCACGAGGAATTTCGCGCTGCGCTGCGCGGCGTCGTGAGCGCAACCCAGGCGCTTTACACGGCCCTGCGCGCGGTACTGGAGGTCGGTCCGGACTTTGCGCGCCTGGCCGAGCGCGCCACCGAGTTGCAGGCGCTGGCAACCCAATTCTTGCAGCCGGCGGCCGACGCTCGGGTGCGCTGGATCGACGTCTCGACGCATCAGGTCCGGCTCGTCGAGTCGCCGCTCGACATTCGTGACGCCTTGCGCGAGCAGATGGGCGCCAGCGTCAAGGCCTGGGTCTTCACCTCGGCAACGCTGGGCGACGACGAGCGCCTGAGTTGGTTCACCGAATCGGCAGGTCTGGACGACGCGCGAGTCTTGCGTCTGGGCAGTCCGTTCGACTATGCAAACCACGCGCGGCTCTACGTTCCATCAAAATTTCCCAAGCCGAATCAACCCGAACACGCCCAGGCGGTGGCGAGTCTGGCGGCGCGTTGTGCGCGCGCCGTGGGTGGCCGAACGTTTGTGTTGACGACGACATTGCGCGCGCTGCGCAGCGTCGGCGACCTGCTGCGCGAAGAATTTGAGCGCTGCGGCGACTCGATCAAGGTGCTGATTCAGGGCCAGAGTGCAAAGCGCCAACTGATGCAAGACTTTCTCGCGCAGCCGCGCAGCGTGCTCGTGGGCTCGCAAAGTTTCTGGGAAGGCATTGACGTCGCGGGCGAGGCGCTGCTATGCGTGTTGATCGACAAGCTGCCCTTTCCGCCGCCGCACGATCCGCTGGTCGAGGCGCGCATCAAACGCCTCGAGGCGGCGGGCCGCAACGCGTTCGCCGACTATTTTGTCGCCGAGGCCGCGGTTTCGTTGAAGCAGGGGGCCGGGCGCCTGATCCGAAGTGAAACCGATCATGGCCTGCTCGTCGTGTGCGACCCGCGCCTGGCAGGAATGAACTACGGTGCGCGTCTGCGCGCCGCTTTGCCGCCGATGACGCGCGTCGATTCGGAGTCGCTCGCCCTCGAATGGTTGGCCGGTCTGGCCGTTGCCTCGCATTGAGCGGCCGCTGAATGCCGCCGCTCAACGTGCTGCGTCTACCACAGGTGCCACCAGCTGCGCGAATCGTTGGCCTGTTCGCCCGATCCGAATTGCGAATCAGGGTAGTTCCTGCGCAGCACGCGCTCGGCGCCGTCGCGCAATTCGGTCAGGCCAAGCCGGGTGTAGCTCTGCACCATGATGCCCAGCGCTTCTTCAACCGCGCGTGACTGCTGGAATTCGCGCACCACTTGCTGCGCACGATTCGCCGCCGCGATGTAGGCGCCGCGCCGGTAGTAGTAGCGCGCCACATGCACTTCGTATTCGGCCAGTGAGTTGACGATGAACGTCATGCGCGCGCGCGCGTCTTCGGCATAACTCGACTGTGGGAACTGCTCGACGAGCTGTTTGAACGACTGGTAGGAATCGCGCGAAGCCTGCTGGTCGCGTTCGGAAAGGTTCTGCCGCGAGAGGTTGCCGAAGATGCCCAGGGTGTCGTTGAAATTGACCAGCCCCTGCAGGTACAGTGCGTAGTCCATGGCCGGACTCGTGGGGTGGAGTTTGATGAATCGCTCCAGCGCCGCGAGGGCCTGGGCCTTCTCGCCGCTCTTGTAGAGAACGAAGGCGCGTTCGAGTTGCGCCTGTTGGGCGAGAATCGTGCCGGCGGCGCGACCCTCGAGGCGCTCGAAAAGTTTGGCCGCCTTCTCGTAGGCGCCATTTTCCGCCTCTTGCTTGGCCTCGCTGTACAACTTCTCGAGGTTCCAGCTGGCGGTTTCATCCTTGGGTGTCGAGCATCCCGCAAGACCCACGAACATGAGCAACACTGCTACCGCGATCAGGCCGAAACGCCCGCGCAAGCTGATCATTTCCCTACGTCGCAGTGGCATCGGGGCGGCACCGTGGTGTCCAGAAAATCGAGGAGCGATTATAGGATTGGCTTCGTGAGCAAGGCGCCCGACGCTGCGCACGCTGACAGCGCGGACGAAACGAATGAGGCGAGCGCACTCGATGCGTCGGAACTGCGCAGCGCGCGAGTGCCTGACATCTTGCACGGCGAGCGCCTGGACAAGGTTGTCGTGAGCTTCGCCCCGGAGTTTTCGCGCAGCCACTTGCAAACCCTGATCGTCGCCGGTCACGTGCGGGTGGACGGGCAGGTTCGGGCAACGGCGTCGAGCAAGGTCGCGGCAGGCCAGCGCCTTGACCTCGAGCTCGTGCCGACGGCCGAGAGCCGCGCGTTTCGCGCCGAGGCGCAGCCGCTGGCGATCGTGCATGAAGATGCCCATCTGCTGGTGCTCGACAAGCGCGCCGGCTGGGTCGTGCATCCAGCGGCAGGCAATTGGTCGGGCACGCTGCTCAACGCCTTGCTTGCCCACCACCGCGGCGCAGCGAGCCTGCCGCGCGCCGGCATCGTGCATCGTCTGGACAAGGACACGTCCGGGCTCATGGTCGTGGCCAAGACACTGCCCGCATTCACGGCGCTGGTGCGCGCAATCGCGGCGCGCGAGGTGCACCGCGAATACCGGGCGATCGTGCATGGGGAAGTGGCGGTGGCGCCATTCAGCATCGACGCGCCGATTGGCCGCGACCCGCGCGTGCGCGTGCGCATGGCGATCTCGAGCCAGGGCAAGCCGGCGCGCACCGACGTTGAACGCCTGGCGTTTGCTGCTGGCCACAGCGCAGTGCATTGCACATTGCACAGTGGGCGCACGCATCAGATCCGGGTGCACCTGGCCTCGCGCGGTCACCCGCTGGTCGGCGACGCGCTGTATGGCGGCCGCCCAGCCTTGGGCATGCAGCGCCAGGCCTTGCACGCGGCCCGACTCGCGTTCAGGCACCCGGCCACAGCCAAGGCGCAAAGCTTCGAGACCGCGGCGCCACTCGATTTTGCGCACGCGTGGCAACTCGTCACGCAGGGCGTACCACAGCCGTAACGCGAGGCGGGCGCGGATGGGTACAATGCGCACGGCCCCGTTCAGCGCAAGGCTTCTGGAGTTCGGCAATGCCGGCCCAGGCTGCAAGTCGATTCCGCACGAAGGTGCGGCGGTTGCGGTAGATGCAAGGCGCGCAGCGGGTTGCTTTCGGCCGCAGGCAGTGCGAGGAGCGCCGTCCCGCAGGTGGGCTGCCCCAGCATCGTTTCGCCCCTCCCGATCCGCCCGGTATTGCGCCTGGACGGACCCCGAGCACCTGACCCGAGAATCCTCGGGCACACATCGGCGCAAGGAATTTGAACGTTGTCCATGAATTCACAGGCTGCAAGGCGCGTCCTAGAGACGGCGCTGTTGTGCGCGGACCGGCCCTTGAGCCTGTCTGAAATGGGTGCCCTGTTCGACGCCGAACTCGGCCCCGACAGCTTGCGCATGTTGCTCGAAGAGCTGCGCCGCGAATGGCTCGAGCGCGGCCTTGAACTGGTCACACTGGCGAGTGGCTGGCGATTGCAAAGCAGGCCGGAAATGCGAGAGTTCCTGGACCGGCTGAACCCCGAAAGGCCGCCGAAGTACTCGCGCGCAGCGCTCGAGACCCTGGCCATCATTGCCTACCGCCAGCCTGTGACGCGTGGCGACATTGAAGACATTCGCGGCGTGACGGTCACGAGCCAGATCGTGAAACAGCTCGAAGAGCGGGGTTGGGTCGAGGCCATTGGATTTCGTGAGGCGCCCGGCCGCCCGGCTCTGCTGGCCACGACCAAGGCGTTCCTCGACGATATTGGCCTTGCCAGTTTGCAGGACCTGCCCCCGCTGCACGATGCAGTCGGCAGCGCGGCGCCCACCACCGCGCCTGCGCCGCTGCAGGCTTCGCGGCTCGACCCGCAGGCGGTGTTGGCGCTGGAGGTTGCAGGCTTCGCGCAGCATCTGCTTCCTCTTGAATCGACGTCCCGCAGCGACCCCGCCTTGACCGCCACGCCAGCGCAAGCAGAAGGCGCGGCTTTTCCCCCTTCAACCACCCCCAGCGACACCAGCGTCGCCACCTTGGGACCCCCAGCATGAATGAGACTCCGTTAGCTCCTGCCGCGAGTGGCGATCCTGGCGACGACGCCGGCAAGGATGTGCCGGCCACGGCAAAGCGCACGCGGGTGCGGCGCACACCGGTGGCCAAAGGCGACGCGTCGAGCGTGGAAGTGGCGCAGGGCGCGATCGATCCTGACGCGCCTGCGCAGCACGCGGGACCCGCCGCGCCGCCGCGCCGACGCCGCAAGGTCGAAGCCGTTGCCGAGACGCAGATCTCGCCGATCGAGCCCTCGGTCGCGGAATCGTCGCGCGGCGCTCCCGTTGTCGCGAGTGCGCAGGTGCATGCACCGGCGATGCCGCCTGCACCGGATCGAACCATCGCTGCTGCAGGCCCGGCGCCGGTCGCCGACGTCGGCATTCCCGAGGCAGCGTCGGTGACACCAGCAGCGCCCGGCGAGCCGCGCGTGCGCGATGAAGACGAAGGCCCGCGTGGGCGACGCCGCAACCGGCGCGACCGCAAACGTCGCGATCGCGCCGAAGGCCATGACGATTCGACGCTGGACGGCGCGGCGGCGGCCGATGCCGATGCCGATGCCGATGCTGCGCCGCGCGTGCAGGCGGCGCTGGCACAAGCCGGCGCGCTGTTTGCCCAAGTGCTGTCGGGCGCGTTCGACGCCGACGAGGGCACGCCGGGCGAGGCGCGGGCAGGCTTGGAAACCGGCGCGGATGTGCCGGCAGCCGCAAGCGCTGCTGCGGCGGCCGGATTCGGCGTTGCGCCAGCCGGCACGCCGCACGAGGATGTGCACAAACGCGTGCTCGCTGCCGAGCCCGAAGCGCCGAAGCTGCACAAGGTGTTGGCCCAGGCCGGAGTCGGTTCACGCCGTGACATGGAAGACATGATTCTGGACGGGCGCATCACGGTGAACGACGAGCCTGCCCACGTCGGCCAGCGCATTTCGTTTGGCGACCAGATCAAGGTCAACGGCAAACCGGTCAAGGTGCGCATCATGCCGCCGCCGGCGCGGCTGATTGCCTACCACAAGCCGGTGGGCGAAATCGTCACGCACGATGACCCGCAGAATCGCCCCACCGTGTACCGGCGCCTGCCGCGGCTGGCGCAAGGCAAGTGGCAATCGGTCGGGCGCCTGGACATCAACACGGAAGGCCTGCTGCTGTTCACGAACTCGGGCGAACTGGCGCATCAGCTGATGCATCCCCGGTTCGGTGTCGAACGCGAATACGCCGTGCGCGTGCTCGGCACGCTCCAGGCCGAAGCGAAGGCGCGTCTTCTCGCCGGGGTCGAGATCGAGGGCCAGATGGCGAACCTGCGCGCCATCGAAGAAGGCGGCGGCGAAGGCGTGAACCGCTGGTATCGCGTGGTGATCGCCGAGGGCCGAAATCGCGAGGTGAGGAAATTGTTCGACAGTGTCGGCTTGACGGTGAATCGGCTGATCCGGATTCGCTACGGCAGCGTCGTGTTGCCGCATGGCCTGAAGCGCGGCGGATGGGTCGATCTGGACGAAAACGAAGTGCGCGCCGTGCGCCGCCTCGCAGGCGGTGAACGTGCCGCACGTCCGGAACCGGGTGGCGGGCGCGGCCAGGATCGTGGCGGCCATCCGCCCAAGCCGCGCAACGAGCGAGGCGGTGGCCATGCCGATCGGCCGCGCGACCCGTCCCGTGATCCGGCTCGGGGCAGGCCGCCGCCCAACCATGTTCCGAAGGCGCAAGCCGAACCCGCGCCCGGATTCGAGCGCGGGCCCGATTCGGAGATCGATGGCGAACAGGACTTCGACCCGCGCAACATTCCGAACCCGCTGGAGCAAACCTTCGACAAGCGTTTCGTGCAAAACCCGCGCAGCCCCGCCGGCGGGCGCGGCTTCGGGCGCGGCGGCGGCGGCTTCGGCGCAGGCGGCAGTGCGCCCCCGCCTGCGAGCCCACAGCGCGGCACGGGGCCGAAAGAGCCGGATCCGTTGCAGACGTCGGTGGGCTTCATTGGCGCCGATGCGTATCACCGCAAGTCCAAGGGTGGACGAGGCGGTGGTGGCGGCGGCGGTTTCGGCGGTGGTGGTGGCGGTGGGCGGCGTGGCCGCTGATTGCCCGAGCAGGCGGGCCAAAACCCTGATGCCGGCTTGAGCGCACCGTGCCAGACGCTAAACTCCAACGCTTTGTCTACCGTCAGTTTCAGGAGAAAACATGAGTCTCGAGCGCACGCTGTCGATCGTCAAACCCGACGCGGTGGCGAAGAATGTCATCGGCCAAATCATGGCGCGCTTCGAAAGTGCGGGCCTGAAAATCGCGGCGGCGAAGATGATCCAACTGTCGCGCGAGCAGGCCCAAGCCTTTTACGCGGTGCACAAGGCGCGGCCGTTCTTCAATGATCTGGTGACCTTCATGATTTCCGGCCCGGTCATGGTTCAGGTCCTCGAAGGCGAGAACGCGATCGCGAGGAATCGCGATCTGATGGGTGCGACCGATCCGAAAAAGGCGGCCAAGGGAACGATACGCGCCGACTTCGCGGCAAGCATCGATGCGAACGCGGTCCACGGTTCCGACGCGCCGGAAACCGCGGCCGCCGAAATCGGATTCTTCTTCCCGGGCATGAGTGTCTACAGCCGCTGAAGCTGAGGCACCGCGCCGCTCATGAACCTGCCGCATCGGATCGCCGCGACGGCTGCGCCCGGCGCGAGCCCCGGGTCGGTGAATCTGCTCGGCCTTGACCGGCCCGGCCTGGCGGCGTATTGCGCAGACCTGGATCAAAAGCCGTTTCGTGCCGCGCAGCTGTTTCGCTGGATTCACCGCCAAGGTGTGGCCGATTTCGCCGCGATGTCGGATCTGGCGAAGTCCCTGCGCGAAGCTTTGCCGGGTCGGGCGCATGTTGCGGCCTTGCCCGTGGTCGGCGAGCAACTCGCCGCCGACGGTTGCGTCAAATGGTTGTTCGACGTCGGCGCCGGCGACGCGATCGAGAGCGTCTTCATCCCCGAGGCCGATCGGGCCACGCTGTGCATCTCGTCGCAGGCCGGCTGTGCCGTGGGTTGCCGCTTCTGCGCGACCGGGCATCAGGGCTTCAGCCGCAACCTGACGAGCGCCGAGATCGTCGCGCAGCTGTGGTACGCCGAACATCAACTGCGGCGGCTTGGGGCGGCGCAAGGCAAGGCCAGCGCCGAACGCGTGGTCAGCAATGTGGTGCTGATGGGCATGGGTGAGCCGCTACAGAACTACGCGGCGCTGATCCCGGCGCTGCGCATCATGCTCGACGATCAAGGCTATGGCTTGTCGCGCCGGCGCGTCACGGTCTCGACCTCCGGCGTCGTGCCCATGATCGACCGATTGCGCGAAGACTGTCCGGTGGCGTTGGCGGTGTCGCTGCACGCGCCCGACGACGCGCTGCGCAGCGAACTCGTGCCCTTGAATCGAAAATACGGAATCAACGAGTTGTTCGCGGCGTGCCGGCGCTACCTGGAGCGGGCGCCACGCGACTTCATCACGCTCGAATACTGCATGCTGGAAGGCATCAACGATTCGGCCGAGCATGCGCAGAAGTTGATCGACCTGATTGGCCCGCAGGGTCCTCAGGCGCGCGCCGACCGCGGACTTTCGGCAAAGGTCAATCTGATCCCGTTCAATCCCTTCGCGCAATCGGGATTGAAGCGCTCGTCGCCTGAGCGCGTGCAGGGTTTCGCCGCGGCCTTGCAAGACGCGGGCCTGATTGCCACGGTGCGCAAGACGCGTGGTGACGATATCGCCGCAGCCTGTGGCCAACTCGCCGGTGAAGTGCAGGACCGCACCCGGATTCGGGCACGTTTGCTGCGTGCAGCGGTGCACTGGCAAGCCAATCCTTCGCTCGCGGGGCGCGGCATTGCAGCCGAGCCTGGCGCTCCCGAGCAAGGCAATGCTCGATGAGGCGGCGCGCCCATGGCGTGATTGGGCTGGCCCTGGCGGCACTGGTGTCAGGCTGCGTCAGCACGGGGCGCAGCCCGGCCGACGAGACCGGCGATCACGTGACCGCCTCGGACGAATCCGACGCGAGCAAACGTTCGCGCGTGCGGCTCGAATTGGCGGCCGCCTACTTCGGGCGCGGCCAAATGGAGTTCGCGCTCGACCAGGTCAAACTCGCGATCCAGATCGATCCGACCCAAAGTGAGGCCTACAACTTGCGCGGGCTGATCTACGCGAATCTGGGCGACGACCGTCTCGCCGAGGAGAGTTTTCGGCGCGCGCTGCAACTCAATCCACTCGACGCCGATGCGATGCAGAACTTCGGCTGGTATCTGTGCCAGCGCAAGCGCTTCGACGAAGCCCAGGTGCAGTTCGAGCAGGCGCTCGCCGCGCCGCGCTACCGCGACAGCGCGCGCACCTACCTGACCCAGGGAATCTGTCATTCACAAGCTGGGCAGCTTGAATTGGCGGAACGAAGCTTGCTGCGTGCCAGCCAACTCGAGCCGCGTAACATGAGTACAGCATTCACCCTTGCCGACCTCTTGTACCGTCGCCAGGAGTATGAGCGAGCCCGGTTCTACGTGCGCCGGGTGAACGCCTTGAAGGAGGTCGCGACCGCACAATCGCTGTGGCTGGCGGTGCGCATCGAGAATCGGCTCGGGCAGGTGCGCGCACGTCAAGACTTGGGGCAACAATTGCTCCGGCGCTTTCCCGATTCGCGGGAAGCATCGGCCTTCGAGCGGGGCAGTTTCGATGAGTGACTCGCAACCACAGGGGATCGCCCCGGCGCCAAGCGCCGGCGCATTGCTGCGCGCAGCCCGTGAGCGGCTCGGCTTGCCGCTGGAGGATTTCGCCGCGTACCTCAAAGTCGCGCCGCGCCGACTGGAATGGATTGAAAGCGATCAGTTCGACAAGTTGCCTGACTCGGTATTTGTGCGTGCCCTCGCGCGCAGCATGTGCCGCGCGTTGAAGATCGATCCGGTACCGGTCCTTGCTCTGTTGCCCAGAGCTTTCTCGCCGCAGCTGGACCGGGCTTACGGCGGTGCGGATACTCCGGTCCGAAAGCGGCCGTTGCAACTGCTGCCCGATGCCCACTGGCTGGCGACGAGTCCAGTCATCGGCGGTGTCGCGTTGCTCGGCGCTGCGGTGTTGCTGTTCTTCGTCTTGCCGTCGAGCTGGCAAACCTCCACCAATGTGTCGCCCAGGGTTGTTTCTGCCGCTTCAGCGCCGAATGCAGCGGTTTCGGCGCCTCAGCCCGCTGTCGCACCCGTGGCTGAAGCCGCCAGCGCAGGCGCCGAGAGGCCCCCCGTTGCCTCCGCGCCAGTGGCCAAGCCCATCCCTCTGGCGGTTCCAGTACCGACGATGGGTGCAGCCACAGAACGCCCGACCAGGGCGCCTGCTGCGCCAAACACGCCCGCCTCGGCACCGGGCCGCACAGCGCTGGCTGTGCGTGGAGCGGCAACACCTGCGAAGCCCACCAGCGCCGGTGCGGCCGGCCCGGCTGCCGCGGCTCTTTCGCCGGCCGCCTCGGTGCCCGAGGCCACCCCGGAAGCAACGGCGGCGTCGATTGGCCTGCTCCAGTTTCGCACCTCGGAGCCGGCCTGGATCGAGGTCCAGGATGCACAAGGGTCGCTGTTGCTGTCGCGCAAGCTGGGTGCCGGCGAGAGCGTGAGCGTGAGTGGCACGACTCCGCTCAAAGTGACGCTCGGCAACGCCAAGGCGACCCAGCTCGCGTTCCGCGGCAGGGCTGTGGATTTGCAATCCTTCACGCGTGGCGATGTCGCGCGTTTCGAGTTGAATTGATGCGGGGCGAATCGATGTCCGATGCGTGGAGTCTTGAGCGTGACGCGATTCCTGCCGCAATCGCCGCGCGACGCCAGACTCGGCAGGCCACGGTGCGTTGGGGTGAAAACGTCGTCACGGTCGGCGGCGGCGCGCCGGTGCGGGTGCAGTCGATGACGAATACCGACACGGTGGATGCGATCGGCACCGCGATCCAGGTCAAGGAGCTCGCGATCGCGGGTTCGGAGCTGGTGCGCATCACCGTCAACACGCCCGAGGCAGCGCAGGCCGTGCCGTTCATTCGCGAGCAGCTCGATCGCATGGACATTCACGTGCCCTTGGTCGGCGACTTCCACTACAACGGGCACCGTTTGCTCACCGACTATCCGGCGTGCGCACGCTCGCTGAGCAAGTACCGCATCAACCCGGGCAACGTGGGCAAGGGCGACAAACACGACCGGCAGTTTGCGCAGATGGTGGAAATCGCCGCCCGCCACGACAAGGCGGTGCGCATCGGCGTGAACTGGGGCAGCCTCGACCAGGAACTGCTGGCGGCGCTGATGGATGAAAACGCGCAGCGCAGCGAACCGCACGAACCGCAGCAGGTGATGTACCGCGCGCTCATCGAATCGGCCATCGGCTCGGCCCGCCGCGCGCAGGACATCGGCCTGCGCGGCGAGCAGATCATCCTGTCGTGCAAGATGTCGGCGGTGCAGGATCTGGTGCGTGTCTACCGGGCACTCGCGCAGCGTTGCGACTATGCGCTGCACCTGGGCCTCACCGAAGCCGGCATGGGGACCAAGGGCACGGTGGCGTCGACGGCGGCGCTCGCACTCCTGTTGCAAGAGGGCATCGGCGACACGATCCGGGTTTCGCTCACGCCCCTGCCTGGGCAAGCGCGCACGCAGGAAGTGGTGGTGGCGCTCGAGATCCTGCAGTCGCTCGGGCTGCGTTCGTTCAACCCCAGCGTCACCGCGTGCCCCGGGTGTGGGCGTACAACGAGCACGACTTTTCAGGACCTGACGAAGCAGATCGACGACCACCTGCGCGCGCAAATGCCGCAATGGAAAGCGCGCTACCCTGGCGTGGAGAAGCTGAAGGTTGCGGTGATGGGCTGCATCGTGAACGGACCCGGGGAGAGCAAACACGCAGACATCGGCATCAGCCTGCCCGGCACCGGCGAAGCGCCGGCAGCGCCCGTATTCATAGACGGCGAGAAGGCGATGACGTTGCGCGGCGATGGCATCGCGCGCGAGTTCCTCGCGATCGTCGAGAATTACATCAAGACGCGCTTCGGCTCGGCACACGACCAGCACCACACGGCGCAGGTCTGAGCGCCACGCCACCGATCCGCCACGCAGTCGCGCGATGCGCGGCCCCCGATCGACTTTTTCGCACGCCATGGCTGAAGCACTCCAAGCCGTCAAGGGAATGAACGACGTCCTGCCGCCCGACTCGGCGCGCTGGGAGTGGTTCGAAGAAAAGATTCGCGTGCTCATGGCGCGCTACGCCTACTGCAACGTGCGCACCCCGATCATCGAGCCGACGGCGCTGTTCGTGCGCGGCCTGGGCGAAGTGACCGACATCGTGGAGAGGGAGATGTACTCCTTCGAAGACGCGATGAACGGCGACCGGCTCACGCTGCGCCCGGAAAACACTGCCGGAGTGGTGCGCGCAATGAACCAACATTCGTTCCTGCGTGAGGGCGGCAGACGGCTGTTCTACATCGGGCCGATGTTTCGCCACGAGCGGCCGCAGAGGGGCCGCTATCGGCAGTTTCACCAGGTGGGCGCCGAGGCCCTGGGTTTCGCCGGCCCTGACGTCGACGCGGAGCAGATTCTGATGTGCCGCGGATTGTGGCGCGATCTCGGTCTGAGCGAGGGGCGCGATGTCCGTCTCGAGCTCAACAGTCTGGGACAGGCCGGCGAGCGCCAGACGCATCGTCAGGCGTTGATCGCGCATTTCGAGGCCCACGTCGGCGCCCTCGATGAAGACGCGAGGCGGCGGCTGTACAGCAACCCGCTTCGAATTCTCGACAGCAAGAACCCGGCGCTGCAACCGGTGCTCGACGCGGCGCCGAAACTGCTCGACTATCTCGGGCCCGAGTCGCTTGCGCATTTTGCCGCGGTGCGCGCCGTGTTGGACGCGGTGGGATGCGAATACCGCATCAACCCACGCCTGGTGCGCGGCCTGGACTACTACAACCTGACCGTCTTCGAGTGGATCACTGACCGCCTCGGCGCGCAGGGCACGGTGTGTGGCGGCGGGCGTTACGACACGCTGATCGAGCAACTCGGCGGCAAACCCGCGCCCGGTGTGGGCTGGGCCATCGGCATCGAGCGACTCCTGCTGCTGTTGCAAGAGGTGGGCATTGCGCCAGCGATTCCCGGGCCGACCGTGTACGCGATCGTGCCGGCGCCGCGCGCGCTCGCGCCGGCAATGGCGGTGCTGGAAGCCTTGCGCCAGGCGGGCGTCACAGTCGCCATGAATGCCGGGTTCGGCAGCATCAAGTCGCAGTTCAAACGTGCCGACGCGAGCGGCGCACGCTACGCACTGATCTTCGGCGACGACGAACTGGCTCGCGGCGAAGCCGCGTGCAAGGACCTGCGCGACCCGGCGTCTGCGCAGCGCTGCCTGCCGCTGGCCGATGCCGCGCACTGGGCCAAAGAGTTGCGCAACGCATGATCCTGGAAACCGCAGTTGACCGCTTCCCTGCGCTGGCTACACCGTATGAACACTGAGCTCTCTACCCACGACCACCCTCCCCATTTTGGTGAGAGCGCTACGCACCCGATTGAGCCGCGCTGCGGCACGCTGGCCGCGTTGCTCCACCTTGCAGGCCGCGCCAAGCCGGGGGCTTGGCCCTTCGCCAGGCACAGCCAGTCCACAGGACTGTCTGT
>JAEMQF010000028.1 GCA_022758925.1 Burkholderiales bacterium | reverse complement strand
GCCATCAACAGCGTCTGTTCGTGCGACGGTCGCGGCCACCGCGAATCGGGCCTGCGCCCGTGCCCCAAGCCACCTGCCCGGGCACCGGGGTGGCAGGCGCAGGCGGGGCACACCACCCCGGATGCATCGGGGCGGTGGTGGTGCCCCCGGGCGCAGGCTCCATTCGCGGTCGCCCCCCAGATTTGCAGGGCACTGCGGTGTTGATGCGGCTGCGCGATGCAGGCCGCGACGGCCGCCCGCGAGCGTGGGCCGGAGAACGGGGGCACCGCCGCCGCCCTGCCGCCACGACGTCGGCAGGCTGACCGTGCACGGACAGACCGCTGTGCGTCGGCAGCCGCCGCTCGCCGACGAACAGGCCCTGCTGCGAAGCTTCACGCTGAAGCCGCCGCTTGTGAGCTTCGACGCCAAGGCCTCCGACAACGACATTGCAAGTGCGACCGAGAGCATTGACGACTCGCTGGAGCAGCCCGCCGCTGCCCATCCGTGCGAGGGCCACCGCCGTCAATAAGGCCAGTTCCAGTTCGCCACTTCGGGCATGTCGGTGCCGCGCTGCACGATGGTCTCGGCGTGCTCGACAAGTTTGTCGCGCACGCGCTGCTTGATGTAGGCGCGGATCGGCGCGAGCCGCGGCACGCGTTCGACGACATCGGCCACCAGGTGAAAGCGGTCGAGGTCGTTGCGCACCACCATGTCGAACGGCGTGCTGGTCGTGCCTTCTTCCTTGTAGCCGCGCACGTGCAGGTTCGGATGATTCGTGCGCCGGTAGGTCAGCCGGTGGATGAGCCAGGGGTAGCCGTGGTAGGCGAAGATGATCGGCCGATCGGCCGTGAACAGCGCGTCGAAATCCTTGTTCGACAGACCGTGCGGGTGTTCCTCCTTCGGCTGCAACGTCATCAGGTCGACGACGTTGACCACGCGCACCTTCAGGTCCGGCACCCATTGGCGCAGCAGGTCGACGGCGGCGAGCGTTTCGAGCGTCGGGATGTCACCGGCGCAGGCCATCACGACGTCGGGTTCGGCACCGTAATCGTTGCTCGCCCATTCCCAGACGCCGATGCCGCTGAAGCAATGCTTGATCGCCTGCTCCATCGTCAGCCACACCTGCTGCAGCTGTTTGCCGGCGACCACCACGTTGACGAGGTTGCGGCTGCGCAGGCAGACATCGGTCACGACGAGCAGCGTGTTGGCGTCGGGCGGCAGGTAGACGCGGATCACGTCGGCCTTCTTGTTCACGACATGGTCGATGAAGCCCGGGTCCTGGTGCGAGAAGCCGTTGTGGTCTTGGCGCCAGACATGCGACGTGAGCAGGTAGTTGAGCGATGCGACCGGCCGGCGCCAGGCGATCTCCTTCGCCGTCACCTTGAGCCACTTCGCGTGCTGGTTGAACATCGAATCGATCAGATGGATGAACGCCTCGTAGCACGAGAAGAAGCCGTGGCGGCCCGTCAGCAGATAGCCTTCGAGCCAGCCCTGGCAGGTGTGCTCCGACAGCATCTCCATGATCCGGCCCTCGGGCGCGAGGTGATCGTCGCTTTCAAGCCGTTGCGCCATCCAGACGCGGTTCGTGACTTCGAACAGCGCACCCCAGCGGTTCGATGCCAACTCGTCGGGGCTGACGACGCGGAAGTTGCGGTGGTCGGCGTTCTGCTTCACCACGTCGCGCAGAAAGCTGCCCATCACGCGCGTCGCCTCGGCCATCTCGGCGCCGGGTGATTTCACGTTCACCGCGTAGGCGCGAAAGTCGGGCAGCCGCAAATCCTTCAACAACAGGCCGCCGTTCGCATGCGGGTTCGCGCCCATGCGGCGCGCGCCCGCCGGCGCGAGGGCGCGCAATTCGGGCCGCAGTCCGCCGTTGGCGTCGAACAGTTCCTCGGGCCGGTAGCTCTTCATCCACTGTTCGAGGATCTGCACATGCCCGGGCTTGCTCGCCATCTCCGACAACGGCACCTGGTGCGAGCGCCAGGAGCCTTCGGTTTGCTGGCCGTCGACACTCTTCGGCCCGGTCCAGCCCTTGGGCGTGCGCAGGATGATGAGGGGCCAGCGCGGCCGCTTCGTCTGGCCCTGGGTGCGCGCCGCCTGCTGGATTGCCTGGATCTTGCCGATCGCGGTGTCGAGTGCCCTGGCCATCAGCTCGTGCATCTTCATCGGCTGGTCGCCTTCGACGAACAGCGGTTCGTGGCCGTAGCCGATGAACAGCGCCTCGAGTTCCTCGTGCGGCAGGCGCGCGAGCAGCGCCGGGTTCGCGATCTTGTAGCCGTTCAGGTGCAGGATCGGCAGCACCGCACCGTCGGTCGCGGGATTGAGGAACTTGTTGGAGTGCCACGCAGTGGCGAGTGGGCCGGTCTCGGCTTCGCCGTCGCCGACGACGCAGGCGACGATCAGCTCCGGGTTGTCGAACGCCGCGCCATAGGCGTGTGACACGGCATATCCGAGTTCGCCGCCTTCATGGATCGAACCCGGCGTTTCGGGCGCCACGTGGCTCGGTATGCCGCCGGGGAACGAGAACTGGCGGAAGAGCTTTTTCAGGCCCTCGGCATCGGGCGTGATGTCGGGGTAGAACTCGGTATAGGTGCCTTCGAGGTAGGTGTTGGCCACCATCGCCGGCCCGCCATGGCCCGGCCCGCAGATGTAGAGCATGTTCAGGTCGTCGCGCTTGATCACGCGGTTCAGGTGCGCGTAGATGAAGTTGAGCCCCGGCGACGTGCCCCAGTGGCCGAGCAGCCTCGGCTTCACGTGCTCGATCGCGAGCGGCGTTTGCAGCAACGGGTTGTCGAGCAGGTAGATCTGGCCGACCGACAGGTAGTTCGCTGCGCGCCAGTAGGCGTCGATGCTCGCGAGTTCCTGCGGCGCCGGCGCGGCGCGGTCTGTGCGGGGTTGCATCGTTGTGATCTCCGGGTGTGGGTGGGGCGCCGCGCTCAGCAGAAGTAGGCCTTGCGCACGTACTGGTCGACCATGCGTTCGGTGTTGAAGAACGACCCGTTGAGCGCGATCGCGTGTCGCATGACGTCGATGAACCGGTCCTGGTCGCGGTAGTACAGCGGCAGGATCACCGTTTCGAGCTTGTTGTAGAGCGACTGCGCATCCAGCGCGCGATCGTCGGCGGCCTCGTTGCCGTTGCTCGCCGCTTCGCCGATCGCCCAGCCGGTGATGCCTTCGATGCAGCCTTCGATCCACCAGCCGTCCAACATCGAGAGTTGCGGCACGCCGTTGATCGCGGCCTTCATTCCGCTCGTGCCCGATGCCTCGAGCGGCGGCTGCGGCGTGTTCAGCCACAGGTCGACGCCGGCGACCATCTGCCGCGCCAGCGCCATGTCGTAGTCTTCGAGGTAGGCGATCGCGATCTGGCCCTTCAGCGCGCCGATGTGCTCGAAGATGCGCCGGATCAGATCCTTGCCGCCCTCGTCGTGCGGATGCGCCTTGCCGCTGTAGACGATCTGGATCGGCCCGGCGCTGCGGTGCAACGCCAGCAGCCGCTGCATGTCGTGAAACAGCAGGTCGGCGCGCTTGTACGGCGTGGCGCGGCGCGCGTAGCCGAGCGTGAACACGTTTGCGAACATGGCTGCGCCGCTGCGTTGATTGACGCGCCGGATCAGGTCTTCCTTCGCTTTCTGGTGCGCTGCCCACAGTTCGTGGCGCGCAATTCCCAGCGCGTAGCGAAGGCTGGCATTGTCGGCGCGCCAGGCGCTGATGTGGTGGTCGAACAGGGCCTGGATCGCGGGCGCGGTCCAGAAGCCGGCGTGCACCCCGTTCGTGATCGAGTCGACCTTGTACTGCGCGAACATGTGGCGCGAGATTTCGCCATGGCGCTTGGCCACGCCGTTGATGTAGGTGCTGTTGTCAAGCGCGAGGTAGGTCATGTTCAGGATGTTGTTCAGGCAGAACTCGACCGCACGCTCGTTGAACGCGCCGCCATACCCCGTGATCACTTCGCGCACCATCGTCAGCGAGAACTGGTCGTGCCCTGCCGGCACCGGCGTGTGCGTGGTGAACACGCACAGCGGCTTGACGGCCTGCGCGATTTCGCGCGTCACCGTCGTCGCGCCGCGCCGCTTCATCTCTTCGTGCCCGAGTTCCAGCACCAGCAGCGCAGCGTGCCCTTCGTTCATGTGAAAACGCTCCAGCTCGGTATATCCCAGCGCGCGCAGCATGCGCACGCCGCCGATGCCAAGGATCACTTCCTGCCGCAGCCGGTAGAGTTCGTCGCCGCCGTACAGATGGTCGGTGATGCGGCGATCTTCGTCGCTGTTTTCAGGCAGGTCGGTGTCGAGCAGGAGCACCGATACCGTCTCGCCGCCGACACCGGGCACGTCGTACTGCCAGGCGCGCAGCGCCACGTCGCGGCCCGACATGTTCAGCAGCACCCGCGCCGGCAGTTCGGTCAACTCCTCGGCTGGAGCCCAAGCCACCGGCGCTTCGGACTGCGTGCCGTCGGCGGCCAGATGCTGGCGGAAATAGCCCTTGCGGTGCACCAGCGTCACTGCCACCAGCGGCACGCCGCCGTCGGCGGCGGAGCGGATCGTATCGCCGGCCAACACGCCCAGGCCGCCGCTGTAGGTGGGCAATGCGTCGGCGAGGCCGATCTCCATCGAGAAATAAGCGATCTTGGTCGGTCGGCTCATGCTGAAACCCTCCCCAGGTCGTCCGGCCAGGATGCGCCGCGACGAACCGGGTGCCCACTGTAGGCGGGTTGCGCGGGTTTGGCCTGATCGAGATCAATCGGGTAGCGTCGACCTGCCGCAGGGCGGGCTTGCCTGGCTGCAGGTCTGTGGCCTACTTGGTGCGAGGGGTTGAAAATGAAATCGAAAGTGCTTGCGTTTTTCCTTCTGGCCCTCACGGCACTGGCCGGCTGCGGCGGAGGGGATGGTGGTGCCTACACCGGCGGCAGCGGCGCGCTGCTGCCCGCGCTCGATGCCACCTACCGCGCCAGCGGCAAGGCCGCGGCCGGCGACGTCTTCGTGCACCTGTTCGAGTGGCGCTGGGCCGACATCGCGCGCGAGTGCGAGCAGTTCCTCGGCCCCGCGGGATATGCCGCGGTGCAGATCTCGCCGCCGAGCGAACACGCGGTGCTCGCGCGCGCCACGAGCGGCGCCGCCTATCCCTGGTGGCAACGCTACCAGCCGGTCAGCTACAAGCTCGATGCGTCGCGCTCCGGCACGCTCGCCGAGCTGCGCGAGATGGTGGCCCGCTGCCGCGCGGTGGGCGTGAAGATCTATGCCGACGCCGTCATCAACCACATGACGGCGGGCGGCGGCGCCGGCAGCGCCGGAAGCGCCGGCAGCGCGTACAGCAAGACCGACTATCCGGCGGTGCCGTGGAGCGCGGCCAACTTCCACACCGGTTGCAGCGTCAACGACTACGGCAATGCAGCCAACGTGCAGCTCTGCGAACTCGTCGGCCTGGCCGATCTGCGCACCGAGGACGATGCGGTGCGCCAGCGCATTGCCGACTACCTGATCGCGCTGCACGCCGAGGGCGTGGCCGGGTTCCGCATCGATGCTGCGAAGCACATGCAGCCGCGCGATGTCGACGCCATCGTCGCCCGCGTCGATGCCGCAGCCTCTGCGGCCGGCCGGGCGCGGCCCTACTACTTTCTCGAGGTCATCAACAACGCCGGCGAGGCGGTCACCGCCCAGCAATACTTCGGCGTCGGCTACGCCTCCGGTGGCGCCGCCGACATCACCGACTTCCAGTACGGCTACCGCGTCACCGACGCGTTCTTGGGCCGCAACGGGGCAACGCTGGCGTCGCTGCAATCGCTGGGCGCCGCCTCGCTGCCCAGCAACAAGGCCGTCGTCTTCGTCGACAACCACGACAACCAGCGCGCCGAGAATCTGTATTACGCGTCCACGTTCAGCACGGTCCCGGTGTACGAGCTGGCAGTGATCTTCATGCTCGCGTATCCGCAGGGCGCACCGAGCGTGATGTCGAGCTACGGCCTGGACCGCGCCACGGCCGCCGGGCGCGACGCCGGGCCGCCATCCAGCGCCAGTGGCGTGACGCAGTCCAGCTTCGACGCGAACGGCAACTCGCGTTGCACCGCGGCGCTGGGCAGCGCCCAGGTCGGCAGCTGGATTTGCGAGCACCGGCGCAATGCGATCGCGCAGATGGTGGCGTTCCGCCGCGTCACGGCCGGCGCGCCGCTGGTGGGCTTCCAGACGGTCGATGCCAACAGCAACCGGATCGCCTTCGCGCGCGAAGGCAAGGGCTTCGTCGCGCTCAGCCGCAGCCTCGCTGCGATCTTCGTTGCCGCGACGACGCTGCCCGACGGCGACTACTGCAACGTGGCGTTGTATCGCTACACGGCGGCGAGCGGAGCGGCGCGCGCGAGCTGCTCAGGGCCCCCGATCGGTGTCGCGGCGGGCGCGGCCTTGATCAACCTGCCGGCCTATGGCGCCGTGGTGCTGCACATCGGCGCCAGGCTTTGAGGCGCAGCGCGGCATCAGCCCGGCAGCAGGCGCAGCGCCTCTGCGACAACGCAGAGCGTCGAGCCGCCCCTCTTATACTTCCAGCCCATGACCGGCGCGCAGATCATCGTTCTGGCGACCCCCGTCTTCCTGCTGCTGATCGCGCTCGAGTTTGCGGTGGGCCTGGCCCGCGGCCGCAACACCTATCGACTCAACGACAGTCTGAACAGCATCGGCCTGGGCGTGATGAGCCAGGTCACCGGGGTCTTCGGCAAGCTGCTGCGCATCGGCGTCTACACGCTGGTGTTCGAGCACGTGGCCATCGGCCGCTTGCCGGCCGACGCGCTGTGGGTCTGGGTCTTTGCGCTCCTGTTTTACGACTTCTGCTACTACTGGCTGCACCGCGCCGGCCACCGCGTGGCATTGCTGTGGGCCGCGCATGCCGTGCATCATCAGAGCGAGGACTACAACCTGGGCACGGCGTTGCGCCAGACCAGCAGCGGCTTTGTGTTGGGCTGGCTGTTCTACCTGCCGATGGCCCTGGCCGGAGTGCCGCCGCTGGTGTTCGGCACGGTGGCGCTGATCGATCTGCTCTACCAGTACTGGGTGCATACGCAGCAGATCGGCAAGCTCGGCTGGTTCGACCGCTGGTTCTGCAGCCCCAGCAACCACCGCGTGCACCACGCCGTGAATGACCGGTATCTCGACAAGAACTACGGCGGCATCCTGATCCTCTGGGACCGCATCTTCGGCAGCTTCGAGGAAGAAGACGACAGCGTGCCCATCGTCTACGGCACGCGCGCGCCATTGCGCAGTTGGAACCCGCTTTGGGCCAACCTGCAGGTGTACCGGGATCTGGCGCTGGACGCGTGGCGCGCCCGCTCCTGGGCCGACAAGCTGCGCGTGTGGATCAAGCCCCCGGGCTGGCGCCCGGCCGATGTGGCGCGGCGATGGCCCAGGCCGGCCTTCGATCTGGCCGCGATGCAGCGCTACGACCCGGCGCTGAGTCGCAGCGCGGCGTGGGCGGCTGCGGCGTTGTTCATCGCGGTGCTGGGCGCCACCAGCGTCTTCCTGTGGGTCGCGCACACGCTGTCGCTGCCGCAGCAGGCGCTCGGCGTTGCGGGCATCGTGGCGCTGCTGTGCCTGATCGGCACGCTGACGCGGCCGCGTGCGGCGGCACTCTCTTCGGTGCAGGCCGCGGCATGAAGGCAGCGGCGCTGTAGGCGCAGCAGGTGCGGCTGCTTCTTCCCGGGGAGCTTCGGAACCAGCGTTCAGCCCCGCTCGGTGCGCGCGTTCATCGACGGGTCCTTGACCCTGGAAACCGCAGTTGACCGCCTCCCTGCGCTGGCTACACCGCATGAACACTGAGGTCTCTACCCATGTCCACCAGCATTCGGGTGAGAGCGCTACGCGCCCGATTGAGCCGCGCTGCGGCACGCGGGCTCCACGCGGTCGCTCCCGCAGCCGGATTCAGATCTTCGCGCCCCGGATCAGCGCGATCACGCTCGCCATCGTCGTCGGATCATCGTCGAAGCCGCCGTGCGTGGTGCTCTTCGACTGCGCCCCCGGCGCGGCCCATGCCTGCACGTTGGGCAGGTCTTTCACCGCCTCGAAGTATTTCTGCATGCCCAGGATCGGCGTCTCGACGCCGCCCTCGAACGAGCGCGAAACCAGATACAACAGCGAGCGGCCATAGCCGAGGATCGGCTTGCAGGTCGGGTCCTTCTGCTCGATGTCGTCGCTGAGATGGAACTGGTTCAGCCGCTTCACCTTGCCGTTGCGCAGCGCCGGCGCGACGCAGTCCTGGAACACATCCACGCGCACCGCAGGCGCCATGAAATTCACGCTCTCGAAACTCCAGCCGCGCTTGCACAGCGTCTTCACGATGTAGCTGTGCGCGATCGATCCTGCAGAGTGGCCGATCAGGTGCAGGCGCACCCGCGACGCGTCGGCGAAGAAGGGCGACCTGCTGCACGCCTCGTGAAGCTTGATGGCGCCGCTGTGCGGCGTGCCGGAGATGGCCTGGCCGTTTTGCTTCATCTCGCCCCAGAACATGGTTCCCGGGTGCGCGAGCAGCTTCTCCAGGCGCTCGTTCCACCACTTCCTGGCGACATCGAGCAGGCCGCCCGCCATGCGCGGCTCGCCCTGCAGCACGTTCTCGAGGCGGTCCTTGAGCGTGGACATCAGGTCCGTCTCCCACATCAGGAAGATCGGGAAGATCCGGTTGTCGTAGAGGGCCGGGATCCATTTCGCCGCGGTCGCCGCCGCTTCGCCTTCCGAAGTCAGCCCGCCGTGCGCGTAGATGGCGATGTCCACCGCGTCGTTCTCGGCCAGGCCCCAGGCGTTGCGCGCGATGCCGAGTTGCTGCGTCACAAGCGCCTCGATGTCGGCGTCGCTGGTGTGAAAGTCGCCGGTGTTGCTCAAGCGGCCGTCGTTCTCCATGTCGATGATGTAGGGGCTGATCTCGCGCGTTCGCAGCGTCGGCTCGGTGGCGATGTGCACCTTGCCCTGGCGCGTACGCAGGCCCGACGTGCGCGCGATCTGCCGATGCAGCTCGGTCACCACGCCGAGTTGCGCCACCCAGCAGTCCATGGCGTTGTCGATCCAGTCCTCGTACTGCAGCACCGCGCGGCCCGCCGTGCCCCACTGCGTGCCCCAGGAGTTCTGGATGATGAAACCGTCGCGGTTGTAGCCGACGATGACGAATGCATGGCCGCCGTCGGCAGGAGTCGCCTTCTGCGGCGGGATGTTCCACCAGCCTTGCGTCTGCACGCCCAGGCCCGTCTCCCAGCCGCTGTGGCAGGCCGCGCTGGCGTAGAGGATGCCGATCTCGTTCAGCGCCACGTGCATGTCGGTCACTGAGCGCGGGTCGACCCGGTAATAGGCCCCGAGCGGCCGGCGCACCGCGTCGAGCCACCAGTCGTCCTGTGCGCGCGCTGCCGCCTTGGGCATCTCTTCGGTGGCCCAGAGGCGCTGCTCGCAGGCGCCGTACTTGAACCAGCCCTTCATCGCCCCGCGCGCGCTCGAGCCGGTGTCGACATCCGGTCTTCCGGGAAACTCGTCGTAGCGCCGCGCCATCGAGTACAGCATGAAGGGCGAAACGCTGCACTCGGCAGGCTCGTGTTTCGCCGCGAGCTGCAGGTGATAGACCACGCTCGCGAGGGCGAAGCCGGTGCAGGCGTTGGTCTGCCCCTGGTCGAGCACCGGAACGTCGATCCGCGGCGCCAGCTCGTATGCCGGAATCACCGCCACCGGCGGCATGTAGGAGCGGTCGCGCAGGTCGAGCCGATCGGGCACGACATTGCGGGCGAATCCGGGAAGCCGTTGCGCGCCCTTGCTGGTTGCTCTTGCCATGATGAACTCCAGGTCATGTCCCGCAGGCAATTGAAGCGCAGCCGCGCCTGCTTGCCAACCCGCAACCGGCGCGAGCGGCGAAGGAGTATCGCGCCCGGCGTCTTCCGGCGGCGCGCGCCGCTTGCACGCTGGCGTCTTCGAGACCACCGAACCGGCGCTGCGTAAGCGTTCAGCGTTCGACTCCCCCGCTGTCCTGGCTATCAGTTCCCGACGTGCGGCGCAAGACCCACAGGACGTGGGCCCCGAAGACGAGCGTACAGATCGCGAACAAGACGAACTGGGTCGTCGCCGACAGGGCCGGGAAGAGCGCGAACAGCACGGCGAACGGCGCCGCGCCCAGCGCCGTGGAGACGACGTTCTCGGTCAACGTGGTGCTGCGGCTGAACATTCCCAGCGCATAGGAGAGCACATCCACCGGAAACGTCATGCGCAGCATGATCAACGACGCGAGGCGATGGCGCGGATGGATCAGACGGTCGATGTTCGCGTGGCGCTTCGCCGACGGGAAGTGGCGCAGGATGAAGCGGCCTGCATAGCGCCCCAGCACGAACGAGAGGGCGGCTCCGGCGACCCAGCCTGACAGCAGCAGCGAAGCGGTCCACGCCGGCCCCCAGGCGAGCACGGCGAGCGGCACCAGTGGCAGGTTGGTCAGAAAAGGTACCAGCACCGCCACCACCGACGTGACGATGAAGACCACGATCGCCAGGCGCGGGTGCGCCTGCAGCACGGCCTGGATCGGCGCCGAATACTCGCGCGCCAGCAGCACCGCAGCGGTGAAGAGCGAGACCACCCAGCCGCCCGCCAGGATCGACGGCAGCAGCTCCGCCCAGGTCAGGGCCTTGCGCAGCGCAGTAGGAGGTGCGGACATTCGACCCTGCCGTCGTGAGCTTAGAAGCGGGTCTGGCAGTACAGCCGCGCCGAGGCAATGAGAGCCTTGCTCGCGGCACCCTGCGTGGCGAATTCGATCGGCGCTGCCTTCATGCCACCGCAAACCGAGGCATCATCTTCGAATCCATGAGTCGCTCCTTCAGCATGTGGTTGCCGCGCTACGCCTCGCGCAGACAGTCGACGATCTTCAACCGCCCCGCGCGCCAGGCCGGTATGAAGCCGCCGACGAACCCCATGCACAGCGCAAACACCAGCGTCTGCAGCGCGATCTGCGGCGTCAGCCGGAACTGAAACGCGAGTTCGGCGAAGGTCTGGAAGTTGGTGGTCGAGATGTCCACCGCCTGCATGAACGAGGCTGCGGCCAAGCCCACCAGCCCGCCCGCCAGCGACAGCAGCAGCGATTCGAGCAGAAACGCGGCGAGCACCGCGCTGCGCCGGAACCCGAGCGCGCGCAGCGTGCCGATCTCGCCGATGCGCGAGGCGACCGCGGCGAACATCGTGATCATCGCGCCGACGATCGCGCCGATCGAGAAGATCACCGACAGCGTGGTGCCCAGGATGCTGATGAACTTGGCGAGCGCCTCGCTCTGCTCCTCATAGAAGCGCACCTCGCGCTTGGCCTCGAGCGTGAGCCGCGGGTCGCTTTCGAGGCCGGCCTTGACGGCGTCTAACGCATCCGCATCGGCAAGCCGGAACACCACGCTCGAGAACGCGGTGCGGCGAAACGCCTGCATCATCTGCTCGGAATCGCCCCAGAGTTCCGAATCGAAACCGGTGCGCCCGCCGTCGAACACACCGACCACGGTCCAGTCGCGGCCGGCAAAGCGCATCGATTCGCCGAGCGACGCGCCCTGAAATCCCTTCGTCACCGCCTGGCCGGCGATGATCTCCGAGCTGCCGGCGCGGAACATCCGGCCCTCGATCAGCTTCACCTGCGGGCGCAGCTCGAGCCCGACCTCCGAGGTGCCGCGCACCGTCACGTTGCTCGGTTTTCCGCTGCCGCGCTTGGGCAGGTTGTTCAGCACCACGGGTTCCTTGCTCAGCAGGCGCCGGCCGAGCGCGTCGGTGGCGATCGCGGGCAGCGAGTCGACGATCGCCGCCTGCTCGCGCGCGATGCCGCTGTTGATCTCGGCACCCGCGCCGCGCCGCAACACCATCACGTTGTTGGGCTGGCCGGTCGCCACCAGCGTCGCGCGGATGCCTTCGCTCATCATCAACACGGTGGCGAAGACGTAGACGACGAGCGCCATGCCGGCGGCGGTGAGCAGCGTGGTCACGCGCCGCACCCAGAGGTTGCGCGCGATGTAGCTCAGCGGCAGTCCTCTCATGCCCGCCACCGCCGTTCAGCCCAAATGGCGCGGCTGCTGGAACCATCACCATGACCGGCAAGACCGCTCACGCCCGGCACCGCACGTTCAGCCCACATGGCGCAGCCCTTGCACGATGTCGATGCGCGACATGCGCCACGCCGGCCACGCGGCGGCCACCATGCCGACGACGAGCGCTGCCGAGAGTTGCAGCGCCATCGTCAAGTCCGACACCTGGAACACCGGGAACAGCGTGCCCACCGCCTTGCGGAACACCGCCGCCAGCGGCAACGTCACCAGCAGCCCGGCAACACCCCCCAGGAGCGCGATCAGCAGGCTCTCGCCGAACAGCAGCATCGAGATGAAACCCGGCGCGAAGCCGAGTGTCTTCAGAGTCGCGTACTCGGCCAGGCGTTCGCGCGCGGTCATCGTCATCGTGTTCGCCATCACCGCCATGATGATGAGAATGATGATGTAGCTCACCGCTTCCACGGCGACCAGGATGGCCTCGCTCATCGAGACGAAGCTGAGCTGGAACGCCTTCTCGGTCTCGGTCAGCGTCTCGGCGAGCGAGTTCTTGAACAGCGCGTCGATGCGCTGCGAGATCAGCGCCGCATTGTTCGGCTCGTCGATGCCGACCACGTAGACGCCGACGAAATCGGCGCGCCGACCCAGGCGCGCGCGCAGCGACTCGTTCAGGTAGCCCCAGTGAATCAGCATTTGCGACTCGTCGGTCTTGTCGTCGATGCCATCCCAGATGCCGCGCAGCGTGAAGCTCCAGGTGCCGGGGAAGATCGTGCCGCGCAGGGGGATCTGGTCGCCGACCTTCCAGCCGAACTGGTCCGCGAGCTTGCGCCCGACGACCGCGCCCTTGCGGTCGCGCAGGAACGCTTGCCGGTGTTCGTCACTCAGCACGTACTCGGGGTAGAGCGCGAGGTACGACGCGGGCTCGACCGCGAACTGCGGGAAGAAGTTGCGCTCCGTGATGTAGATGCCGCCGAACCAGTTCGCCCAAGACACCGATGTCACGCCGTCGACGCCCTTCAGGCGCTGCGCGTAGTTCAGCGGCAACGGGAAGGTGAGCGAGATCGCGCTGCGCGTGATCAGGCGCGTCGAGCTGCTCGCTTCGACCCCGGCGTACCAGGCGCCGAGGATGGTGCGCAGCAGGCCGAAGGCGCAGATCGCGACCACCAGCCCGACCATCGTCAGGGCGGTGCGCAGCT
Organism: Burkholderiales bacterium; assembly: GCA_022758925.1. Taxonomy (GTDB): domain Bacteria; phylum Pseudomonadota; class Gammaproteobacteria; order Burkholderiales; family Burkholderiaceae_C; genus JAEMQF01. The sequence goes on along the minus strand of JAEMQF010000028.1, from coordinate 25,312 downwards.
TGTGGCGGAACGCGTTGCGCAGCAGCAGCTTGAACAGGAACATCACGCCACCATGTCGACCAGCACGCCTTTTTCGAGGTGCACGATGCGCTGCGCCTTCGCCGCCGCCTTCGGGTCGTGCGTGACCATGACGACGGTCTTGCCCAGCTCGCGCACGAACTGTTCGAGCAGCGACAGCACCTCTTCGCCGGTGACGCGGTCGAGGTCGCCGGTCGGCTCGTCGGCGACGATCAGGGTCGGGTCGGTGACGAGCGCGCGCGCCACCGCGACGCGCTGCTGCTGGCCGCCCGACAGCTCGTTCGGGTAGTGGTCGGCGCGGTCGGTGAGGGCCACCATGCCGAGCACCGCGTCGACCTGCGCTTCGCGTTCGCGCGCCGACATGCTCGTCAGCAACAACGGCAGTTCGACGTTCTCGAACGCCGTCAGCACCGGCATCAGGTTGTAGAACTGGAAGATGAAGCCGACGTTCGCGGCGCGCCAGTCGGCCAGCGCCCCTTCGCCCAGCGTCCCGATGTCGACGCCGCCGATCCGGATCGTGCCGCCGCTCGGCTTGTCGATGCCGGCGATCAGGTTCAGCAAGGTGCTCTTGCCCGAGCCGCTCGGCCCCATCAGCGCCACGAACTCGCCGCTGCGCACGTCGAGCTCGATCTCGCGCAGCACATGGATGACCTGCTCACCGCGGTGGTAGTCCTTCGACAGGCCGCGGATCTGGATCAGCGGCGGCGCCGCGCCCGGCTCGTCAGCGCCGGCTTCCGGCATGGCGCGCGTAGCCGCGGTTGCAGCGCTCACTTGCCCGCCGCGACGCTGACCTTCGCGCCGGTGTGCAGCTTGGAGTCGGGTGCGAGCACGACCTTGTCGCCCGACTTCAGCGCGCTGCCGCTGAGTTCGAGCGCGTCGCCGAGGGTGCGGCCCGGCGTCACCGGCACGGCTTCGACGCTGTCGTCTTTCAGGCGGAACACGACTCGTTTGCCGTCGCGTTCGGTCACGGCCTTCGGATTCACCGCGAGCACGGCGGTCTGGTCGGCGTCGGTCGCAGGCTGCGACAGAAAGCTCACCTTCGCGCTCATCTCCGGCAGGATGCGCGGATCGAGTTTTTCGAAGCGCACCTTGGTCATCACGGTCGCCTTGGCGCGATCGACGGTGGGCACGATGCGCGACACGTTGCCGCGGAAGCGAACGTCGGGCAGCGCATCGAGCGTGATCTCCACCGGCTGCTCGGCGCGCACCTTCGACACATTGCTCTCCGAGACGTCGGCCTCGACCTCGAGCGTGCTCATGTCGGCCATCGTCACCACCGCGCCCTGCGTGCTGGAGGCGCTGGAAAACGGCGAGATGATGTCGCCGACGTTGGCGTTCTTCACCAGCACCACGCCGTCGAACGGCGCGCGGATCAGCGTGTAGTCCTTGTTCACCTGCAGCACCTTGAGTTGTGCCTGCGCCTGCACCACGCTGGCCTGGCCCTGGCCGATCGCCGCCTCGGCGGCGGCGCCGGAGGCACGCGCGGCGTCGGCGCGCCGGCGCACGCTGTCCAGCGCCTGCGGCGAGACAAAGCCTTGCGCCTGCAGACCCAGGGTACGCTGCAATTCGGCGTCGGCATTGCCTTGCTCGACCTGCGACTGCTTGAGCTGCGCCTGCGCCTGAAGCAAGCCCGCTTCGGCCTGGCCGACCGCCGCCTGGGCCGAGGCGATGCTCGCCTGCACGTCGTTGGCGTCGATGCGCGCGATGATGTCGTCCTTCTTCACGACCGACCCTTCGCGAACCCTCAGCTCGACGAGTTGGCCGGTCGCCTTCGACGCGACCGCGGCGCGCCGCTGCGCGACGACGTAACCCGACGCGACCAGCTGCGCGTACTGCTGCGTCGGGTAGGCCTTCAGCACCGACGCCGTCTGCACTTCGAACTTGCGCGGTCCGAACGCCGCCGCGGCCACCACTGCCAGTGCAATCCCGGCCAGCGCCCACCACAGCCAGCGCCGGCGCCTGCGGCGCACCGGCGCGCCGCGGTCGATCGTGAGTCTGGACAACTTCGTCGGCGCGGTGGTGCCGGTGGCGGGTTCGGTCATGGGATGCGGGAGGTTGCAAGCGCGACGCCGCGCGGTGCGATTGTGCCCAAGTGCCGAAAAAAGAGCGCGGAGGTGCGGGCGCGGGGCGCTGGCGGCCGGGCCTGACGTGGCGTCATGCGGGGTGGTAGGTTGCTTCGGCCGCCGCCAGGACTTCGAACGCGGCCTCGATGGCGTTGAGCTGCGCGATCTCGCTCGGTGGCCTGTGTCCCACAGGCTCGCCGTGCAGCAGCGAGGTGAGTTCGGCGTTGGAGTGAACGTTGGGGAAATGGTAGACAGGGCGCGCATGGACAGCAAGGCGTCCAGACCTCACGACGAACCGGCTTGCGGTACCGTACCAAGAGTCATGCTCCTGGGCAATGCGCCAGAATCATGAATGCCTAGGCGTTGCAACCGGCGCTTCGCGCTTCCCTGGTCCGCCCATCGGAAGTAGCGCGGGTAAGATGGCAGCTCGATCCCACAGCGAGGCTGCCATGGACTGGAAGCAGTACATCACCACTGATCCGAGCATCCTGCATGGAGCGGTCCGCTTCGTAGGCACGCGCATCCCTGTGACTGTCGTGCTGGACAACCTTGCACAAGGTGCCGCGCCCGAGGAGATCCTGCGCCAGTACCCTGGCTTGCGGGCTGAACACGTCCCTGCAGCACTGGCCTACGCTGCAGCACTGGCGCGCGAGCGCGTGGTCCCGATTTCCGTGTGAACGTCCAATGAAGTTCAAGCTTGACGAGAACCTACCTGAGCTCGTTCGCGAAGCGCTGAGCGAGCTTGGCCAAGATGCCCATGGCGTTGCGGAAGAAGGGCTGTCTGGCGCTCACGATGAAACAGTGCTTCAAGCCTGCCTCGCCGAAGACAGAATCCTGATCACGCTCGATCTCGACTTCTCCGACATTCGAGCCTATCCGCCCGGTTCGTATCCAGGTATCTGGGTACTCCGGCCGACGAAGCAGACTTTCAAGGCAATCGAAGCGCTCGTACGGGCGAGTGTCCGGCTCTCCGCGGTCGAAAGTGTGCGCGGGCAACTTTGGGTCATCGATGAGAAGCGTGTCCGCATCCGGGACGGCGACACCTAACCACTCCAGCGAGTGGTACAGCCACCGGGGCAGCGGCGTTAGCCGCTCGTGTTGAACGTTAGCCCACAAACCGAGTTTTGTAGTCACTCGCTGATCAGGCAGGCATCATGTCCAAGCTTCGCGTAGAGAGTTTCACCATTTCACTAGACGGTTTCGGCGCTGGCCCAGACCAGGACATCAACAATCCACTGGGCGTTGGCGGCACTTCGCTTCATGGTTGGCTGGTCCCCACTCGAACCATTCAGCAAAAGCTGTTTGGTAGCGATAGCGGGGAAACGGGCATCGACGATGAGTTTGCCGCTCGAGGTTTCCAGAACGTCGGCGCATGGATCCTCGGCAGAAATATGTTTGGGCCCGTTCGTGGTCCATGGCCGGACGAGAGCTGGCGGGGTTGGTGGGGCGAGAACCCTGTGTATCACGTCCCCGTATTCGTGCTCACGAACTACCCGCGGCCACCGCTTGTCATGGACGGCGGAACGACCTTTTACTTCGTCACGGAAGGTGCTGCCGTCGCTCTTGAGCGCGCCCGGAAAGCCGCCGCAGGCAAAGATGTTCGCGTGGGTGGCGGAGTCAATGTCATCCAACAGTATCTTCGCCACCGCCTTGTCGATGAGCTGCACATCGCCATATCGCCGGTCCTGCTCGGCTCCGGTGAGCGCCTCTTCGAAGGTGTGAATCTTCCTGCCTTGGGCTATGCCTGCGTCAAGCACGAAGCCACGGCACGGGCCACCCATTTGATTTTGTCTCGGCAGTGACCACGGTAACGCATAACCCGGCGCTCAAGCGCAGCGCCAACGGCAGGCCACCAGGTCCGGGCCGGTGGTACCCGGTACATTTTCACCGGCCCGGGCGGTGAATCGAATGCGTCCTGTTCATCCTGGCGAGGTTCTGCGTGAGGACTGTCTAGCGCCGCTCGGAATGAGCGTGAACGCACTGTCTGTTGCATTGGGCGTACCCGCGAGCCGCATTCACGAAATCGTCAAGGAGCGCCGCGCCGTCACTGCAGACACGGCCGCGCGCTTGGCCAAGTACTTCGGCGGCGACGCAGCCTCATGGTTGGTCATGCAAGCCAACTACGACTTGAAGACCCTGTCAACTCTGAGCGAAATGGATCGCCGGGTGCGCGTACGAGGGCAACTCGCGGCATAGCGGTGGCGCTTGACCCATCTGGAAGGACCTCCCTCGACGTGAAGTGCGTGAGGTTGAATTGCCTTTCCGAACTGGGGCTGTGAGACCTGAGAAGCGCTTGTGCCGCGAAGCCAGATCAAAACAGAGAACGGACTGCAAATCTACAAACGGCCTTGTTGCAACCCGGCGGCTTCGGATCCACCCCTAGCGCGCAACCTGCGGTGTCGCGAGGGTCGGACCACCCTGGGTCACGAAGCCATTTTGTCCAGGCATCAACAATATTCCTCGGCGGTACACTGTTGGGCATTGGTCTCACCGAAGGTCCACCCATGAACACTGAACTGATCGTCGTCGATCCAGAGATCCACAGTGGGACACCGGTCTTTCGCGGGACGCGAGTCCCCATCAAAACCCTCTTCGACCACCTGGAGGCAGGTGAGCCCCTCGAGGTCTTTCTTGATGACTTCCCTTCTGTCAGTAGGGACCTTGCCGTCGCTGTTCTGGAACAGGCACGGGCCGCATTGACACGAGATGCGCATCCTGCTTGACGAAGATCTTCCACGCCGCCTCTGCGCGCTACTCGTTGGGCATGAAGCCACGACCGTGCCGCAGAGTGGGTGGGCGGGAATCAAGAATGGAAAGCTGCTGGCGCTGGCTGCAAGCCAGTTCGACGCGTTCTTGACGATGGATCAGAACCTTGAGTACCAGCAGAACTTGGCAACGCTTCCGATCGCGGTCCTCATTGTCGAGGCAGTCAGCAATCGGATGGAGCACTTGACTCCGCTCGTGCCAAGCATATTGCGGGAGATCAACCGCATTTCGCCCCGGACCCTGCGGCGAGTGGCTGCCTAACCCTGCACGCAACCGGGCCTACAACGGCATTGCGCGCATGGCCTTGATTTCATTCTGGGCCATGCTCGTTCTGCTGCTGCGCGCCGCTTGGCTCAAACCTTGGGCCGCTCCGAGGCCCTCCGCCCGCCTGGGGATCACCCAATGAAGAGAACTGTCATTCTCACAATGATCGCGGCAACGTGCAGTGCACCGGCAGCAGCGGCCGACGATGCGCGTCAACTGGTCACGATGCCCGCGCCCATGAGTCAGCACATGCTGTCCAACATGCGGGACCACCTGCTGGCGGTGACTGAGATTCAGCGAGCTCTTGGCGCAGCCGATTACCAACGCGCAGCGGACATCGCCGAACAACGAATTGGCCTTTCCTCTCTGGAGTCGCATGGAGCCTCCCATATGGCGCCATTCATGCCAAAGCCGATGCAGGACATTGGCACTCGGATGCACAAGGCCGCGAGTCAGTTTGCCCTGGTTGCCCAGGAAACCGGCGCAGATGGAAACCTGTCTCGCGCGGTCGGAGCCTTGTCCAAGGTCACTGAGCAGTGCGTCGCCTGCCATGCAGCCTACCGTGCTCACTGAGTGGCCTGACCCGGCGCTACCGCCAACCTGCTCCGGCCTGCGGCCCCCGCGGGCGGCTGAACTCCAACGTGAGGCCTTTCCAATCTGAACTTCCAGCAGAGGCGTGATATGAATTTCATTGCCACACTTGGCACTGTCGGCGCAGTGCTGCTCGCTTCGTGCGCTTCTGGGGATCTGCAAGAGGGCATCCAGGCTCATGAGCGAAACGACTACGCAGCAGCCGCAAGCGCATTTCAACGCTCGTCCGCAAACGGGAATGCGCAGGCCCTGAGGCGACTGGCTCTGATGTATTACCACGGCGAAGGTGTCGCACAAGACAACAACCAGGCCGTCGCCCTTTTCGAAAGAGCCGCCGAAGGCGGAGACGCCGAATCGGCGTCCAACCTGGCCAGGATGTATGAATTTGGAATGGGGGTTGTGCAAGACGATGGTCAAGCAGCCAAGTGGTACTTGAGGGCTGCGGAACTGGGGGAGCAATCGTCGCAATTCAGGTTGAGCGCCATGTATTACCAAGGACAAGGCGTGGCAAAGGATCGCGTCGAGGCTGCAAAGTGGTGGACCATCGCCATGGCGCCGGGGGGCGAAGGGGCAGAAAGGATTCGCGTTTCGGTCGAGTCGGCGCAGGCCAAGCTGACCCCAGCGGAAATTGCCGAAGGGCAGCGCCGAGCCGCGCAGTGGCTCGGTGCCCAAAAGGCGAAGCAATAGCCATGCCGCAGGAGCAGGCAGCGATGCCCAACCCATCGGTCCAGCGGACTGTCGTTGGCAGCCGCTGAACGCGCACGTCAGACGTTGCCAGCAACCCCATCACTTGGTATCCACCATGAGACACAGTGAGAGACACAGGACACACCGCACAGGCTGGCTGCGTGCCGCCGTTCTTGGCGCGAATGACGGGATCGTTTCGACTGCCAGCCTTGTCCTGGGCGTGGCGGCAACAGGTGCAGGGACCAAGGCCATTCTTGTCACCGGCGTCGCGAGCCTCGTTGCCGGAGCCATGTCAATGGCTGCGGGCGAGTATGTCTCGGTCAGTTCACAAGCCGATACCGAAAGTGCAGATCTGGCTCGTGAGAAGAAAGAGCTGGCTGAGAATCCGAAGCAGGAACACGCAGAGCTGACGGCGATCTACGTCAAGCGTGGACTCGATGAGACGTTGGCATCGAGCGTTGCGGCCCAATTGATGGCGCATGACGCTCTCACAGCGCATGCGCGAGACGAGCTCGGAATATCGGACACATTGGCCGCCAAACCAGTGCAGGCTGCGTTCGCCTCTGCTGGCACCTTTGCCGCCGGCGCACTTCTACCTCTGCTGATCGTTCTCTTGCTCCCGGCTTCGACGCTCATGTGGGGCCTGGCGGGCAGCTCACTCTTCTTTCTTGCACTCCTGGGTCTGATTGCGGCCCGTGCCGGGGGCTCACCGTTGCTCGTGTCTGCCGCTCGCGTCACCTTCTGGGGAGCGTTGGCGATGGGACTGACCGCAGGAGTTGGAGCCCTCTTCGGAGTGGCCGCCTGAGATACATGCTTGCAGTGCACGCGGCGCACAAGAAGTTGCCTTGAGCCTGCCTCGTGCTTCACGACCCGGCCCTGGCGCCTTGTGCCCCCGCGCGGCGATGCAATGCGAACGGTCTGGCCCTCGGCATTCACTGTGCATACCCGTGATGCGCGAGCTTCTCGATGTTGTGCATCAGGGCGAACAGCTTCCGCTGCGCTTCCACCTTGGCCTGGCCACGCAGCGTGAAGCGCTTGAACCGCTCGTCAACAAACCAACCTGCAGAGTGCTAGATTCCTTCATGGTCCGACTTCTCGTGAATTCGCAGCGACCCGAGCGCCCGCCGGTCCGGTGCATGGGTGTCGCTCGGCACGTCCCTGGCGCGCAACCGGCGGTTTCGCGGGGCACGGACCGGCGTCGGTCACGAAGCCATTTTGTCTAGGACTTACAACCACCGACCATGCGTCGCGAAGGCACGATCAAGACCTGGAACTCGGAGCGTGCGTTTGGTTTCATCCTGCCGAACGACGGTGGCCCCGACGTCTTCGTGCACATCAATGCGTTTCAGGACAATCGAAGTCAACCACAGGAAGGGCTGAGAGTCTCGTTCGAACTCGAACAAACGCCCGAGGGCAAGAAACGGGCGAAAGTCGTGCGGGCGTTGCCATTCAAACCCTCAACGAATACCCGGCTGACCCGTGCGGCGGAGTCTGTCCGTCCGGCCCCCAAGCCAGCCCAGTGGGGCACGGCAACCTACCTCGTCCTTGCCGCGTTCGTCGTCTTGTTCGTCGTGGCATCGGTGCTTTGGCGCATGTCAGGCTGGGTGGCCGTGGCCTACGTCTTGCTCAGCGTGGTCTGCTTCCTCGCCTATGCAATCGACAAGTCAGCCGCCGCTGCCGGCTCTCGCCGCATTCCTGAAGCAACGCTGCATCTACTGGCCCTGCTTGGTGGTTGGCCCGGTGCTATCGTCGGCCAGCAGTTTCTGCGTCACAAGTCATCGAAGGCCGAGTTCCGCGCTGTCTTCTGGTTCACGGTCGTCTTCAACGTCGTCGCCTTCGTCGTAGCCGTCTCACCCCTCGGCGCATCAGTCGCCGCACGCCTCGCATGGGGCCGATGAGTTCCAACCCTTCAGTCGAGCCGGCCGCTTCCGGCCTGCGGCCTCGAGCAGCGGCTCACTTCAAACGCTGGCCTGCAGCAACACCCTATGCGCGTTGAACTGGTCTCTGAAACTCAGCATGAGTCGCTGATAGACCTGCTGTGCGAGCTTCATGCCTTCTACAACGAAGGTTTCGTGGTCCCCCGCGAGGTCGTGGGAGAACACCTCTTCGAGAACTTGTTGGCGCTCGAGTCGCCCCATCGTTTGGTCGTGGCTTCAGGCGACGACGGCGCGGTGCTTGGCTTGGCAGCCATCACACTGGTCTATTCACTGGTCGATTTTGCCGCGGACAAGCGCAAGCATTGCCAGCTGAAGGAGCTGTACGTGAGGTCGTCGCAGAGAAGCAAGGGGATTGGCAGGGCGCTCATGGCGCGGGTGGCCCGGTACGCCTTTGAAAACGGTTGCCGCCGCATGGACTGGCCCGTCAAGGCATCGAACGCCGGTGGGATCGCCTTCTACGAGGGCCTTGGTGCTGAGCGAGTCGTCGAAAGGCTCAGCTACAGACTCTCCGAACCAAACATGAAAAAGCTCGCCGATCAGAACACGAGTGCATCGCTTTGGGGCTAGCCCTTCCATCGAGCGCACAAACCCCAGGCGATGCCTTGCGTTGGCGGCTCATGTCTGACATTGGGCATCGTCGCCGGCTCAGGTTCGAAAACGGCACGCCACCAGGCCCGGGCTGGCGCTGCGCGCTACCTTTTTGCCAGCCCGGGCCTGGCGTCCCAGCTTCGGTGCCGGCCTGGCTCAAACGTTGCGCCTTGTCGCGCCAGCGCGCGATGCGCTGCCAATGCCGCAAGGTGCAGGCTCAGGCTGTCACACCGGTGTCACGCGTGACGACACAGCCGTCGATGCGCCAGCTGCGGTCGGGCTGCTGCTGCATGCGATAGTTCGCGAGCCAGGCCGCGCCGCTGCGATCCGTCATGCGCACGCGCTGGATCGTCCCGCCGTCGATCACCTCGGCGAGCAGGAAGGCCAGCGTCTGTGGCCGGTACACCACCGGGTAAGCGCCGCGCACCATGGCAAGAAAGTAGTCGGCGACAACGAACTGCGCGCGGATCGACGGCGACGCGAACGAAAACGCGCGCTCCGCGTCGTCGGCATGAAAAGCCGCGAGCTGGGCTTCGATCACGGCACGAATTTCGCGCGCGTCTTGCGCCGGCACTTCGGGCGGCGCGGCCCGGGCTGCGCAAGCCAGGCCTGCCAAAGCGGCCAATACAGTTCGTCGGACGGGTTGGTGCATCATCGGCTCCCGAAACTCGCTGGTGCGGCCATGGTGCCTGAAATCGGCCGTGCGCGCTGGACTTGCACAACTGCGCGAGGCGCGAGCCCCCGGCCACCAGACTCGACTTGGGCTCGGCCGGCGCAATCGACGCCGGGCTGCCGCGAATGTAGCGCTCGCTCGGCTCGATGCCCTTGCGCGACGCGATGCGCGGCGGGCCGGGTGCCAATTTGTGGCGCCCGACGCGGTCGACGGCGCCGCCGCGCCGATGCGTCGGGATCGCCATGCCGCCCGCGGCGGCGATGCTCGGGCCCACACTCCTGGACCAGGCGTCTGTCCGGCGCGCCGGATGCGCGCCGCGTATGGCTTTTCACCAAGGCCATGCAGAATCGAAACCGCGACAATGCGCCTGCTCTCATCAACACCACGGTGCCCGCCATGAGTTCGAGCTTCGATCGCCTTCTCCACGCCAAGCGCCGCAGCGCCGCCGACGTCGCCGCTGACGTGAAGTCGGGCGAGCGGCTGGACTACGGCTTCGGCCTGAGCCAACCCGATGCGTTCGACGCTGCGCTGGCGCAGCGCAAGACGGACCTGCGCGACGTGATCGTGCGCGGTGCACTCAGCGTGCGGCCGCGCCAGGTGATCGAGCAGGACCCCGAGCAACGCCACTTCATCAACGAGAACTGGCATTTTTCGGCCTACGACCGCAAGAAATCGGAAGCGGGGCTGGTGAGTTACGTGCCTTTCAATTTCGGTGAGGCTCCTGCCATCTACCGCCGCCATCTGAGCGTCGACCTCGTCGTCTTGAAGACGACACCGATGGACCGCCACGGCTACTTCAACTTCGGCATCAGCAACACCTATTCGCGCGCGATTTGTGATGTGGCCAAACGCATCGTGGTCGAAACCTGCCCGGCCATGCCGGTGATCCATGGCGTGGAAAACGTGGTTCACATCAGCGAAGTCGACGCCGTGATCGAGGGCCCCGACGTGGCGCTGGCCGAAGTGCCCGGGGCGCCGATCGGCGACGTCGATCGGCAGGTGGCCGACTTCATCTTGCGCGAGATCGGCGACGGTGCTTGTTTGCAGATCGGCATCGGTGGCATGCCCAACGCCGTCTGTTCGGCGATCGCTGAGTCGAAGCTGCACGACCTGGGGGTGCACACTGAAATGTTCGTCGACGGCATGGTCGACCTGGCCGAACGCGGCAAACTCAGCGGCCGCCACAAACAAAGCCACCCGGGCAAGATCGTGTTCACGTTTTCGCTCGGCAGCAAGCGCACCTACGACTTCATCGACGGCAATGAAATCTGCCTGTCGCTGCCGGTGGATCTGACGAATCTGCCGCAGCAAGTGGCGCTGAACCGCAACGTGGTCTCGATCAACAACTGCATGCAGGTCGATTTGAGCGGGCAGGTCGCCTCCGAAAGCAACGGCCACCGCCATGTCTCGGGCACCGGCGGGCAGTTGCAGTTCGTGCGCGGGGCCTACATGTCGGAGGGCGGCAAGTCGTTCATGTGCCTGTCGTCGCGCTACATGAAGGGTTCCAGGCCGGCGTCTCGCATCGTTGTCGGGCTGGAACCGGGCACGGTGGTGACGACGCCGCGCACCGACGTGATGTACGTCGTCACCGAATTCGGCATCGCCAATCTGAAGGGCAAGAGCGTCTCGGAGCGCGCGCGCGCCATCATCGGTCTGGCGCATCCCGATGATCGGGACGCCTTGTACGACGCGGCGGGACGCAGCGGGCTGCTGGGCCGGCGCTTCATCTGATGCCTGGTGTGGCGCCGCTTGAGCCTGCCGATCGGGGCCTGGCTGCCCGGGTCATGCCCTGGGCTATGGCGCTGCTCGGCGCTTGCGTCGTGGCCGAAGGGGTTCGCCATGCGCAGCAGCCCGCTGCGACAGCCCAGCGCCTGGCGCTCGCCGCGGCGCAAGCGACAACGCCGCCGGCCGCGCCGCCGCGCCTGAGTCTGCGTTCGGTGTCCACGATCCCGATGCCAGAGGGTGTTCCGTCCGCGCATGGCAGCGCGCTGGCGGCCTTCGACGACGGTGAGGTACTCGCTTTCTGGTGGGCCGGCGCGCGCGAAAGCGCTGCCGATGTCGCGGTCTACGCGGCGCACTGGAAGGACGGAGCCTGGAGCGCCGCGCGGCGCGTCGTCGAGCGTGGCGAGTTGTCGCGGCAGTTGGGCTTCGGCGTGCGGCGCCTTGGCAATCCGGCAGCCTGGGTCGCGCGCGACGGCCGCGTCCACCTCTATGTGGTGGCGACCGGCCTCGGCGGCTGGGCGGCTTCGCGCGTGGTGCACCTGGTTTCCGACGATCGTGGCGGCAGGTTCGTGGCGCAACGCGTGTTGCCGCTGTCGCCGCTGTTCAACACCAGTGTCCTGGTGCGGACCAACCCGGTCGCGCTGGCCGACGGCGGCTGGCTGTTGCCGGCGTATTTCGAGTTGGGCAACAAGTACCCGATGCTGGTGACGATGGATGCGCAAGGTCGGCCCTTGCGCAGCGTTCGCATCGGTGCGTCCAGAACCTCGCTGCAGCCGGCGCTGCTGCCGGTTTCCGCCACCGAACTCCATGCGCTGATGCGCGACCATGGCGCGTTGCATCGAATCCAGCGCGCGACGAGCATCGATGCCGGCTTGCACTGGCGGGACCAGGCGGCGCTTGGCTTGCGCAACGATGACAGTTCGATTGCCGCAATCCGCCTTGCCGACGCCGGCTTCGTGATGGCGCACAACGACCAGTTGCCCGAGCCTGCCGCGCCGCGCCAATGGCTGCGTCTGTCAACCTCGACCGATGCAGTGCACTGGGGCGAGGCGCAAGACATTCGGCGCGGTGCACCCGGCGACGAGTTTTCCTATCCGAGCCTGCTGCAGGTCGGGGGCCAGCTGCACCTCACCTTCACGCTGATGCGCGGCGCCATCGCACACCATGTCTACGATATCGTGGCCGACAGCGCCCCGCGCTACGCAAGCCTTGAATGAACCTCCCCGACCTCGACTGGCAATGGCTGTACTCGCGCTTCGCGTGGGGCATCGTGCTGGCTGCGCTGTTGCTTCGCGCCGGGGCACGCTGGGCTGCGCCAGCGCCGGGTGCGACTGCGATCGCGGCGGTAGTTGCCTTTGCTGCCATGTGGTTGCCCGGCGCCGCGTCCGCGGCGTATTGGTTGGGCCTCATGTTTCAGTACCCGAGCGTGATGCTCGTCGCCTGCCTGGTGTTGCCGCTTGCGTTGCCAGGCCCGAACCGGCATGCCGCAACGCTGCTGAGCGCCGTAACGCCTCCGCTTGGCGGCGACCATGCCCAGCGCGGAATGGATGAAATGGCCAGGCCACATCTTCTTCAGAGCGCGCCCAGGCTGTTGACAAACGTCGTGCGCCGCGCGCAAGGCATGAGCATGGCGGCCAGCCCGCACTTGCCCATGAATCCTCGCTTCGCGCTGGTGTTGGCGCTTGGCGGCGCGTGGCTTTATGCCGACAGCTGCGGCTGGCTCAACACGGGTCTGTATGCGCTAGGCTTCGATCCGCGGTGGGCCCCGGCCGCAGCCTTGTTCGCCGGAGCCTGGGCGCTCTGGACGCTGCGCAGCGTCACGATGCGCGGTACCGGGCTGGTTGTGCTTGCCTGCGTCGTCGTGTTTTGCTTGACGCGGCTGCCCAGCGGCAATCTGTTCGACGCCTTTCTCGACCCGTGGCTCTGGTGCTGGTCGGTATGCGCCACTCTGCTCGCGGCATGGCGGCGCTTGCGACGCGTGCCACCGGCGGCACAGGCGGCGCAGACGCCTGGCGCTTGAATCGCGACGCATGACTGCCGCGGGTTTGTGACCATGGGCTTGATATGGTTGCTCTTTCAATCATTGGAAAGCCGGGCGGCGATCGGCCAAGAGGTCCCCGTGCGCGCACGGTCGGCATGCCGACGTCGCGGCGGCAGGGCGGCGGCGGTGCCCCCGTTCTCCGGCCCACGCTCGCGGGCGACCGTGGATGCCTGCCACGCACAGCCGCATCAACACCGCCGTGCCCTGCAGGCATGGGGGGCGACCGCGAATGGGGCCTGCGCCCGGGGGCACCACCACCGCCCTGATTCATCCGGGGTGGCATGCCACGCATTCGCATGTGACCCGGGTGCCGGGGCAGGTGGCTTGGGGCACGGGCGCAGGCCCGATTCGCGGTGGCCGCGACCAGCGTCCGAACAGACGCTGTTGATGGCGCGACGCCTGCGAACCGAACACGGTGACCCGCGAGCGTGGGCCGGAGAACGTGCCCCAAGCCACCTGCCCCTGCGCGACGCTTGCACGCAGCCCGCAAGGAACGTCGGCAATTGGCCAACTGCCGACCGGCTTTCGAATGATTGAAGGCGAATCCCAATGACCGCGTCCTTGCGTCTGGCGCTGCTGCTCGCCGCGCTGTTGTGCACCAGCGGCACAGTCGCGCGTCTTGCCTTCGCGCTTTGGTTCAACCCGTCCGGGCCGGGCTTGCCGAGCGCTGACTGGGCGCGCGCGCTACTGCTCGGCCTGCGTTTCGACGCACGCGTGGCGCTGGTCAGCGTCGCGCTGGCGTGGCTGTTGGGCGCTTTGCCGTGGCTCGGCAGAAGACTGCGGCCTCCCGCATGGCCGCGCCTTTGGCGCGGCTACTGGATGCTCGCCAGCAGCATCTGGGCGCTCGGATTCATCTTCGACGCCGGCCACTACGCCTACCTGACGCAGCGCTTGTCGTCGGTCTTGTTCACGCTGGCGCGAGATGCACGCGAGGCCACGGGCATGGTGTGGCAGTCCTATCCGGTGCTGTGGATCGCGGCCGGTCTGGCGCTGTGGTCGTTGCTGTGGTTCTGGGGGTTCGGCTGGGCCTGGCGTTGGGCGATCCGGCCCGGTGCGCCGCGCAGCGCAGTGCGCGCCAGGCTCACCGAAGCCGCCGTGCTGTTGGTGGCGGTTGGTGTGGTGCACGGCAAGGTTTCGCAGTACCCCTTGCGCTGGAGCGACGCCTCCGCGTTGCCCTCGGCCTTTGCCCAAGCCGTGGCGTTGAACCCGCTGCACAACCTGGTCGACACCTGGTCGTTTCGCGACACCGGAATCGACGAGCTTCGGCTGCGGCCGGCGGCGAACCGCATGCGCGCCTTCGTCGGTCTGCCACCCCTGCAAGGCAACGAGCCGATTTCGCTGCTGCGCGAAGTGGCGCCGAAGCTGCATGCCGCGAACGCGCCGCCGCCCAACGTCGTGCTGGTCTTGCTCGAGTCGTTCGCCGGGCACAAGGTCGGCGCGCTCGGCAGCCCGCTCGGGGCGACGCCGAACTTCGACGCGCTGGCGAAGCAGGGGTTGCTCTTCACGCACATGATGAGCGCGCATGCGCACACCGCGCGCGGCGTGTTCGCCACGATCACGGCGCTGCCCGACGTCTCGCGCCAATCGACGGCGTCGCGCAATCCGGCGGCGGCGGACCAGTTCACGATCGCGAGCGAATTCACGCAGCACAAGAAGTTCTACTTCATCGGCGGCAGCACCTCGTGGGCGAACGTGCGTGGCCTGCTCGCGGCGAACATCCCCGGCATCGAAATCGTCGAACAGGACCGGTTGAAGGCGCCGGTTGTCGACGTCTGGGGCGTGTCGGACAAGAACCTGCTGCTCGAGGCCAACCAGTGGCTGGGCGCGCAGCCGCAACCCTTCTTCGCGGTGATCCAGACCAGCGGCAACCACCGCCCGTACACCATACCCGCGGAGGACGCAGCCGCATTCGACCCGCCGATTCCGCCGCATGATGCGTTGCAGCGCAACGGCTTCATCTCGGCCGAGGAATACCGTGCCTTCGCCTATCTCGACTGGTGCATCGGCCAGTTCATGCAGCATGCGCGCCGCGAGCCGTACTTCGAGAACACGATCTTCGCCTTTATCGGCGACCACGGCATCATCGGCGCCACGGGCCCGCACTACCCGCCCGCGTGGCGCGACCTCGCGATCACGCAGGGCCATACGCCGTTGTTGATCTATGCCCCGGGGCGAATCGCGCCGCGCCGGATCGAGACCTGGGCGCAGCAGGTCGACGTCTTGCCCACTCTGGCGTCGCTGGCGGGGATCGGGCATCGCAATACGACGCTCGGGCGCGACTTGCTCGATGCGCGTTTCGATGCCTCGCGCATCGCGTTCACGTTCCAGTTCAACGCCACCGGTGAACTCGGCCTGCTGGTGGGCCGGCACATGCTGGTGGACAGCGAGCCCGCCGCGCTCTACGCCATTGACGCGGCGCAGCCGCGGCGCAACCTGTTGGCGCCGAACCAGGCCGCAGCGCCCGAAATCGCCCGCATCGCCGCCGACTGGGCCGGCTTTGCCCGCGACTACGACCTCGTCGCGCGCTACCTGCAGACTCACAACAAGCGCCTGCCGGCAGCGCCGTGACTGATTCGGCGCGACCCGCAGCCCCAGCCCCACGCCTGTGCCGCCGCTGCCGCTGCTGCTGCGATGTAAGGATGGGTGCCTGCCGACCGACCGAGGCCAGCAGTGGGATGGAGAACAAGATGGGCAACAAGATAGGGAACAATAGCCCTTGCAACGGCCTGCCTGGCCTGTACCCTGCAATCTGATCGGAGAAGCTTCATGAATCATCGTCTCGTCGTTTCCTCAGCTCTGGCCTCGATCCTGGCGCTCGGTCTGGTGAGCCAGGCTGCAGCCCAGGCCAAGCCCAAGGACAAGTGCTACGGCGTCGCCAAGGCAGGGCAAAACGACTGTGCCAATCTGGCCGGCACGCACACCTGCGCCGGCCAGGCCAAGGTCGACAAAGATGCCGGCGAATGGAGGTACGTGGCCGCGGGCACCTGCAAGCAGCTCGGTGGCATGACGGCTGAAGAAGCCAAGGCAGCGGCGACCAAGTAGGCACGCCGGTGGCGGCAGGCCCGGTGCAGCGGCGTCGCGACGCCGGCGTGGGCATCGGTCTGCGCCAGCCGCACTACGAAGCGGCGCTCGAGCAGCGCGCCGACCTCGCGTTCGTCGAGGTCCATTCCGAGAATTTCTTTGCCCAAGGCGGCGCCGCGCGCGCCGTGCTGCGGCGCGCGCGCGAGCTCTACCCGGTGAGCCTGCACGGCGTCGGCTTGGGGCTGGGCTCGGCCGCGGGAATCGATGCCTGGCATCTCGAGCGCCTGGAGCAGCTCGTGCGCGAGATCGACCCGGTGCGCGTTTCCGATCACGCGTGTTTTGCGCGAGCCGCGCGCGAGCCGGGTGGCGCCGTGGTGCACGCGGCTGACTTGCTGCCGGTGGCTTTCACGCCGGCGGCGCTTCAGATCATGGCGCGCAACGTGAGCCAGGTGCAGGAGCGCCTGCGACGCCCGATCCTGGTCGAAAACCTGTCGGCCTATGTCGGATTTGCCGGCGACACGATGAGCGAGACCGAGTTCCTGCTCGCGCTGTGCGAGCGCAGCGGCTGCCGCCTGTTGCTCGACCTGAACAACCTGATGGTGAACGCGTTGAATGCGGGCGCGCCGGACCCGCTGGCGACATGCTGCAGCGTGATCGACGCGCTGCCGCCGGCGGTGATCGGCGAGATCCATCTCGCAGGCTACGCCGACGCCGACGCCTGGGCGATCGACGACCACGGCAGCCGGATTCGCCCCGCAGTTTGGCACAGCTACCGTCATGCGCTGCGGCGGTTTGGTGCGGTGCCGACCTTGATCGAATGGGACACCGATGTTCCGGCTTTCGATGTGCTGCTGGACGAAGCCGATCGTGCCGCAGCGTGCGCCGCATGAAGAGCATGGAAGTCGAGGCAGCGCGCCAGCAGGCTGTGCTCGCAGCAATCAATGCTCGCGACACGGACTGCGGCGTTGCCGGTTTTTCCGGGCATCCCGAGCGCGCACTATCGGGCCTGGCGATCTACCGCGCGAACGCGGCCGCGCTTGCCGAGCGCTCGCTCGGGGCCGCGTTCCCGACCCTGCAGCGGCTGCTCGGAGCCGACGACTTCAAGCACATGGCGCGCGAGTTCTGGCGCGATGACCCGCCGCGCAAGGGCGACGTCGGGCTCTGGGGCGAGGCTTTGCCCGTCTGGCTGCGCGCGCACCGAGGCCTTGCGCCCTGGCCCTACCTCGGCGACTCTGCCGAGCTCGACTGGTTGCTGCATTGCAACGAGCGCGCCGCAGACTCGACCTTCGACGCCGCCTCGATGTCGCTGCTGGAAGCGCACGACCCTGAGCATTTGCGCCTGCTGCTGATGCCGGGCACGGCGGTGTTCGCCTCGCGCTGGCCGGTGGCGAGCCTGCACGCCGCGCATCAAGCCGGGGCGAACGGGTTCGACGCGGTTCGAGATGCGATCGCCGCGCAGCGCGCCGAAGCCGTGCTCGTGGCACGCCGTGGCTGGCGCGGCGTCGTGCACAGCATCGATGCCGGCACCTGTGCCTGGAGCCGCGACCTGCTCGACGGCGCGTCGCTCGGCGCAGCGCTGGCACGCGCCACGAGCGGATTCGACTTCACGGCCTGGCTCAGCCGGGCCCTGACCGAAGGCTGGCTGCAAGGCGTTCTGCTCGAGCCGGAAACAGCGGGTTGAAGCTGGAACCCGCAGTTGGACGCACCCGAGTCGGCCGTGATGCGCTGCGCTGGCAATGTGCGGCGCTGCTTCATGCTCCAGCCCGCGAGGATCGGCAACGATGTGAGCGCGCCGCGGCGCGGCTGAAGCGGGTGTGTCGCGCTCTCACCCAAAGGGTGAGGGTGGTCGTGCGTAGAGAGCCCATAGGAACTCGCATTGAATTGAATGAAATTCGGTGGATGCAAACGACCCACAGTCGTCTGTCCGCGCACGGTCGGCATGCCGACGTGGCGGCGGCAGGGCGGCGGCGGCGCCCCCGTTCTCCGGCCCACGCTCGCGGGCGACCGTCGCGGCCTGCAATCCGCAGCTGCATCAACACCGCCGTGCCCTGCAAGCATGGGGGGCAACCGCGAATCGGGCCTGCGCCCGGGGGCACCACCACCGCCCTGTGCATCTGGCGTGGCGTGCCACGCCCTCGCATGCGACCCGGGTGCCAGGCCAGATGGCTCGGGGTACGGCGCAGGCCCAACTCGCGGTGGCCGCAGCCTGCACATGAACAGGCGCTTTTGCTAGCACGACGCCTGCGAAGCAAACAAGCTGCGCCGCGAGCGTGGGCCGGAGAACCTGCCCTGGGCCACCTGCCCTGCTGCACGCTTGCACGGAGCCTGCGGCGAATTTCCGCATCTGGTCGGGCACTGCGTATCGTGACAGGCGGCGCGCCGGATGCTCAATTTGGGGGTCGGCTTTCTGGCGGTGAACTGTCTGAGGCTAGCAGCGCCTCTCGACCCTAACCCGACATACGAAACTCCGAGTGACCGTCCCTGAAGCAGCCGCTCAAGGCGCCCGATTCCCAAAGTTCAAAGCCCCGGATACGAGCGGAGCTATTCGACAGAATGCACACATGGGTTCGCCCTACATGCGCGGCCGCCTGCACTGCACGCAGGGGTGACGGATCACGCGTTCGGGCACGAAGACACAGACCCCTCCGTGGGCGCGTCGGCGCGGCGATGCGCCCGTGCGCCCATGCCGTGCGTTGCTCAGCGCTTGCCCAGCGAAGCCATCACTTCGCCGGCGTCGGCGTCCTCCAGGCAAGGGGTGACGGTCATCGGCAGCAAGTCGGCCCATTGCGCTTGCCAGAGGTACATGGCCTTCGCGTCGTTCGACTCGCTGATGGCGAAGCCCTGGCCGTTCATGCCGTGCCAGCGCCCGAGCATCTGCACGCCTTTGGGCGGTGCGCCGCCGGTTTCGAGAAAGCGCGCAACGGCGGCGTGGAATGAACCCTGCGGCACGGACCAAGTGGTGATGTACTTCATGAGAGGCTCCTGAGGAAGTTCTGGACAAGGGTTGCCGCGGAGTGGGCATCGGCTTCGCGGCAGCTCGAACCCATCGGCCGAACTGGGGTTCGCCAGAGTACGCCGCAAGCCGCTCAAAGGGAAGTCCCGATGAGGCCGGCGGCGACAACCCGGCCGGGATCGCGGTTGCCGTAAAGCTGCGGCTATGCAACTCATCAACCTCAGCGGCCGGGAGGATAGATTCCTTCTCCGTAAGTTCTTTGTCTTTCGCGAAGATGATCAGTGCACGACGCTGGGGTAGGCATGGGGGAAATGGTGCTCGCGCAGGTACATCAAAGTGCCCATGACATTGCGGCCGTAGTTGGTGACTCGCCAGCGGCGCGTGCGCGGGATCTTGACGATCAGCCCGTGGGCGTGAATGCGAAGCAAGCAGCGGCAGGGTGTCCGCGCAGCCATTCTGGCCGTCCACTGCCTGTCGTGAAAGCCAGCTCGCCGGAGGCTCAACTTGGGGGTCGGCTTTCTGGTGGCGAACTTCGTGAAGCGGGCGGCGGGTGGCGACCCATAGCAGCCGGCGGCGACTTTCTCAGCGAACGACCGGTCTACTTTTGAACTTGACCTTCGCCGACGCTGCCGAGAAAGTCAGGGACGGCGAGAGCGGTCATTCGCAGGTGGCAATCACCGACCTGGGCAAGGTGCCGGCTGAGCGACTGCATCCGAAGGCCGCGTACTCACGCACCCGACCCTGAGCGGTCATCTGGTCGGGACCGAAGCAGCCACTGGCCAAACACCCTACTGCGCCGGCCGGCCCGACTCGCGAAGCATCTGCATGAGATCCTCCATTTGTGGAAAAGCACACTGGCATCAAGCTCTGACATGGCAGCGATGCAGCCATCGTGCACGCCGAGTGGCTACACCCCGCGCATGAACTTCGCTGCGTGCTTTCGGACACCTGCCGAGATGGTGTCCCACACCTGAGCAGGGAAGCCGTCTGGCAACTCAGCCTCAACGCGTTTCAGGGCGGGCCTGACGTTGCCGACCATCTCCTGCATGCCCTCCCAAGCACCTTCACCGGCCTGCTCGGCCAGACCCTTCCAGTGCCGAGTCTCGATTTCGCCGAACTCGTAGTGCGGATTCTTCGAGCGTATGGCCATGGCCAGCTTCAGGTTCTGGTACGCCACCTTGCCAGCAGACTTCCCAATGAATGGCCAGGCCGACAACACGTCGTAGAGCGGTGTCGGCGAATACTTGGCACCACGGTGAAGGAAGATGGAGAAGTTCTTGGCATGACCATCCGGCGCCGCCAGCAGCCAGAAACCGAGCTGGGCCAAGACGAACTCAATGCGCGCTAGCCACGGCGCCTCGCTGTTGCCAAGGATGTCCAGGCACGCCTTCATGCCGGGGCCACCCTCGCTCTCGTACTTCTTGTTGGGAGACACACCCAGGGCCTGGCACATGTCCTCTTGAGGTAGCCGCAAAAGGTAGCGCTTCTTCTTGTTTGTCGGCGCTATCCATTCGCGATCGAATCGCTCCACAGCGAGCACCCTCTGCTTGCCGAAGTCGAGGACTGAGGATTCGGCCACCGTAAGGCCGAACTCCGACAGAATCTTTCCGCAGAGCCACTCGTTTTCGACCGAGGTGGTGAAGTCTGCGTTGAACTGAGGGAGGTGCCCAAGAGGCAGTTTCATGATGTGCGTGGTCGGCGTGGCGCCCTGCGGGCGACACCATGCGCCATCCAGATTGAGCAGGGCCGTTTTTTCCTGGGCGCCAGCGATGGAGATACGGAAGTCGTCCGTAGCAGCGCCGCCAAAAGCGGGAGACGCCGACACCCCCCGCAGAATCTTCTCGACCTCTTCCTCGCTCAGCGGTTCATAGTCGACACGGCGGATGTCGGGCGGCTCTTCGCCGACCGGCATGAGTTGAGCGGCACCCACGCAATCTCGCCCGATGGCGGCAAGCAGGTCGAATGCCTCGGTGCTACGGGTGCCGAACTTGTTCCGGATGCGCTTACGGATCGCATCGCTGTCGGGCAGAAGGTTGTCGAAGTAGTTCTCGACTGCGGGGCCACGCACGCGCAAGGATGCAGTCAAGGGCATCGAGAGCGACAGTGGGCGTGAGCGCTCAGATTGGGGCCAACTCTCGGCGTAGTCGAAGACATGGCCGCGCCCATCCCCAGCCGACCATGTCCCGACCAACTCGCCATTCATCCAGATCGCAAGGCCCCCCATCACCAGCTGCCTCCAGGCTTCTTGGAGGGGCCCAGCGTGCTGCGAATCACCTTGGAGCCCGTGTTCACCAGGGTTTGGCCAGTCTTCGGCTTAGCGGGCGCCTTCCCGGACGGCAGCAAGACGCCACGCAGTTGCGAACTCGCGTTCACCACATGCCGTCCGGCCTTTGGCCTTGCAGGTGCCTTGCTCGTGAGTACGCTGGCGCCGGTGTGGTGCATCAAACCCGTCTTTGTGGCGCGCGCGAAGTCGCCAGGCTGAAACTTCCAACCCCCGCCGCTGTCGCGCAGGATCATCTGCCCGCCCAGGGCAGACAAAATCTGATGCATCTGGGTGACACTGACGGAACCAGGGTCGCGCTCAATGTCCGCAATGCGGGACTGACTGACACCAATGATGCGACCCAGGTCGGCCTGAGTCATGCCGCGGGCCTTCCTCAGCGCCCTGAGGTGGTCGGTGAACTGAGCAACGGTGGCGAGCGGGAAGTCCATGATCTGTATAGGCTAGAGGTGATATTTTTGGAACATAGCACATTGGCGATATTTATGGAAGATGGCGGATCGGAGATATTTCCAGAAAATAGCACATCCGCGATATTGCGCCCTCAATCCATCTGGACAGCGGGACGGCGCGCGTTGAACTCTGTTTCGGGCCTGGAGATGCGTTGGCGGCCGGTTGCCCTGGCCGAGCGCTGACGAGCGACCGATAACGAGGCTGCGGCCGAATGGCGGGAACTGGCCGGGACGCGGTGTTCGCGGCCGGCGGCTTCATGGCGGTCCGACGTGACCGACCGGTTCATGGCGACGCAATCGAATCAACGAGGATCCGCCCTCGACTGATCAGCGACTTGCATGTCGCTGATGGGTCGGCCGCATTGCAGTCGTTCACGATCCACAAATGACCTCCCCAGCCCGGGGTTGGGTACAAGTCAGGCCTTCAATTGCGTGAACCGCGCCCTTGGCAACAACTTCTTGAAGTCGCCATCGAAACTGACCAAGTGTTCGGCGTGCTGGTCTACAGCGGCCGCTAGCCAGCCATCCGGAAGTTCGTTGCCCGCCAGTTGCTTGTCCAGACAAAGCTGCCGCAGCTTTGGCCACTCTGGGCCCAGCGACGCCAACTGAACGCCGGGCATTGCCATGATCGCATCGACGAAGCCCACGGCGTCAGTCATGGGGGTCGGTTGAACAAAGACCCTTGGGCTCGTCACCAGGCGCAACAGGCTGGCAAGTACCACCGGCATCAAGGTGAACGAGGCTCCACGTTCAGCCGCCGCGAGCGCCTGTTTCAGCCAGGCTCGCGCAACAGCGTGGTGCGGATGATCGCTACGTGACGCTGCAACCAGAACATTGACGTCAGGCGTCATCGCCCAAAGCCTCGAGCAGCGACTTGTTGCTGAGCGGATCGACGCCCGCGACAAGACCGCCGCGACCCTTGAAGACGGGCAATCGCGTCCGGGCTTTCGCCGGTCCGGCAGCCTCGACGCGCAGACGCAACTGCAACCCCTCTTCGATCAACCGAGTCAGGCTGGTGCGCTGCCGCGCTGCCAATGCCTTCGCATTGGCGAGCAAATGGTCGTTCAGATCGAGCGTAGTCTTCATGTGAAAAGTATACAGATTTCTGTACGCTTGTAGAACTGCCGTGACCTGCTGTGAGGGACGCCTCACTGGATGCTCGACTTGGGGGCTGCTCTTTAGCGGCGAACCTTGTGGAGCGAGCGGCGTCCGTCGACTCAAATTCGTCCGTCCGCGCACGGTCAACCTGCCGACGTCGTGGCGGCAGGGCGGCGGCGGCGCCCCCGTTCTCCGGCCCACGCTCGCGGGCGACCGTCGCGGCCTGCAATCCGCAACTGCATCAACACCGCCGTGCCCTGCAAGCATGGGGGGCAACCGCGAATCGGGCCTGCGCCCGGGGGCACCACCACCGCCCTGTGTATCCGGGGTGGCGTGCCACGCCTTCGCATCCCGCCCCGGTGCCCGGGCAGGTGGCTTGGGGCACGGGCGCAGGCACCATTCGCGGTGGCCGCGACCAGCGCATGAACAGACGCTGTTGATGGCGCGACGCCTGCGCACCGAATACGGTGCCCCGCGAGCGTGGGCCGGAGAACGTGCCCCGGGCCAGCTGCCCTTGCTCGACGGCCGCACGCAGCCCGCGCGGCGCGTGCCGGCCAGACCGCGCCGCTACACTGTGCGCGCCAACATCCACGAGGAGAAAAACATGGGTTTGAAGTTATCGAAGATGGCGAAGCTGCGCCGCTTGTGGAATTGGCTGGCGCTCGGCGCCGTGTGCGCCTTGGCCGCGGGCTGCTCGGCAATGACGGCGCAAAACCCGGGTGGATCGCTGCAGCCCGTGAATGCCGTGCCCGACGGCGCCGATGCAAGCGTGATCCTCAAGGGCCACGACGTCGTCGCCTATTTCACCGATGCGAAGCACATGCCCGGCCTGCCCGAGGTGAAGACGGTCTATCAAGGTGTGACGTTCCGGTTTGCCAGCACCGCGCACAAGGCCTTGTTCGACGCCGATCCGGCCAGGTATGTGCCGCAGTATGGCGGCTTCTGCGCGAACGGCATGGCCTACGCCATTCCCTGGGGCGGCGATGCCGATACCTGGCTGCTGGCTGGCGGCAAACTCTACATCTTCGGTGGCGAAGCGTCGCGCCGCGCGTTCCTGATGGACCGTGAGCTCAACACCCAGCGCGCCGACAAGTATTGGGCCGAAGAAGTCAACGGCTCCAACAGTTTCATGCAACGCAGCAAACGTTTGGTGCTGCGCGTGCCGCATTACAAGAGCGGTGAGGCACTGGAAGCCGAATACCGCGAGCGCAAGGCCGCCGGCACGCTCAAACCCTGAGTCGTTCGCCGCAGCGAGGCGGGCGTAAGCTCAGGGGCCGATGCTCCGACACAGGCAACAACAATCACAGGGGACATGATGTCGCGAAGCAAGCCGATCCTGGTCGCCGCCATCGCCGCGCTGGTGGTGGCGTTCTTTGCCTTCGACCTCGGGCAATACCTCAGCCTCGACTATCTGAAGCGCAGTCAGGCGGACTTCGCGGCGCTGTACGCGCGGCAGCCGTTGCTCGTGATCGGAGCCTACGCGCTGGTCTACATCGTCGTCTTCGCGCTCGCGCTGCCGGTCGGTGCCGTGATGACGCTCGCCGGCGGCGCGCTGTTCGGCGTCTGGGTCGGCGTGCTCGTCGTCTCGTTCGCGTCGTCGCTCGGCGCCACGCTCGCGTTCCTGATGTCGCGCTACGTGTTTGGCGCCAGCGTGCGCGGGCGCTTCGGCGCGCGTCTGGGCGAAGTCGGCAAGGGCGTCGCGAAAGAAGGTGCCTTCTATCTGTTCACGTTGCGCTTGATTCCGGCCATTCCTCCAGCGGCGATCAACCTGCTGTTCGGTCTGACGAAGATGCGCACCTGGACGTTCTACTGGGTCAGCCAATTGGGCATGCTCGCCGGAACGATCGTCTACGTCAACGCCGGCACCCAGCTCGGAAAGCTCGAGTCAGTCAAGGGAATCCTGTCGCCCGGGCTCATCGGCTCATTCGTGCTGCTGGGCTTGTTTCCGCTGATCGCGAAGAAGATCGTCGACATGGTTCAGGGCCGCAAGGTCTATGCGCGGTGGGCTGCGCAGAAACCGAAGACCTTCGATCGCAATCTGGTCGTGATCGGCGCCGGCGCTGCCGGGCTCGTGACGAGCTACATCGCCGCCGCCGTGAAGGCGGGTGTGACGTTGATCGAGAGCCACAAGATGGGCGGCGACTGCCTGAACTACGG
>JAEMQF010000186.1 GCA_022758925.1 Burkholderiales bacterium | reverse complement strand
GTTCGCGCGCCGCAGCCGCGTAGCGGCGCCAGACGACGAACGCCATGCTGGCGAGCAACGCCAGCAGCGTGCTCGCGATGACGATCAGCGCGCGACTTGGTTTGGACTTCCGGTCCGGCGGCAGCGCCTTGTCGACCTGCTGCAACACCGGGCCCTCCTTCGCCTCATCGAGTTTCGCGATCTCGAACTGGCGCACCATGCTCTCGAGCAGCGTCTCCTGCAGTTTGAGTTCGCGCCTGGCGCGCACGTACTCGATCGCCGCCTCGGGAATCTTGCCCACCGGAATTTCCACCGCGCTGCCGCTGGAGGGGCCGCGCGCCGATTCCATGCGCGCCAACTCGAAGCGCAGCGCAGCCAGCTCCGAATTGAGCTTGAGAACGTCCGGGTTCTCGCCGGTGGCCGCGGTGCGCAACACTTTCAGCTGCACGTCGCGTTCGGCGATCATTGCGCGCAGCTGCGCGGCACCGCCGATCAGCGCCTCGGCCTGTTTGTCAAGCACGATCACGCCCGATTTTTCCTGCACGGCGCGCAGCCCGAGTTCGGCCTTGATCAGGTTCTCTTTGATGTCTTTCAACTGCTGTTCGAAAAACACGCGCCGCAGCTGCGCTTCCGAGACCGCAAGGCGACCCAGCAGCTTGGTGATCTCGGTGGCGTGCGCGTTGGCGAGATCGGCGGCGAACGCCGAATCCTTGTCGTCGACCTCGACGCTGATGACTCCGCTCTTGCGATCCGACGCGACACGCACTCTGTCAGGCATCGACTTGCGCAGCTCTTCATAGGTCTTTACCTCGTAGCGCGCCTTCAGGTCGAAGCGCGCGTCGAGTGCGCGCAGCACGCTGTCGCTCTTGAGCAGCGCGACGAAGAGTTCGTCGGGCGACTTCGCGCCGAGCCCGCCGCTCAGGCCGCTCAGGCCGCCCACCGCGCCAAGCGCCGCCAGTGCCGCTGAGGCGCCGCCACTTTGCTGCGACGCGGGGGGCAGCAGCGTGGTGCGCGCGGTAAAAATGGGCGGCAACAACAAGGCGACGACGATCGAGGCAAGCGCCGCAAGCGCGGTGCCGCGGGCGACGAGCCACTTGCCTTCGCCGACCCAGGTCAGCAGATCGACCAAACTGACCGAAGGGCCGAAGTCTTCTTCGGCGGGCTGCGCTTCGGCAATGGCGTTCGACAGGTCGTCAGGTTTCATGCCGCAGGCTCTATTTCTTCAGCGAGTCGATCGCGGCAATACCCAAGCCGAATTGCGCGAAGATCTGCGTCCAGTCCTTCAAATTGCGCACCAGGGCTCTGCCCCAGGTCTCGAAGTCGAGTTGATTCGGCACGATCACTGCATCGCCGGGCTGCAAGAGTTCGCCCTCGATCGCACTGCTGCGCCAGAAGCCGCTCTTGTCTGCGGAACTGTTGATCGTGCCGTCGGCGCGCAGGATGAACGTGTTCGACGGGTCGGCGGATTCTTCCACGCCAGCCAGCTTCATGTAATCGCCCGCGGTGCGGCCGGTTTTCCACAGAAATGCATTGCTGTTCGCCACGGCGCCGGCAACGGTGACAAAGGCCGGCCTTGTGGGCACGCTAATGCGGTCGGCGTGATCCAGCGGCACATCGGGCAGCCCGTCGAGGTTCTTGACCCCCGGCGAGAGCTCGAGCGCGATGCGGCCATTCGGTTCGAGGCGCGCGAGACGCGCCAGTTGCGCCTGTGACACGGCGCTGCTGACAGCGGCGGTGCTTGCCGCCGAAACGTCGTCGCGCCGGTTCGCGGCGTCGCGCGCCGCTTGGGTTGCCGACAACGCTTCGAGCCGCGCTATCGCCGCGGCAAGACTTTCGCGCTGGCGCCGGCGCGTTTCTTCGCGGCTGAATTCGAGCCCATAGACGTAGGCCTGCGGCGTAAAACCACCGACACGATCGATGATGCCCTTCAACGTCTCGCCGGGCAGCAGTTGGTACACCCCGGGAGAAGCCACCTCGCCTTCAATCGTGACCAGGCGCGTCTGGCGTGAGACGGGAACACGCACATCCTTCTGGCTGTAGACCGTGACGACGTCGCCCGGCAACAGCTCGAGGTTGTGCGCTGAATCGCCTTCCAGCACCGCCTTGCCCAGGTTGAACGGAATCACCTGCGTGCTCAGATCCTTTTCGATCAATCGCTCGATGACCGCGTAGTCCCAGTTCAGTTCGTCGAAAAGCGCTGCCGGCGCCTTTTTTGCGCGCTTTGCCGCGAGCCGGTTCTGCAGTGCGAGATCGCTCGCGCTGTTGGCGCCAGATTCGGGGTTGATCCGCGGCGTGGTGTCAAGCCGTTCTTCCTCATTCGGTTCGTAGATCTGCCTCTTGCGCCGGGAGGCGCCGAGAACCGCCTCGCGCTCAATCTGTTCATCCTCATTCGGTTCGTAGACCTGCACCAGCAGATTCTTGCGCCGGTAAAAATCGGGCGAGATCAGGGCTTCGCGGTTGGGGATCAGGTCGCGAATGCGCATGCCGGGGCGGTGCGCATGGCGCAAGGGTTGCGCGACAGGGCCCTTCAGCGTCACGGCATTGGCGAAGCGCGGCGAGATCGGCAGCAAGGTCAACAGGTCGCCGTCGCGCAGCGTCGTTTGCAGGCCTTGTGCATCGAGTTTGAATTCTTCGACGACCCGGCCTGCCTGCGATTGCGCCGAGTCGACGCGCTCGAGCTGGGCGCGGTTGCGGTCAGCGAGCACCGGCGCGCCGCCGGCATAACGAAGCACGTCGCGCACCGACTCGGTGCTGCCTCTGAGTTCGTAAATCGCAGGCCGATCGAGCGCGCCGCTTAGCGCCACCCGCGGCCCGACCGCCTGGAACACGACGACGTCGCCCGCCGCGAGCTGCGTGTCCTTGGACTTGTCACCCAGCGCCAGGAAGTCGTACAGGTCGAGTTCCGTAATGTCTTTGCCGTCGCGGCGCAACGTCACCTTGCGCATCGATCCGTATGGCGCAGGCCCACCCGTCAGCGCAATCGCCGACAACAGCGTCGCCTGCCCCGGCAGGTTGTAGACGCCGGGACGCTGTGCGGGGCCGACGATATAGACCTTCAGGCCACGCAACTGGCCGAGTGCCACGCTGAGGTTGAAGTTGGTGTAAAGGCGTTCGATCTGCGCACGCAACAGTTTCTCCAGGTCGGTTGCCTTGACCCCGACGACACTGAAACTGCCGACCTTGGGCAGGTTGAGCAGGCCATTGCGGTCGACCGTGCTGCGGTAGTCGACATCGATCGAACCCCAGGCGCGCAAAATCACTTCATCGCCAGGACCCAGCGTGTAGTCGGCCGAGACCGGCACGCTGTCGGGTGCGGCCATGCCTTCGGCGGCCTCGGAGAAGAAGCTCGCGCCAAAGATCGGCAGCAGCCGTCCCGTCGCCGCCTCGATGAACTTCTGGAACTCGCTTGGCCTGGGCGGAGCCGGATCGACGCGGCGCAAGTGAAGCTCGGGCTGACCTAAGGGCGCTGCCGTACCGGGGCGCTGAACGCCCGGCTGGCCGACGGCGGGTAACGTTGCTCTATCGGCGCTTGTGGTGCCGGGGCGGGGCGGATTGCCTGCGCCGTCGCGCGGCCGAGCGGCCGCTGCAGGCGTGTAGCCGGGTGTATTGAACGTGCCGCCGGCCTTTGGCTCTTCAGCCGTCTGCGCACCCGACTTGCCGCAAACACACAGCGCCAGCAGCACACCAAGCGAAACGGATTGGAAAACTGTCATTCGGGCCCCGGCGCAGAATCGATCGAATCGCCGTCAACGGCGCATGGTCGCCGCAGACTTGAGCAGCGCGGCGCACGCGCAAAGCCGCAATGAGGACCAGGGCGCGATTTTAGCGGATGACTCGCGGGCGCTTGCTGCGGACCTCCAAAGGACAGAGCCTGCGGTGCCCGGCCAAGGGCACCACAGGCGCTGCCTGCTGAACCTGCGGTTCGATCGGCGCGCGCCGAGCCAGGCACGCGCGCCTGGCGTTTCAGCCCTACTCCTTGCGATAGTCGTCGTGGCAGGCCTTGCAGGCCTTGCCGGTTTCACCCACGGCAGCCTTGATGCTGTCGATGTTGCCGGTCTTTGCGGCGGCATTGAGCTTGACCATCTCTGCTTGCATCTTTTCGGCCAGGAGCTTCACTTTGTCGAAATCGGTCCAGATTTCGGGCTTGGCGCGCGTCTCGCCCTTGTCCGTGCCGGGCAGGAACGCCACGTACGGAAGCGTCGACATCGCGGTCGCGATTTCAGCGCTGTCGGCGGCCACCTTGGCATCGAAGGGAGCGCGGCCATTGGCCATCGCGGCGACTCGACCGAAATGCGTTCCCATCACGGTGAAGACCGCCTTGCGGTACTTGATGGCGTCTTCGGGCTTGGCGAATTGCGCCGCGGCCGGCAGGGCAGTTGCCACGGCCAGCACGGCGGCGGCCAGGGTCATCGTGGTACGCAGCACTTGTCTCATTCAGTCACTCCTGGATTGGGTCGAGGTCGGGTTGGGTCGGGGCCGCGCGAGCGCATGGCTCGCAGAGGCGCTGGCGAGTGTACGCAAAGCCGATGCCGGCAATTCCGCCACTGCGGGAAAACCACGAGCGGCGATCGCCACGGGGGTGTTGGGGTAACCTTGGTGCCGACGAGGCAACACGGAGCGGGCATGACGGATACCACGCGTTTGGTCCGGATCTGGGACCTTCCCACACGCGTGTTTCATTGGGCCTTGGCGCTGGCGGTGCTGGGCTCGGTGATCACGGCCAAGATCGGCGGCAATGCCATGGCCTGGCACTATCGCTCTGGCTATTTGATCTTCACGCTGCTCGCGTTTCGGATCCTGTGGGGGTTGATCGGCGGCCACTGGTCACGCTTCAGGAATTTCATCTACGCCCCCGCGACGCTGCTGCGCTACCTGCGCGGGCAAGCCCGACCCGAAGAGCATCTGGACGTCGGCCACAGTCCGCTCGGCGCGGGTTCGGTGTTTGCGTTGCTGGCGTTGCTGATGCTTCAAGTCGGCACGGGCTTGATCGCCGATGACGAGATCGCCAGCTCCGGGCCCTTCGTCAAATTCGTTTCCTCGGCGACGAGCAGCCTGGCCTCGGGCTGGCACAAGAATTTCGGGCAGTGGCTCATCATCGGGCTCGTGCTGCTGCATCTGGGCGCGATCGCGTTCTACCGGATCCGGCGCGGCCGCGACCTCGTGGGCCCGATGCTCAGCGGCGACAAGACTCTGGCGGGCGATGTGCCGGCGTCGGCCGACGGTCTGAACCGCCGCGGCCTGGCGCTGATGCTGGCTGCGATCTGTGCATCGATCGTCGGCTGGTTGGTGAGCTTGGGCGGATAGACTGGGTGTCCATGACCCGCGACGCAGGATGCCCAGCCCGCAAATCAAACTGATCACGCCGCAGACACCGGCCCTGCTCGAGATCACGCGTGAGCTGTTTCGCGAGTACGCGCAGAGCCTGGGCGTCGATCTGTGCTTTCAGAATTTCGACGCTGAGCTGGCCGGGTTGCCGGGCGAGTACGCGGCTCCGGGCGGGCATTTGCTGCTTGCGTTCGTCGACGCCGAGCCGGCCGGTTGTGGCGCGTTTCGCGCCGTGGTCGACGTCGACCATGCGAACGCCTGCGAAATGAAGCGGCTCTATGTGCGAACCGCGTTTCGCCGTCTGGGCCTGGGGCGGATCCTGGCCCAGCGCCTGATGGACGAAGCGCGCGGCAGCGGATACTCAGCAATGCTGCTCGACACGCTGGACGACATGGAAGCGGCGCGAGGGCTTTACGCCACGCTCGGCTTTGACGAGGTCGCCCCCTACTATTTCAATCCCGTCCCCGGCGCGCACTACCTGAAGGCGGACCTGACTTGAACCGCTCCAGATTCCATTTGGGAACCCCATGACGCAACAAAGTGAAGCGGTGTTCGAGTTGCACGCCGGCGCGTTGCGCCTGGCATTGCGGCCGGACTTGGGAGGCTGCATTGCCGGCTTGTGGCACCGGGAAACCGCCGTGCTGCGCAGCAGCGACCCGACGCACCTGGACTCAGCCAGGGGCGCCGCGTGTTACCCGCTCGTGCCGTATTCGAACCGCCTGGCGTACCGGCGCTTTCGTTGGAAGGGGCGCGACTACACCACGGCGCCCAATTTCGACGCGAGCCCGCATTCAGTGCATGGCGTAGGCTGGCTGCGTGCCTGGCAGGTGACGGCGTCGAGTGCGGTCGACGTCGGCCTGCGCTATCGGCATGAAGCCGACGCGCACTGGCCGTTTGATTTCGAAGTCAGCCAGCATTTCACGCTCGCACCGAGCAGCCTGCGAGTGCAACTGCAGTTCACGAACACGGCCGACATCGCGCAGCCCGTCGGCCTGGGCTGGCACCCCTATTTCCCGAAGCGCGCGCGCAGCCGATTGCACGTCGAGCTCTCGGATCGCTGGGACAGCGACGCCGCGCAGCTGCCCGTACGCAAGCACGCGCAGCCGGGTATCGACGGCGACATCGCGCACCTGGACTTCGACAACTGCTTCGAAGGGTGGGCAGGCCCGGCCCGCATCCGTGACGAGAAGATGGCACTGCAGCTGACCGCGTCGATGCAACGCCTGGTCGTCTACACGCCACGCGACAAGGACTACTTCTGCGTCGAACCGGTGAGTCACGTGAGCAACGCGATCCATATGGCGGAGCCGACGGCGCAGGGCCTTCAGGTGGTCCAGCCCGACGAGACCGTGCAGGCCTGGATGCAACTCGACATCACGATGGTCTGAGCCGCCGCAAAGAAGCGCGCGCGATACCCCGTATAATTTTTTGCTGTAGTGAGGTAGATTGTGTCGAGTGCAATGACCGGCCGCAACGCCGATCGCATGCTGCGCAACGGGTTCGACGACGAGGAAGACGATAGGCACGTGGTTCCCCTGACGCGCGAAGAGGCGGGGCGGCTGCGGGCGAAGAATCCAACGGTATCGCCTTGGCGCGTGGTCAGCACGCAGCTCGCGGTGGGTGCTGTGGTGGCGTTGCTGGCCGGGTCGGTCAGCGGCACCATGCAAGTGGTTTGGTCGGCGCTGTATGGCACGGCCACGGCGGTAATTCCGGGCGCCTTGATGGCGCGCGGCATGACGCGCGGGGTTTCTGGCGTTTCGCCGGTCGCCAGTGGCGCCGGCGTGATGTTCTGGAGCCTGGTGAAAATCGGAGTCTCGGTGCTGATGCTGGTGTTGGCGCCGAGGGTTGTTCAGCCTTTGAGTTGGCCGGCTTTGCTGGCCGCACTCGTGCTGTGCATCCAGGTGTATTGGCTCGCGTTGTTGTGGCGCGGGCGGTGAACGAACAAGACGAGACGAGACCCGATGGCAGCCGAAGGCCAAGCACTCACCGCCGGTGACTACATTGTTCACCACCTGACCCACTTCCAGACCGGCAAGCCCAAGGGGCTGGTCGACTTTTCGGTCCTGAACTTCGATTCGGTCGCTTTCTCCATTCTGCTCGGGGTGCTGGGGTGCTGGCTGCTGTGGAAGGCGGCGAGCGGCGCCACCGCCGGCGTGCCGGGGCGCTTCCAGGCTGCGGTCGAGATCTTGTTCGAAATGGTCGAGAGCCAGGCCAAAGGCATCGTGCCCAACGCCAACAGCCGCAAGTTGGTGGCACCGCTGGCGCTCACCGTGTTCGTCTGGATCTTTCTGCTCAACGCGATGGACCTGCTGCCCGTCGATCTGCTGCCGCTGCTCTGGCAGTGGGCCTACGCTGCCGCCGGGCATGACGCGGCACACGCCTACCTGCGTGTCGTGCCGACCGCAGACTTGTCGATCACGATGGGCTTGTCGCTGGGCGTGCTGATCCTGTGCCTGATCTACAACATCAAGATCAAGGGTCTGGGCGGCTGGGCGCACGAGCTGGTCGCCGCGCCGTTCGGCAACCACTGGGCGCTCTACCCTTTCAACTTCGCGATGCAGATCGTCGAGTTCGTCGCCAAGACGGTGTCGCACGGCATGCGGCTGTTCGGCAACATGTATGCGGGCGAACTGCTGTTCTTGCTGATCGCCCTGATGGGTGGGGCGTTCTCGCTGTCCCTGTCTGGCGTTGCGCTGGGTCTCGGGCATATCCTCGCCGGAACGGTGTGGGCCATCTTCCACGTCCTGATCATCACGTTGCAGGCCTTCGTGTTCATGATGCTGACGCTGGTCTACGTGGGTCAGGCGCACGAAACCCATTGAGTCAGCGCCTTTCGCGTTTGCGCTTTTCGTTTTCCTTTCATTCAACTACAAACTGGAGTCAACATGGAACTCATCGGTCTCGTCGCCCTCGCGGCAGGTCTCATGATCGGTCTGGGTGCGATGGGTGCGTGTATCGGCATCGGCGTCATGGGCAGCAAATACCTCGAATCGGCGGCGCGCCAGCCCGAGTTGATGGGCGAGTTGCAGGTCAAGATGTTCCTGCTCGTCGGCCTGATCGATGCCTCGTTCATCATCGGCACGGGTATCGCGCTGTGGTTCACGACGGCCAATCCGTTCCTCGCCCAGTTGGCGAGTCTGCCCAAATAAGGTCGCTGACCACCAGCGTTTCGCTGCCGGACCGTTTTCTTTCGGCCGGTATTCGCGCCAACGTGATTGAGGCAACAACGTGAGCATTACCGCGACATTGATCTTTCAGATGATCGTGTTCCTGATCCTGGTCTGGTTCACGATGAAGTTCATCTGGCCGCCGATCACGGCTGCGCTGGACGAGCGCGCCAGGAAAATTGCCGACGGCCTGTCTGCCGCCGACAAGGCCAAGGCCGAGTTGTCGAATGCAAACAGGCGAGCCGAGGAGCAACTCTCGACGGCGCGCGTGCAGGCGACGCAGCGCCTGGCCGACGCCGAGCGCCTGGCGCAGACGATGGTCGAAGAAGCGAAAATCCGCGCCAGCGAAGAGGGCGCGAAGATCATCGCCGCGGCGAAGGCCGAGGCGGGACAAGAGTCGGCCAAGGCCCGCGAAATCTTGCGCGGCGAACTCGGTGCGCTGGCAGTCAAGGGCGCCGAGCAGATTCTCAAGCGTGAAATCAACGCCGGAGTTCATGCCGAGTTGCTGACACGCTTGAAGGCTGAGCTTTGAACCATGGCTGAACTCGCCACCATCGCGCGGCCCTACGCCGAGGCGCTGTTCAAGGCCGCGGGAGCAGGCGACATGGAAGCCTTGACGCAGCAGATGCACGCCCTGGCGCAGGTCGCCGGCGATGCGCAACTTCGCCAGTTTGCCGACAACCCCAAGATCGGCGCCGATCAGGTATTCGAGGTCATGACCTCGGCGGTCAAGTCGCCCCTCTCAGCGGCCGCGACGAACTTGTTGCGCGCCATCATCGACAACGGCCGGCTCGCCGCTTTGGCGTCGATTGCCGAGCAGTTTCAGAGCCTGGTCAACGCCCGCGCCGGGATTGCCGAGGCCGTCATCTACAGCGCCTTCGCGATCGAACCGGCGCAACTCGCGGATGTGGTGGCGACGCTGGAGAAGCGCTTTTCGCGCAAGCTCAATCCGAGCGTCGTGCTCGCGCCCGAGCTGATCGGGGGGATTCGTGTCGTGGTCGGCGATGAGGTGCTGGACACCTCGGTGAAATCGCGCCTCGAACAAATGAAGACGGCGCTCACGGCGTGAAGCCTGCAGTGGCCTCGTGAAGATTCGAACCTAAGCTTCAGTTCAAGCTGCCCTCAGGCGCAAGCCTGGCAGACCGGAGATCAAGAATGCAACTCAATCCCGCCGAAATCTCAGAGCTGATCAAGAGCCGCATCGAGGGCCTTGGCGTGTCAGCGGACATCCGCAATCAGGGCACCGTGGTGTCGGTGGCCGACGGCATCTGCCGCGTCCACGGACTGTCCGATGCGATGGCCGGCGAGATGCTCGAGTTCCCGCCCACGGCCAGCGGCCAACAGACCTTCGGCCTCACGCTGAATCTCGAGCGCGACTCCGTCGGCGCGGTGATTCTGGGCGAGTATGAGCACGTCTCCGAAGGCGACATCGTCAAGTGCACCGGCCGCATCCTGGAGGTGCCGGTCGGTCCCGAGTTGCTTGGCCGCGTCGTCAACGCGCTCGGCGCGCCGATCGACGGCAAGGGCCCGATCAACGCCAAGATGAGCGACGTGATCGAGAAGGTCGCGCCGGGCGTGATCGCGCGCCAGGGGGTCAGCCAGCCGGTGCAGACCGGCCTGAAGGCGATCGACTCGATGGTGCCGATCGGCCGCGGCCAGCGCGAGCTGATCATCGGCGACCGCCAGACCGGCAAGACCGCGGTGGCGATCGACACGATCATCAACCAGAAGGGTCAGAACATGACCTGCGTCTACGTCGCGATCGGGCAGAAGGCGAGTTCGATCAAGAACGTGGTGCGCTCGCTCGAAGCCCACGGCTCGATGGAATACACCATCGTCGTTGCCGCTTCCGCTTCCGAATCGGCGGCCATGCAGTACGTGTCGCCCTACACGGGCTGCACGATGGGGGAATACTTCCGCGACCGCGGGCAGGACGCGCTGATCATCTATGACGACCTGTCGAAGCAGGCGGTTGCCTATCGGCAGGTGTCGCTGCTGCTGCGACGCCCGCCGGGCCGGGAAGCCTACCCGGGCGACGTGTTCTACCTGCACAGCCGCCTGCTCGAGCGCGCTGCGCGCGTGAACGCCGACTACGTCGAGAAATTCACCAAGGGCGAGGTCAAGGGCAAGACGGGTTCGCTGACCGCGATGCCGATCATCGAGACCCAGGCCGGCGACGTGTCGGCGTTCGTTCCGACCAACGTGATCTCGATCACCGACGGCCAGATCTTCCTCGAGACCTCGCTCTTCAACTCCGGCATCCGCCCCGCCATCAACGCCGGCATCTCGGTGTCGCGCGTCGGCAGCGCGGCGCAGACCAAGCTGATCAAGAGCCTGTCCGGCGGCATCCGCACCGACCTCGCCCAGTACCGCGAGCTGGCGGCGTTCGCGCAGTTCGCCTCCGACCTCGACGCCGCCACGCGCAAGCAACTCGACCGAGGCGCGCGTGTCACCGAACTGCTCAAGCAGTTGCAGTACTCGCCGCTGCCGATCAGCCTGATGGCGGCAACGCTGTTCGCCGTGAACAAGGGCTACGTCGACGATGTGGAGTTGAAGAAGGTGCTCGCCTTCGAGAGCGGCCTGCACCAGCACCTGAGGTCCAGCCACGCCGCATTGCTGAGCAAGCTCGAGAACGAGCGGGCGATGGACAAGGCCGCCGAGGACGAGCTCGCCGGAGCATTGGCTGCGTTCAAGAAGTCATTCGCCTGAGGAGCACCCGTCATGGCGGCCGGCAAGGAATTACGCGTCAAGATCAAGAGCTTCGAGAGTACGAAGAAGATCACGAAGGCCATGGAAATGATCTCGGCGTCGAAGATGCGCAAGGTGCAGGCCCGAATGAGCGCGGCTCGGCCGTATGCCGAAAAGATCCGCAACATCGCGGCCAATCTGTCGCAGGCGAACCCCGATTACCGCTCTGCCTACATGCGCAAGGTCGAGACGCCGAAGAACATCGGTTTCATCGTCGTCACCTCCGACAAGGGGCTGTGCGGCGGTCTGAACACGAATCTGCTGCGCGCCGTCACGAGCCGCATGGGCGAGGTGCAGCAGGCCGGTGGCAAGGTGCACACGGTGGCGCTGGGCAACAAGGGGTACGCCTTCCTGACTCGCGTCGGTGCTCGCGTCATGAGCTTCGCGGTGCACCTGGGCGATGCGCCGAACATGGACAAGCTGTTCGGCCCGGTGAAGGTCATGCTCGACGCCTTCGCTGACGGCGAAATCGACGCTGTCCACCTGTGCTACACGAAGTTCATCAACTCGATGGCGCAGCAGCCGATGGTCGAGCAACTGCTGCCGCTGACCGGCGAACGCCTGCAACTGTCGGCGTCCGAGAAGGCGCAATATGCGTGGGACTACATCTACGAACCCGACCCCCCGAGCGTGATCGACGCGCTGCTCACGCGCTACCTCGAGGCTCTGGTGTACCAGGCCGTGGCCGAAAACATGGCCTCTGAACAGTCGGCGCGCAGGGTGGCCATGAAGGCCGCCACCGACAATGCCACCGACCTGATCGCCGAGCTCCAGCTCATCTACAACAAGACGCGCCAGGCAGGGATCACGACCGAACTCTCTGAAATCGTCGGCGGTGCGGCGGCCATCAGTGGCTGACGCAGGCGCGACGACTCGGTAAAGGCTGACTTGCGCCAAGCCACAGACACATGAGCCATCCGAACTGCCGCATCCAGGGCGCGGGCTTGCGGCCCGGGCGCGACACATCAAATACCGTTTGAAGGACTTCAGAAAATGGCACAAGGCAAGATCGTTCAATGCATCGGCGCCGTGGTCGACGTCGAGTTCCCGCGCGACCAGCTGCCCCACATCTACGACGCGCTCAAGCTGGAGGGCTCGTCGCTGACGCTGGAGGTTCAGCAGCAGCTCGGCGACGGCGTCGTGCGCACCATCGCGCTCGGTTCGTCCGACGGCTTGCGCCGCGGCCTGTTGGTCGGCAACACCGGCAATCCGATCACGGTGCCGGTGGGCCAGGCCACGCTCGGCCGCATCATGGACGTGCTGGGCAATCCGATCGACGAACGCGGCCCGGTCAACGCCGAGCTGGCGATGCCGATCCACCGCAAGGCGCCGAGCTACGAGGAACTGAGTCCGTCGCAGGAATTGCTCGAAACCGGCATCAAGGTGATCGACCTGATCTGCCCGTTCGCCAAGGGCGGCAAGGTGGGACTGTTCGGCGGCGCCGGCGTGGGCAAGACGGTGAACATGATGGAGCTCATCAACAATATCGCCACGGGGCATGAGGGCCTGTCGGTGTTTGCCGGCGTCGGCGAGCGCACGCGCGAGGGCAATGACTTCTACAACGAGATGATCGAGTCGGGCGTCGTCAACAAGGACGACCTCGGCAAGTCGAAGGTGGCGATGGTCTACGGGCAGATGAACGAGCCGCCTGGCAACCGCCTGCGCGTCGCGCTGACCGGCCTGACGATCGCCGAATCCTTCCGCGACGAAGGCAAGGACGTGCTCTTGTTCATCGACAACATCTATCGCTTCACGCTCGCCGGCACCGAGGTCTCGGCGCTGCTGGGCCGGATGCCGTCGGCGGTGGGTTACCAGCCGACGCTGGCCGAGGAGATGGGGCGGCTGCAAGAGCGCATCACCTCGACCAAGGTCGGCTCGATCACCTCGGTCCAGGCCGTCTACGTGCCGGCGGACGACCTGACCGATCCGTCACCCGCGACAACCTTCGCCCACCTCGACGCCACCGTCGTGCTGTCGCGCGACATCGCGTCGCTCGGCATCTACCCGGCGGTGGACCCGCTCGATTCGACCTCGCGCCAGGTCGACCCGAACGTGGTCGGCGAGGATCACTACAACACCACTCGCGCCGTGCAGGGTACGCTGCAGCGCTACAAGGAGCTGCGCGACATCATCGCGATCATGGGCATGGACGAGTTGAGCCCGGAAGACAGGCTCGCCGTGAGCCGTGCGCGCAAGATCCAGCGCTTCCTGAGCCAGCCGTTCCATGTCGCCGAAGTCTTCACCGGCACGTCGGGCAAGTACGTGCCGCTGAAGGAAACCATTCGTGGCTTCAAGATGATCGTCAACGGCGAATGCGACTCGTTGCCGGAGCAGGCCTTCTACATGGTCGGAACGATCGACGAGGCCATCGAGAAGGCGAACGCCGCTGATGCCGCCATGGGCAAGACCAAGCCTGCCGAGGCCGCCGGCGAGAAGGCCAAGGCTGCCGAGGCCGCCGGCGAGAAGGCCGCCAAGGTCCAGTAAGGAGCCGAGATGGCCAACACCATTCACGTCGACGTCGTCTCGACCGAAGGCAGCATCTTCTCCGGCGAGGCCACGTTCGTCGCGCTGCCTGGCGAGAGCGGCGAGCTCGGCATCCTGCCGCGCCACACGCCGCTGATCACGCGCATCAAACCGGGTGCGGTGCGCATCGTGCGCGCCGACAATGGCGAGGAAGAGTTCGTCTTCGTCGCCGGCGGTATTCTCGAGGTCCAGCCCGGCACGGTGACGGTGCTGGCCGATACCGCGATTCGCGGCCACGATCTGGACGAGGCCAAGGCCACCGAAGCGCGCAAACTGGCAGAGGAAGCGATGCGCAACGCCAGCAGCGACGTCGACCTGGCCAAGGCGCAGAGCGAATTCGCGTCGATGGCGGCGCAGATCGCGGCGCTGCGCAAGTTCCGCAAGAAATAGGCCCGACAGGCTCCCAGCCCCAGCGCCGCTGGCCGGGGCCCGCCCTCAACGCGCCACGTCGGCGCCTGCGCTCAGCGCGCCACGTCGGCGCCCAATGCCCAGGCGATCAGCGAAAAGCTGAAGAACGCCAACACCGTGCTCGCCATGATGATGCGGGTCACTCGAGCGTTGTCGGCGCCATAACGTTCGGCGAGGATCGCCACGTTGCTCGCACTGGGCAAGGCTGCGGTGAGCACAAGCACGAGCAGACCGAATGGCGACACCGACAGGCCGAGCGCCGAGGCGATGACGCCGAAGCTCAGGATCAGCAACGGGTGCACGAGCAACTTGAGCAGGGCAAGCGGCAGATAGCCCGACAGCGGCGTCGCCGTCGTGCTGTGCTGGCGCGCGCGCCACAACACGGCGCCGATCGTGAACAACGCGACCGGTGTCGCCGCGTCGGCGAGCATCTTGACGATCTGCTCGAGTGGCCCCGGCAAGGCCAGCCCCGAGGCGGCCGACAGCGCGCCGAGCGCAATCGCCCAGGGTAAAGGGTTGGAAGCCGCACCGCGCAGCGCCCGCCGCAGCGCGCCGAGCAGGTTGTCGTTGACCCAACCTGGCACCGGCGGAGTGGTCTGCGCGATTGCCAGGCACAAGGAACTGGTCAACACCAGATCGACAAGGATCGCGCCGATCAGCGGACCCGCTGCGCGTTCACCCAGCATTCCCACCAGCAACGGCACGCCCATGAAACCGGCGTTCGGAAAGGTTGCGACAAGTGCGCCGAAAGCTGCGTCCTTAATCCCGACGCCAGGCCCGCCGGGCGTTCGCTGCAACCCGATCGCAATGCTGGACAACACCATGAGCAATGCACAGGCCGCATAAATGCCGATCAGGCTGGGGTCGATGAGTTGCGCGAACGGCCGGCTCGCGCCAAAGCGAAACAGCAGACACGGCAGCGCGAAGAACAAGACGAACGTGTTCAGCCCCGGAACCACCGATTCAGGGATGACACCGCGCGCTGAGGCAAGGTAGCCCAGCAGCACGATGCCGAAGAAGGGGAAGGTGACGGCGAAGATCGCGGACATGGCCGCGCAGTATCGCAAGTCAATCCGGCCAGCCTCTTTTCGACAGGGCGCCAGCACGCCCGCTGGGCGCGGGACAGGCATGAAGAGCGCGGCCTGTCCTGGGCTCCCGGGCGCGGCGGACGCGTTGAAACTAGATCGTGGACTGCGTTGTCGTGCGAAACGGTGACTCGTTCGAAGCCCCGCGGCGCTTCACGACCGGTGCCGGCGCGGCCAGCGGCCGGCCTCTGCGCCGCTCCTGGCCCCCGGGGGCGAGCGGGGCCGCCGATGCGCGCGCAAACTGGCTGCGCCGGTCATGATTGACTTGCAGCATGATGTCGAGTTGCAACAGGCGCCGCCCCGCGACCACTTCGCCGAACTCGGTCGATACCGCGTCGAACAGACGCGGGCGCATGTGCCAGAAGTCGCTCGCATTGTTCGCCGCATCGATGCGTTCGGTGAGCACCCGCGCGATGTTGCCTCGGACGTCCTCAAGAATCGTGTGCGACACACTGCGCAGTTCGCGCAGGCGTTTGGGAGGTGTGGGCAGCGTGGCGCGTGGGCCCGGGTCACACCGGTCGGTGACCCAGTTGACGATCGCCGTGATCAGGCGCATGAGCGAGTCCCCGGCGTCGCGGATTCGGCAACAACCTGGACGCCGCCGCGATGACCTGCTGTGCGAAACAAACTTTCTCCCTGTCGTTACCCGCAAATCAGTGTGGGGGGCAGCTTGGGTATCGGCAAGGCGCCTCGTCGG
Source organism: Burkholderiales bacterium (assembly GCA_022758925.1). GTDB lineage: Bacteria > Pseudomonadota > Gammaproteobacteria > Burkholderiales > Burkholderiaceae_C > JAEMQF01. The sequence goes on along the minus strand of JAEMQF010000186.1, from coordinate 11,586 downwards.
CTCAAGCGCAGGCTCTGGCACAAATTCACGTGGCACCGTGCGTAACGGTTTGCGTCGATGTGACATGCCGTGTGCGCTGTCTCGCCATGCTTCGCAGCCCTGTGCGTCGCATCTGCGCGGCGTCGCCGAGAGTGAGCTGGTCCTCGTCGCCGGCGTCGAGGGCCTGCTGCCGTCCAGCGCCGAAGATCATGCGGCGCCTCGGCAGTTTTGGCCGGCGCGCAGCGCTGCCGAGTTGAACCCGGTGCGCGGCGAGCGTGCTACATGCCCTTGAACAGGCCGCTGAAACCGCGGCTCACTTCCAGTTTTTCATTGCGACCCTTGACGCTCACCAATTGCCGGCCGCGCGCATCGCGGACGATGCCCGCAATCGCACGCGTGTTCACCAGCGTCGAGCGGTGGATCTGCCAGAACAGGTTCGCGTCGAGCTCCTCCACGAGCTCCTTGATCGGTTTGCGAATCAATGCCTCCAGCGTCGCGGTTTGCACCCGTGTGTACTTCTCGTCGGAGATGAAGAACAACACCTCCTCCACGGGAATCATCTGGAGCGTCTGCCCGACGCTGGCCTGGATCCAGCGCAGCCGCGCTGCCGAATTCGGGGTGAGCCGGGCGCTCAGGTCCTGCAACAGCACTTGCATCGCATGACTCGAAGGCGCAGCGCCGTCGTCGCCTGGGTCCGTGCCCGGCGCAAGATCGCGTTGCCCCAGGCGCTTGCGGATGCGTTGCACCGTCAGCGCCAGGCGCTCGCGCTCGGCAGGCTTGAGCACATAGTCGACGACGCCCTGCTCGAATGCCTCGACGGCGTATTGATCGTAGGCCGTGATGAAGACGATTTCGCAGCCGGGCCATGCATCGGCGCATTCATCGCCGGTGGCCAGCTGCGCGATCTTGCGTGCCGCTTCGATGCCGGTCATGCCGGGCATGCGAATGTCGAGGAACACCAGATCGGGATGGTGCGTCTCGGTGAGCTGCACCGCCTCCATGCCGTTCTTCGCTTCGGCAACGATCTCCAGCTCCGGCCAGACCTCGGCGAGCCGGGCGCGCAACTGCTCGCGCATCAGGCGTTCGTCGTCGGCGATCACGCAGCGCATGGCCGTGCTCATGTCGACATCGTAGTCGGTTGCCGCGTCTGCGCTGGCATCGCCTGGTACGGAATGGTCAGCGTCACGACCGTCCCTTGCGGGGTATTCGCGGCGACTTCAAGGCGTGCGGCAGCTCCGTACAGAAGTTCGAGGCGCTCGCGAATATTCGACAGGCCCAGACCCGTGCCCCGGGTCGTGCCATTGTTCGGGTCGAAGCCGACACCGGTGTCGGCCACCGAGACCCGCAGCGCACCATCGCTGACCTCGGCGTGAACAGTCAGCGTGGCTGCTTCGAGGCTCGGTTCCAGCCCATGCTTGATGGCGTTTTCGACCAGCGATTGCAGCATCATCGGCGGGAACGCCGCTGAGCGCAGGCCCGCCGGTACTTCGATCTTCACGCTCAGGCGCTCTTCCATTCGCACCTTGAGGATTTCCAGGTAGGCGGTGATCAGGTCAGCCTCGCGGCCGAGCGTCGTCGTGCTCTCGCGCATCTTGTGCAGCGTTGCCCTCAGGTAGGTGATCAGGTTCTTCTGCATCACCGAGGCGCGCGGCGGATCGGTCTCGATCAGGTGGTCGATCGATGCCAGCGTGTTGAACAGAAAGTGCGGCTCGACCTGGGCCTGCAACGCCGCCATGCGCGCTTCGGCGACCTGGCGTTTGAGTGATTCGGACTCGGCCGTCTCGGTCGCCTGCGCCGCCTTCACTTCGGCCTGGATCCGGCCTTTGTAGGTGATCTTGATCATGATCGACGCCACGACCCACAGCAACGCCAGGTTGGGAAGGAAGTCGCCCAGCCTCACCTTGTGGATGCGAGGCCGCTTCACGACCACTTCCTCGGCGTCGACGCGCGCCGCTTCGGCGGCGTCACGCGCTTCCTGGCGGGCCTCTTCGACCGCGTCATTGATCTCCCGCTGCGCTTCTTCGATCGCGCGCGTGACCGCTTCCGATATCGGCCCGGGTGGCAATTTGATTTCGATCGCCGCCAGCGCCGCCGACGCCGCCGAAGCTGCCGCATCGGCGCGCTCGGCAGCGGCCGACGCCGCTGCCTCGGCATTCTTCGCGCGCCCCTTGCTGATGCGCACGCCATCGCGGCCGATGCTGATGTCCACGCCGGAGTCGGGGCCGGTACCCGATTTGTCGCCCTCGATGCGGATCGAAGTCCCGGCGCCGCCCTTCGACTCGGGCGAACGCTTGACGATGACCTTGCCCGGCGCTTCCGTCACGGTCTGACTGATCGTCCAGTTGAACGGCGGCAATTCGCTCAAGATACTGGTGACGATCAGCAACAGGATCGCGAGTACGAAGAAGCGCTTCCAGGTGATCGCGACGAGCCAGTTTGCGTAGGCGTGAAAGGCGCGCACCAGCGTTGCCGACAATCGATTCCAGCGGGACAAGGTCGTGGCGGCGGGTTCGGACATGGTGCGAGGGCTTGAGCCGGCGGTGAACAATGGCTGCACTGTACGTTTTGCCCAAGGCCCTGGGCAGGGCCTTGCGACACTCTGCCATCCTGCCTGCACAGCCTGCAGGCGATGGCGACGAATGGTTTGGGGCTGGTGGCCCGGCCTGCGCCATGCCTTGCGGCTCAGGCCTTGTCAAGCACGACGCCGTCGCGAACCGCCAACACGCCACGCGCCACCAATTCGTGCACCAGGGTTTCGCACCAGTCCTGCATCGACCTGCCGCGGGCCCGTTCCTGCTCGTCAAAGATGCGTGCAAACGCCGGCCGCGCGCTGACCCAGGCATTGAGTTCGGCCCAGGACTGCCGGCGCTCCTCCATCAGGTGGTACTTGATCAACACCTTGGTCGCGTGGCGCGCGTGGTGGCGTGGATCCGCGCGCTGCCTGGCGAGCAGCGAGCGGGCGCGCCGCAGCGCCGCTTCGCAGTCGGTGAACGCGGCGCCGTGACCCGGAATCACGCAACGCACCGGCAGCGTTGCGATCAAGTCGAGCACGCTCTGCACATCGTCGAAGCCGGGCTCGCCGGCGAGCTCGGGAAAGACGATGCCGTAGCCGTTCTCCCACAGCGCATCGGCGGAGATCAGCACGCCCTCGTGCGCGTCGAACAGGATCACGCTATGCGGGTCGTGGCCGGGTGCGGCCAGCACCTCCCAACGCCGACTGCCCAAGCGCAGCGAATCGCCCGGCGCGATGCGCCCATGCGCCACGAACCGATCGCAGCGCTGGCCGATCGGGGTGTAGCCCAGCGCCTGTTCGTCCCAGCGCTGCACGGCGTGCCACAGGCCAGGTGGAATGAGCAGCTCGGCGCCGAATTCGCGCTGCAAGGCAGCGTTGCCGCCGCAATGGTCGGAATGCAGATGGGTGTTCAGCAGACGGACCAGGCGTTCCTGCGGCTCGGCGTGGAGCAGGGTGTGCTGCACCAGGGCGACGGTTTGTTCGGCGTGCAAACAGTGGCTGGTGTCGACCAGGGTGGCGCCGCCGCCTGCGCCATGGATCAGCACGTTGTTCGAAGAGAGCCAGCCGCGTTCGAAGACGGTCAGGCCCTGCAGTGCATTGCTCTTCGCAGCCATGGACATGCACTTTACGGCACGCCCATGGGTCACGGAGGTGGACTACTTGTAGAGCAACTGCGGCAGCCACAAACCGATCGCAGGGAAGATGTACAACAGCGCGAGTGCCAGTACCTGAATTCCCATGAACGGCATCATGCCGGCGAAGATCTGGTTCAGCGTCACGTGTTTTGGCGACACGCCCTTGAGGTAGAAGGCCGCCATCGCCACCGGGGGTGACAGGAAGGCCGTCTGCAGATTCAGCGCCACCAGCAGGCCGAAGAACAGTGGGTCGACGTTGAACTTGGCGAGCAGCGGGATGAAGATCGGCATGAAGATGACGATGATCTCGGTCCACTCCAGAGGCCAGCCCAGGATGAAGATGATGAACTGGCTCAGCAGCATGAACTGAACGGTGTTCAGGCCGAGCGACAGCACCCAGCGCTCGATGAGCTCCTGGCCCCCCAGCAGCGCGAAGGCCGCAGAAAAGATCGATGAACCGACGAACAGCCAGCACACCATGGCGCTGGTCTTGGCGGTCAGGAACGACGACTCCTTGATGATGACGCCGAGCTCCGAGAGCGTTCGCGCCACGGCATTCACGCCCTTGACCTGCCGGGCCGCGATGTACCGATAGGCACCGGCGAGCACCAGTCCGCCAAACGCCCCCACCGCGGCCGCCTCGGTCGGAGTGGCCAGGCCGAAGACGATCGAGCCGAGCACGGCGATGATCATCACCGCCAGCGGGAAGAACGACGCCAGCAGCATCTTGAAGATCTCCAGCCGCTGCCAGTTCATCATCCAGTTGACCAGCACCAGGCCGGCGATGCCCAGGCCGAACACGATCCAGTACCAGGTCGGCGCCGCGACGCGTTCCGCGGGGGCAGTTGCGGCGGGCGCCTGCGCCGCGCCGGCGCCAGTGGCTGCAGGGGCTGGCGAGAGCGCTGCGGAAGCGGCCTGCCCCAACTCGGCCGGCGGTTCCTTCAGGTCGGTACCTTCCTTCGGTGGCTCCTGCAGCCCGCCTTCTTCCTTCGGTGGCTCCTGCAGCCCCGAGGTTTCCGCCGGCTTGCCTTCGTCGGCAGAGATGGCGCCGCCCGCCTGAACCAGGCCGGCGGTGTCGACCGCGGCGGTCGGCGCCGTCGCGCCGGCGTACATCAGCGCCAGCAAGGCGACGATGGAAATCGCCGGCAGCAGGGACACGAGCAGTTGCGTTGCCACCTGGCGCCTGGGCAGCGAGGGCACGCCAAGAGCGCCGAACAAGCCGGCCAGCGCATTGCCGCTGCGCGCGCTCAGCGTCTGCGACAGCGGCGGCAGCGGAACCTGCCGATCGGCTTGCGACAGCGGTGGCGCCAGATGCGGCTTCCACTTGGCCACGATGATCACGTAGCCGACGTAAAGGGCGGCGAGCATGATCCCGGGGAAGAAGGCGCCGGCGTAGAGCTTGACCACCGAGACGCCCGCGGTGGCGCCATAGACGATCAGCAGCACGGACGGCGGAATCAGGATGCCCAGGCAGCCGCCCGCGGTGATGGCGCCGGCAGCCAGCTTGATGTTGTAGCCGGCACGCAGCATGGCCGGCAGCGCCAGCAGGCCCATCAGCGTGACCACCGCGCCGACGATGCCGGTGGCGGTGGCGAAAATCGCACAGGTGACGATGGTGGCCACGGCCAGCGCGCCGGGCACCCGCGCCAGCGACAGATGCAAGCTCTTGAACAGCTTCTCGATCAGGTTGGCGCGCTCGACCAGGTAGCCCATGAAGACGAACAGCGGGATCGCGATCAGCACGTCGTTGGACATCACCGAGTAGGCGCGCTGCACCATCAGGTCGAGCACCTGGCGCACGGCAAGCTCCGGGTTCACCGTTCGGTAGGCGAGCCAGCCGAAGAAGACGCCCATGCCCATCAGCGTGAAGGCCGTGGGGAAGCCGAGCATGATGGCCACCACGATCAGCGCCAGCATCAGCAGGCCCAGGTAGCCCAGATCTTCGCGCGACAGGTGGCCATCGAAGAAATTGCTCCAGGGCATGAAGACCGCCACCGTGACGACGATGATCGCCATCAACGCGAAGCCGAACCACAGTTCCTTCCTGACCTTCATTTCGTGCCCCCTTGCGCCACGACGAACTTGTCGAGCTGGGCGATGTCATCGTCCTTCACATGCACCATTTCCTTGAGCTTGTCGACATCGACCTCTTCCACGTCTTCCTCGCGTGAGGGCCATGTGCCTTGCCGGATGCAGATGACGCAGCGGATGATCTCGACGATGCCCTGCAGCAGCAGGAATGCTCCCGCCAGCGGTAGCATCGTCTTGAAGGGATAGATCGGCGGGCCTTCGGCCGTGATGCTGGAGTGCTCGTTCATGGCCCAGGATTCGATGGCGAAGTAGTAGCCGGCATAGGTGAGCGCGAACACCCCTGGGATGAAGAACAGGATGTACAGGATGAGGTCGATGGTGGCTTGCGTGCGCGGCTCGAAGAAACCGTAGAGCACGTCGCCGCGCACGTGCCCGGCCTTGGACAGCGTGTACGCCCCGGACATCATGAACAGCGTGCCGTACAGGATGATCATGACGTCGAAGGCCCAGGCGTGCGGGTGGTCGAGCATGTAGCGAGAGAACACCTCCCAGGAAATCATGAACGTCAGCGCGACGATGAGCCAGGAGAACGCCTTGCCCACGAACGTGCTGATCTTGTCGATCGTCAGGAGCAACTGCTGCATGGCTGGGCCCGCTCAAAGTAGATCAGCCACCCGAAGGGCGTCCGGATGGCCGAAGAAGGAAGCAACAGACGCTCAGCTCTTCGTGGGCGCCTTGGCTCCGAAGAAGTGGCTCACGGCCATGCGCCGGCTGACGTAGGTGTCCTGGTCCCACTTCACGGTGCGCTCGGCGAAGACCTTTTGCGATTCGACGATCTCCTTGAAGAGCGCGTTCTCGCCCGACTTCTTCTCCAGGATCTCGCTCCACAGCTTGAGTTGCACCTGCAGCACCGAATCCGGCGTCTTGTAGAACTTGACGTTGTCCTTGGTCTGCAGCTCGATGTAGTCCTTGGAATAGCGATCGATCGCCTTCCAGGACATGTCGGCCGAGGCGGCCTCGACCGCGTTGGCGATGATGGCCTTCATCTTCTCCGGCAGGGCGTCGTACTTGGGCTTGTTGAACATGATCTCGAAGGTCTCGGCGCTCTGGTGGTAGCTCTGCAGCATGCACACCTTGGAGACGTCAGGGAAGCCAAGCAGCCGGTCGGAGGTGGCGTTGTTGAACTCGGCCGCATCGAGCAGGCCGCGGTCCATGGCCGGCACGATTTCGCCGCCGGGCAGCGCGTTGACCGCCGCGCCCATGGCCGTGAACAGGTCGATCGCCAGGCCATTGGTGCGGTACTTCAGGCCCTTGAAGTCTTCGGGCTTCGTCACCGGCTTCTTGAACCAGCCCAGCGGCTGCGTCGCCATCGGGCCGTAGAGGAAGGATTGCACTGTCGTGATGCCAATCGACGCGTAGAGCTTGGCCAGAAGTTCCTTGCCGCCGCCGTACTTGTGCCAGGACAGCAACATGTTGGCGTCCATGCCGAACGCAGGGCCCGAATTCCACAGCGCCAGCGCGTTCTGCTTGCCGTAGTGGTAGCCCAGCACGCCGTGCCCGCCGTCGAGCGTGCCCTTGGACACCGCGTCGAGCAGGCCGAAAGCCGGCACCACCGAGCCCGCGGGAAGGACTTCGATCTTCAATTCGCCACCGGTCATGTCATTGACCTTCTTCGCGAAGTCGAGCGCGTACTCGTGGAAGATATCCTTGGCCGGCCAGGTGCTCTGGAAGCGCAGGCTGGTGATGGTTTGTGCGCGTCCGATCATCGGCGCGGCAAGTGCGCCGGTGGCAACGGCTCCCGCCGCGGCTTGATGCAGGAACTTGCGGCGTTGTGAGGTCTTGGCTTTGGTCACGGGGTTCTCCTTGCTGGGTTTGCAACACGCGGGTCGAAACAATGAACAATGCGCGGCATTGCGCACGCTCGCACAGCCTGGAACTGTCGGTCGTCCGCACCGCCCTCGCAACTGGGTGAAACCCTTCGGTGTGACGCGGGTGCAGCGCTATTGAACGGTCCCAAGCGCCGAACAATCCATTGAAAGGCAGATTGCACGTGGACTTGACGCGATTGATCAGTGCCTCGGCCAGTGACGCAGCCCAGGCCATCCGCAGCGGTGAGATCAGCTCGGTGCAGCTGGTGCAGGCCTGCCTGGCGCGCATCCGCGACGTCGAGCCCCAGGTGCACGCCTGGCAGTTCCTGGACGAAGCGCATGCCCTGGCGCAGGCGCGCGCGCGTGATGCCGAGCGCAGCGAGGGCCGCGCCGGCGGCGCGCTGCACGGCGTGCCGGTGGGCATCAAAGACATCATAGCCACCGCTGACATGCCGACCGAGAACGGCACCGTGCTGCACGCCGGGCGCACGCCCGAGCGCGACGCGACGGTGGTGGCGATGCTGCGCGCAGCCGGCGCCGTGATCCTGGGCAAGACGGTGACGACGGAGTGTGCCACCTACACACCGGGCAAGACGCGCAACCCGCACAACCCTGAGCGCACGCCGGGCGGTTCATCATCGGGATCGGCGGCGGCTGTCGCGGCGAACATGGTGCCGCTCGCGCTCGGCACGCAGACGAACGGCTCGGTGATCCGCCCGGCTTCGTTTTGCGGCGTCTACGGCTTCAAGCCGACACATGGCCTGGTGCCGCGCCACGGCGTGCTCAAGCTGTCGCGCACGCTCGACACGGTGGGCTTCTTTGGGCGCAGCCTGGAAGACATTGCGCTGATCGCCGAACAGTGCATCGGCCATGACGAACGCGATCCGGACACACGCCCGCGCGCCCGGCCGCCGCTGCAACGCACGCTCGCCGAAGAGCCGCTGCTCGCACCCCGCTTTGCGTTCGTCAAGACGACGCTGTGGGAGCGTGCCGACGCCTCGACCGTGGAGGCTTTCGCCAGGTTGACCGAGACGCTGGGGGTTCACTGCCAGAGCTACGAGTTGCCGCCGGCCACGCACGGCGCGGTGGACTGGTTGCGCACGATCATGGAATCGGAGATGGCGGCCAACCTCGAGTTCGAATGGGAGCGAGGCCGTGAGTATTTGTCCGCGCCGCTTCGTGAACAGTTGATGCGCGGGCGTGAAGTGCGCGCAGTGGAATACCAGAAGTGCCTGGCCCGCAGCGCGCAGCTGAATCAGGGATTCGACGACCTGTTCGACAATTTCGATGCCATCGTCACGCCTTCAGCTCCCGGCGTGGCGCCGCCCGCGGCAACGACAGGCGACCCCGCGTTTTGCTCGCTGTGGTCGCTGTGCGGAATGCCGGCGCTGAATCTGCCGTTGATGTCGGGGCCGCAGGGGCTGCCGCTGGGCGTGCAGGTGGTCGGCAAACGCGGCTCCGACGCGCGGCTTCTGCGCAGCGCGCGTTGGCTTGTTCAGTCCGTGCACAAGCATTGAACCCGCCACAGCGTGGTCGTCGTCATTGCCATCGTGGTGATGCGGGTCGGTCTTCGCCAGTCGCTGGCGAAGGCCCAGCCACCCTACGAGAGGCTGGGCTGAGCCCGCGCGCCAGGCGGCAGGCATTGCGCTGCGCCACCCTAAGAGCGGACGGGCTGGGCCCGCGCGTCAGTCCTTGAATGCGCGCAGGCCCTGCGCCGCCTGCTTGCGCAGCGCCGCCTGCACCGGCGGCAGCCAGCCCAGCAGCAAACCCTTCAGCCCGAGCGCCTGGCGCGCCCAGCGGTACAGGTCGAAGCGGTCGTGGTGCTGCACGATCTTGCCGTCCTCGAAGACGAAGCTCGCGTCGATGCGGTTCTCGACGCGATTGCCGGTCGCGCCAAAGGTGTAGGTCGCAACCCAATGGGCGCGGCCGGCGAGTTCGTCGGCCTCGATGCCGCTGGCCACAACGTTCAGGTCTTTGGCGCGCGCGCACAGCATGCGCCACATGCGCCTCGCGTCGTCGCCACGCAGCCGTTGGAAAACCGGGTCGTGGAACTCGATGTCGCTCGCATAACAAGCGTTCATTCCGGCGCTGTCGCGCCTTGCGAATGCGGCGTAGAAACGCTGGATCAGTTCGGCGTTGGGGTGCATGCATGAACCTCGGTTGAATTCGACCCGTCACCGCGCTCAGGCCGCACTGCGCAGCGCGAGTTCGAGCACTTCCTCGCCGTCGTCGAGCTCACCCGTGCGGCGAAACCCGCAGCGCTCGTAAAACCCGATCGGGCTGTGCGGCCCGGGCACGCACGAAGTGCGCAACAGCGTCTGTCCCGGCCGGGTGCGCACATGTTCAATGACCAGGCGCAGCGCAGCGCGTCCATGCCCCTGGCCCTGGTGGCGCTCGTCGATCATGAAGCGCCACAGGCCCACCTGAGCCGGGCCGATCCAGTCGGGCAGCAGGGTCGGATCTTCGAGCATCACAAAGCCCACCGGCAAGTCGTCAAAGCAGACTGCGCGAAACCACGCCTGCGGGTGGAAGTAGGCCTGGGCGATCGACACCGCGTTGCTCGCCACATACGATTGCTGCAACGCCGAGACGCGCAGGTCGGTCACGGCACGCACGGTATGTGCCGTGATCTCTTGCAGCGTCACGACCGGCGCTTGATGCCGCATCGGGAGCAGGGATGGTTCCACGCCGGGGCCTCGATCAGTCGCGCCGGGGCCGCAGCGGCACCATTGCTGCATCAGCGTCGCGTTCTTCAACGGCGGGCTGCGCGCCGGCCTGCCGCCGGCGGCATGGGATCGCGTTCACGGCTGCGCGCCAAGACGCGAATCGCCGGCTCGCCCATCCCGCCCCCAAAGAATCGCGCGGCGTGACGATCACGGTGTCGACCTTGTGACATCGCGTATCCAGAGATTCACGTTCAGCGTCGGCATTGGCGTGCTCCTGGTCGGCTGGATGTATCGGAGAAGGGGTCGCTGTTGCAGCACATTCAAGCACAGGCGCCGTGCAAAAACCATCCGGATTCTCCGGCAGAGCCGGTCGCGCGATACGGCAAGACAAGCGTTCGCGGTCAAGTGTGCCGAGCACGGCCTGGCGCTGTGATGCAGGGATTTCGGGGGCCCGACTTCAGCCGGCCCTGCCGCTCGTGTCGCGCCACGCCATGCGAGCGAGCAGGCCGTCGCCGTCGACGAAGCGGTGCTTCAGTGCGGCCGCGACGTGGCCGATCACCAGTATCGCCAGCGCCGAGCCTAGCCACTCGTGCACGCCTTTCGCCGCGTCGGCGAGCGCCTTGTCCACGGGCACGAAGTCGGGCAGCGCCAACACGCCGAAGACGAGCACCGGCTGCCCTGCTGCCGAGCTGTGGGCCCAGCCGGACAGTGGCACACCCAGGAACAGCGCATACATCAGCCAGTGCACGGCGCGTGCAGCGCGCGCCTGCCAGCGCGGCATGGCCACGTCGGCGGGAGGGCGGTGCGTCAGCCGCCACAGCAAACGCAGCATCGAAAGCGCCAGGATGCAGGCGCCGGCCCACTTGTGCCAGTCGTAGAGTTGCGAACGGTAGGGCGAAGCCGGCAGCTCGTGCATGTACACCCCGAGGCTGAACGCGGCGGCGATTGCCAGCGCAAGCAGCCAGTGCAGGGCGATTGCGGTTCGCGTGTAGCGTGGGGGTGCGGTCATCGGTGTGCGCGAGATTCTGGTCCGATGCGAACTGTACGGGGCAAGGCCGCAGGCTGATTCGCGCCCTGAGGTCAAAATGCGCGGGCTGCTTCATGTGGCTGCCTGATGTTCAACCACGGATGCCGAGCCCATGGCGAGATTGACCTTCGTGAGTGCCGACACTCCCGGCGTCGACACCGAACTCGTGCGCGCTATGAAATCGCGGCGCGGCGGCGATCTGCTGGACCCAGGAGCCTGTCGGGCTTTGGCTCGTGCCCGCGTTGGGCCTGCTTTGGGGCGCAGGCTAGGCGCAAAGCGCAGCCGTGCCGGGCGGCACGGCGAGCATTTGCAACGACGCATGCGCCCCAAAGCAGACCCAACCCGAAGGGCCGGGGCGAATTGCGGC
>JAEMQF010000228.1 GCA_022758925.1 Burkholderiales bacterium | reverse complement strand
GAGATGGTGATGCCGGGCGACAACGTGAGCATCACGGTCAAGCTGATCAACCCCATCGCGATGGAAGAGGGGCTGCGCTTTGCGATTCGCGAGGGCGGGCGCACCGTCGGCGCGGGTGTGGTCGCGAAAATCATCGAATAGGTACGCTTCGCTTGAATCGGCCGCGGCGTGTTGCTGCGGGGCCGGTCCAGGTCAACCCCCGCGATCGCCAGATCGCATTGCTCTTTAAGGAACCGTCATGCAAAAGCAGAAGATTCGAATCCGCCTGAAGGCATTCGACTACAAACTGATCGACCAATCGGCGCTCGAAATCGTCGACACTGCCAAGCGCACCGGGGCCATCGTCAAGGGCCCGGTTCCCCTGCCCACGCGCATGCAGCGTTTCGACATCCTGCGCTCGCCGCACGTCAACAAGAGTTCGCGCGATCAATTCGAGATCCGCACCCACCAGCGCCTGATGGACATCGTCGACCCCACCGACAAGACCGTCGACGCGTTGATGAAACTCGATCTGCCGGCCGGCGTGGACGTGGAGATCAAGCTGCAATAACTCGCTGCGGCAGGTGCAGCGCTTCACTGCTGCTACACTTGCCGGCTTTTCCGACGGCGCATCGCATTGACGCAAACAGTCAACGCGAGCGTCGAATAAATCAGCCCGGCCAATCGATGTCGGGCATGTGCAACAAAGGCTCCCACTCATTGTGAGGCGGGGCTGGAGAAAACCATGACAGCAGCAAGCGCGGCGCACCGCCTCGGATTGCTGGGCCGCAAGGTGGGCATGATGCGCATCTTCGCCGACGATGGCACAGCCATCCCGGTGACGGTGTTGGACGTGTCCGACAACCGAGTCGCCCAGGTCAAGACCGAACAAACCGACGGCTACAACGCCCTTCAGGTTGTGTTCGGTACACGCAAAGCCTCCCGGGTCAACAAACCCCAAGCCGGACACCTGTCCAAGGCAGGTGTGCAGGCCGGTGAGGTGAGCAAGGAGTTCCGCGTTGCGGCCGATGTTCTGGCCACCTACAAGCCCGGAGCACCAGTGCCCGTGGGCCTGTTTACGGTGGGGCAGATGGTCGATGTGCAAGGGACATCGATCGGCAAGGGGTTCACCGGAACGATCAAGCGCCACAACTTCAAGTCGCAGCGCGCGTCGCACGGCAACAGCCGCTCGCACAACGTGCCGGGCTCGATCTCGATGGCACAGGACCCGGGGCGCGTTTTCCCGGGCAAGAAGATGTCGGGCCATTTGGGCGACGTCACGTGCACCGTGCAAAACCTGGACATCGTGCGCATTGACGAAGCGCGCCAGCTGCTGCTGGTGCGCGGCGCAGTGCCTGGCGCGAAGAACGGCCATGTCGTGGTTCGGGCGGCAGTCAAGGCCGCTCCCAAGGCAGTGACGAAGACAGGAGCCAGGTGATGCAGCTCGAGCTCCTCAATGAACAGGGTCAGGCGACGGAAAAGGTCGACGCACCGGACACCGTGTTTGCGCGCGACTACAACGAAGCGCTGGTGCACCAGATCGTCGTCGCGTTCCAGGCCAACGCGCGCCAGGGCACGCGCGCCCAACTCGACCGCGCCCAAGTCAAACACTCGACGAAAAAGCCTTGGCGTCAAAAGGGCACGGGCAGGGCACGTGCGGGCATGACCTCGTCGCCGCTGTGGCGCGGCGGCGGTCGGATCTTCCCGAACAGTCCCGAAGAGAACTTCACGCACAAGGTCAACAAGAAGATGTATCGCGCCGGTATGGCCGCGATCTTCTCGCAGCTGGCGCGCGATGGTCGCTTGGCGGTGGTCGACTCGATCAAGGTGGACTCCCCCAAGACCAAGCTGCTCGCCGCGAAATTCAAGGCGATGGGATTGGACTCGGTGCTGGTGATCTGCGATCAGGTCGACGACAACCTGCTGCTTGCGTCACGCAACCTTGCCAATGTACTGATCGTGGAGCCGCGGTATGCGGACCCGCTGTCGCTGGTGTTCTACAAGAAGGTGCTGATGACCAAGGCGGCGATGGCGCAAATCAAGGAGATGCTGTCATGAGCGCGGCAAGCGTGGCCAAAGCCAAGTATGACGAAGGCCGCCTGGCACAGGTGCTGGTGGCGCCCATCGTCTCGGAGAAGGCGACCTACATCAGCGAAAAGCGCAACCAATATACGTTCAAGGTGCTGCGCGGCGCGACCAAGCCACAAATCAAGGCGGCGGTGGAGTTGATGTTCAAGGTTGAAGTGCAGGGTGTTCAGACCGTCACGCAAAAAGGCAAGGTCAAGAAATTCGGCCGTTCGATCGGCCGGCGCGACCATGTGAAGAAGGCCTATGTGTCGCTGAAAGAAGGCCAGCAACTCAATCTCGGTGGGGAGGCTGCGTAATGGCCATTGTCAAAGTCAAACCGACTTCGCCCGGGCGTCGCGCCCTGGTCAAGGTGGTGCATGCGCATCTCCACAAGGGCCGACCGGAAGCTTCTTTGGTCGAACCACAGATGCAGAATTCCGGCCGCAACAACAACGGCCACATCACGATTCGCCACAAGGGTGGTGGCCACAAGCACCATTACCGCGTTGTCGATTTCGTGCGCAACAAGGACACCATTCCGGCGAAGGTGGAACGCATCGAATACGACCCGAACCGCACCGCCCACATTGCGCTCGTGTGTTACGCCGATGGCGAGCGCCGCTACATCATCGCGCCGCGCGGCCTGGAAGTCGGCGCGACGATTCTGAGCGGTGCCGAAGCACCGATCAAGGCTGGCAATACGCTGCCGATTCGCAACATCCCCGTGGGCTCGATCGTTCATTGCGTGGAGATGTTGCCTGGCAAGGGCGCGCAAATCGCGCGTTCCGCGGGTGCCGCAGTCACTCTGCTTGCGCGCGAAGGCACCTACGCCCAGTTGCGCCTGCGCTCCGGCGAGGTGCGCCGCATCCATATCGATTGCCGGGCGACGATCGGCGAGGTGAGCAACGAAGAGCACAGTCTGCGCCAGTATGGCAAGGCCGGCGCCAGGCGTTGGAAAGGCATCCGCCCGCCGGTGCGCGGCGTGGCGATGAACCCGGTCGATCACCCGCATGGCGGCGGCGAAGGCCGTACCGGCGAAGGCCAGGCGCCGGTGTCGCCGTGGAACACCTTGACCAAGGGCTACCGCACCCGCAATAACAAGCGCACGCAGACGATGATCGTCGCGCGCCGCAAGAAGTAAGAGGCCGCCATGACGCGTTCACTGAAGAAGGGTCCATTCGTCGACCACCATCTGATGGTCAAGGTCGAAAAGGCCTCGGCCACGAAGGACAAGAAACCGATCAAGACCTGGTCGCGCCGCTCCACGATCCTGCCCGATTTCATCGGCGTCACGATCGCGGTGCACAACGGCAAGCAGCATGTGCCGGTGTACATCACCGACCAGATGGTGGGCCACAAGCTCGGCGAGTTCGCGCTGACGCGGACTTTCAAGGGCCATCCGGCGGACAAGAAAGCCGTGAAGAAATAAGGGAGCGATGCGATGGAAACCCGTTCAATTCTTCGTGGCGTTCGGCTGTCGGCGGACAAGGGCCGGCTGGTGGCCGATCTGGTTCGTGGCCGCCCCGTGGATCAGGCGCTCAACATCCTGACCTTCACGCAGAAGAAGGCCGCCGGCATCATCAAGAAGGTGCTCGAGTCGGCGATCGCGAACGCCGAGCACAACGATGGCGCCGACATCGACGAGCTCAAAGTCAAGACGATCTGCGTCGAGCAAGCTGCGACGCTGAAACGCTTCTCGGCACGCGCCAAGGGGCGCGGCAACAGCATCAGCAAACCCACCTGCCACATCTTCGTGACCGTCGGAAACTAAAGAGACCAGACCATGGGACAAAAAATTCACCCGACGGGATTTCGGCTGCAGGTCACGCGCAATTGGTCGTCGCGTTGGTACGCGTCGAACAAGAACTTCGCGACGATGCTTGCCGAAGACCTGAAGGTTCGCGACTACCTCAAGACGCGCCTGAAGAGCGCGGCGGTGTCGCGCATCCTGATCGAGCGCCCGGCAAAGAACGCGCGCATCACGATTTTCTCGGCGCGCCCGGGTGTCGTCATCGGCAAGAAGGGCGAGGACATCGAGAACCTCAAGGCCGAGCTGGCGCGCCGCCTGGGTGTGCCGGTGGCGGTCAACATCGAAGAAGTGCGCAAGCCTGAGATCGACGCACAGTTGATCGCCGACAGCATCACGCAGCAGTTGGAGAAGCGCATCATGTTCCGCCGCGCCATGAAGCGCGCGATGCAAAACGCGATGCGCCTGGGTGCCCAGGGCATCAAGATCATGTCTTCCGGGCGCCTGAACGGCATCGAAATTGCACGCTGCGAGTGGTACCGCGAAGGGCGCGTGCCGCTGCACACGCTCAAGGCCGACATCGATTACGGCTTTTCGGAAGCGAAAACGACTTACGGCGTAATCGGCGTGAAGTGTTGGGTTTACCGTGGCGACCGGCTGGCCAAGGGTGAAGTGGCGGCTCCCGCCAAGGCGGAGGCGGGCGAGGACGATCGTCGTTCGCGCCGCCCAACTCGCCCCGGCGCCCCTGGGACCGGTGCTCCTGGTGGTCGCGGCCCGGCGCCGGAGCGCGCGCCCCGGCGCGTCATCGCTGCGGCACCACCCATCGAAGGCGCCGACAAGCCGGCCGACGCCGGCGGCGTTGCGCCGCCCAAGGTGCCTGCCGTGAAGCGCGTGCGCAAAGCGGTCGCGCCTGAGAGCAAAGGAGAATAAGCATGCTGCAACCTGCTCGCAGAAAGTTTCGCAAGGAGCAAAAGGGCCGCAACACCGGCGTCGCAACGCGCGGCGCCAAGGTTTCGTTTGGCGACTTCGGGCTCAAAGCCATCGAGCGCGGCCGTTTG
>JAEMQF010000138.1 GCA_022758925.1 Burkholderiales bacterium | reverse complement strand
GTGGAGGGCCAGTTTTCGACGTTCGTTGCGGGTTGCATGCAAGCATGGCGCAAGGTAGGTGGCCGGGGTGCGTTCTCCGGCCCACGCTCGCGGGGCACCGGATTCGGGTCGCGAGCGTCGCGCCATCAACACCGTCTGTTCTTGCGCTGGTCTCAGCCACCGCGAATGGGCCTGCGCCCGTCCCCCGAGCCACCTGCTCGGGCATGCGGGCGGCATGCGAAGGCGTGGCACGCCACCCCGAATGCACCAGGGCGGTGGTGGTGCACCCGGGCGCAGGCTCCAATCGCGGTCGCTCCCCATGGGTGCAGGGCACAGCGCTGCCGAAGCGGCTGCGCGCTGCGGGCAATCACCCTTGCCCGCGAGCGTGGGCGTGCGAGGGCGCGAACTGGCCATTGACCTCGCCACGCTGCGCCAGGCCGCGAGCACCGAACGCTACGCCGTGCCGGGTCGATCGGTCTGGCCCGCGCCCGCCAAGGACGCGCGGTGTGCAGTACACAACTGCTCGATCAGGCTCTGTGTGTAGGGCGGCAGCGCGCTTAGGCGCTGCACACAGATCAGCAGCCGGCGGAGTAGGTACGGGTCGGAAAGCGTCAGCACCTCAATGGCCATGGTGCGCGCACCGCGTTGCGCCGTGTCTTCGGGCAGTATGGCCACGCCCACACCGCGCTCGATGAGGCGCAGTTGGGCGTCGAAGCCAGGCACGCGCACGCGGTAGTTCAGCGCGGCCCCGCGTCCGGCGGCGCGGGCCTCCCAGGTGTCCTGCAGTGCACTGCCTTCGGGCAGTCCCACGACGTCGCAGCCGTCGGCAAGCGCCTCCGAGATCACGCGGCCGCAGGCATCTTGCACCAAGGGGTGGCCGCGTGGAACCACCAGCGCAAAGCGGTTCACGACGAAGGGGTAAAACTCCAGCCCTTGGATCGCTGGGCGCTCCGTGACGAAGGCGATGTCTGCGCTGCCGACCAACACGGCCTGCACGGATTCTTCGCTGGCCGCCTCGGCCACCGAGACGTTTACCAGCGGGTGCTGCGCCAGGAAGTCGCCCAAAGCGTCGGGCAGGTACTCGCGGATCGCTGCCGAGGTGCCGATCAGGGCGATGTGGTGCTTTCTGCTGCGGGCGTGTTCTTCCAGGTCCAGCCGCAGCTGCTCGGCCTGCTGCAGCACCGTGCGCGCATGCTGCACCAGCGCCAGCCCGGCGGCGGTGGGCAGCACGCCGCGGCGCCCGCGCGTGAGCAGCGGCGTGGTCAGCGCCTGTTCCATGCCCAGCACGCGCGCGCTGCCCGCCGCGAGTGAGAGGTGCGCGGCCCGGGCCCCGGCCGTGATGCTGCCGGTTTCGAGGACGTGCAGGAACAGCCGCAGGTCGGTAAGATCGAAATCAACGCTCATGCGGGCTTCACCACGGCTGAATGCTCAGCCGGCGCTGCAGCGACCTGCCATTGCAACGCCGGCGGCGCCGCGCTGCCCAGCAGGCTGCCCACCAGCCGCCGCGTTGCCGCAGGCAGCTCGCCCAAGCGGCGCACGCACAGGCGCAGCGCGAGGGCCGCAAAGTCTTCGGCCAGCGGCACGATGCAGATGTCCAGCGCGCGCGCATGGCGTTCGGCCGTGTTGCGCGGCATGAGTGCGATGCCGGCGCCGCGCGCGATCAGCCGACACTGTTCGTCGAAGCTGCCGACGCGGATGCGGTAGTTGAGGTGTCGGCCGCGCTGCGCAACGCGTCGGTCCCAGAGGTCCTGCAGGGCCGTTCCCTGCGGCAAGCCGACCACGTCGCACAGGTCGGCCCGCGCCAGCGAGATCGGGCCGGCCTGCGCTTCTTGCGCCAGGGAGTGACCGGGCGGCGCGACGACGACAAGGCGGTCGGGTTGAAACAGGAAGGACTCGAGCTCGAAGACGTCGGTATTCTCGCGCACGATGCCCACGTCGGCCGTGCCTTCAGCCAACGCGCTCACCACCTCGTTACCTTGCCGCTCTTCCACCCGGAGATTCACATGAGGGTGGGCCAGCAGATAGCCGGCCAGCCGTTCAGGGACGACCTCGTGCAGCGCGACCGTGTCGCACAGCAGCCGCAACTGCAGTTTCAGGCCCAGCGCGTGCTCGGCCAGCCCGCCGTGCAGGCGCTCCATCTGCTGCAGCAGGGTGCGTGCATGCAGCACCAGCGCCTGGCCCGCGGCGGTGGGCTGAACACCGCGCGGCTCGCGTACCACCAGGGGAGCACCGAGGGTGTCTTCCATTGCCAGGACGCGCGCGCTGGCCGCAGCCAGGCCGAGCTGCGTGGCCTCGGCGCCGGCGGTGATGCTGCCCGACTCGACCACATTGAGGAAGAGGCGAAGGTCGGTGAGGTCGAAGCGAAAGGTCATGTTGGATGTCAGGACTGTGAACCTGCCTTCGGCTGTGCCATAGGCTGGCTCTGGATCTTCCACATTTTCAAGGGGTTGCTGGCCGCGCAGACTTCTTGCATCGCAGGCCATGGCTGCCGACTCCGCCACAAGAAGACTCTACGAGGAACGTCATGATCGCTGTTCTTGCCGAACCGTCGAATTTCCACCCGGCACCGATGTTGCCGACGCCTCAATCGGCCTGCGCGCCCGAACTGGCGTCCCTTTTGGAGGGCGTGACGGCCGGCGAACAGCGTGCGCTGGAGCGCTTCTACCGCCTTACGATCAGCCGAGTCTTCGGCATGGCACTGCGCATCGTGCGCTGTCGCGCCACAGCCGAAGAAGTGGCCGAGGACGTCTACGTTCAAGTCTGGCGCAGCGCTGCCACTTACGATGCGCAGCGAGGCTCGCCGTTGGGCTGGGTGCTGACGATCTGCCGCAGCCGCGCCCTCGACAGCTTGCGTCGTGCAGACAAGGCCATCGTCGATCCCGACCCCACCGAGCGGCTCGACGCGATCGCGGAGCTGGGGCCCGGGTTGCAGGACCTGTTGCAAGCCACCCAGGAACACGCCGCGCTGCACGCCGCCCTCGCCAGGCTGCGCCCCGAACAACGCCAAATTCTCGGCCTGGCCTTCTTCCGCGGCCTCACGCATACCGAGATCGCGGCCGAGGCCCACGTGCCGCTGGGTACGATAAAGTCGCACATCCGCCGGGCGCTGGCCACACTGCGCGAGGAGCTCGGCACGGCTTGACCCCATGGCCCCGCCTGACCATGCACCCCGATGACCCGACGCCGGTTGCTCCGGACGACGAAGCCGTACGGCTGATTCAGGAAGAAATGGATCCCATCGTGCTGTCGCCTTGCAAGCGTGAGGCGCTATTGCGGCGCATTCTCGAGCGCACCGGCGGCGCGCCGCCGCTTGCACCCGCGCCGCCACCCAAGACCAACTGAAAACCACCACTGCTGTACACGCAGCGGGGTGATGCGCACCGGCGCGAGCTGCCGGCCCGCGGTGGCCGCAGCAGATCGCGACGCAAGGGTTGTGCTTCATCGGCGCCTGCCTTGCCCTCGGGCTGGCGCCCTATGCACCGCGAGCCGAGGATAGAGCTAGGCAGCTGCCCGGTCGTCCGCACACTTGCTGCATCGGCCGTGGCTGGGCCGTCTTTGAAGACTACCGCGAACTCGCGGATCGGCTCCTCAAGAACCAGTTCCTCTGCACCTTGTCCGCCGCCGGGTAACATCGATCGCTGTCTGATGGCAGGCTTGTCAATTCCGAAACGAGGCGGTGCCACTGCGAGGCCACACTTTTCCGTGGCGCCAAGGCGAATGAGGAAACATGAGCCTCGTGACGATCCAGGCAAATGCCACGCAAACCTTGAAGTACTTTCTGCCACGCGTGCTCGTAGCGCTGGCATTGGGCAGCGCCGCGTGCGCCCTTCAAGCGGCTGAGGACGCTTCCGCCTACCCGTCGCGCACGGTCACGATCGTGGTGGGATTCACGCCAGGTGGCGCCACCGATATCACGGCGCGACTGTTGGCGAGCAAGCTCACCCAAGCGCTCGGCAAGCCCTTCATCGTTGAGAACAAGCCGGGCGCGGACTCCAACATTGGGACCGAACAGGTAGTGCGGGCGAAGCCCGACGGCTATACCTTGCTGATGGAAACCGTCGCCAATGCCACCAACATGACGGTTTACAAGAACCTCAGCTACGACACCGCGCGTGATCTGAGCCCGATCGTCCAGGTCATGTCCTCGCCCAGCGTCCTCGTGGTGACTCCCTCATTGCCTGTGAAGGACTTGCGATCCCTGATCGGATTGGCAAAGTCCCAGCCGGGCAGACTTTCCTTTGCTTCGTCGGGCATGGGGGGTTCGACGCATTTGGCGGGTGAACTATTCAAGATGCGTGCAGGTCTGGATATCGTTCATGTCCCCTACAAAGGCGCTGCCCCGGCCATGGCGGACGTTATCGCGGGCCACGTTTCGATGGGCTTCATGGCGTCGCTGGGAGCCCTTGGGCAAATGCAGAGCGGCCTGTTGCGTCCGATCGCAGTCGCCCACCCCAAGCGACTGGCCGAACTACCCGACGTGCCGACGATGGCCGAGGCCGGCATGGCGAACTTTGAGGTGAGCTCCTGGAACGGACTGGCCGCACCGACCGGTACGCCTCGGCCCATCATTGACAAGCTCAATGCCGAGGTCAACAAGATCCTGGCCTTGGCCGAAGTTCAACTGCAGCTGCAGGTGCTGGGTGCCCTGGCCGTGGGCGGCTCATCCAGGCAGTTTGCCGACCATGTGCAAGCCCAAATCCAGAAGTGGCGTGAAGTGATTCAGGCCACACGCATTACGCTGGACTGATGTCTGTGGGCTGAAGCTCATGCGACGCGGCGCCGCCGCAACCCGAGCCGACTCCACCAGGGTCTCACGGCAATGTTGCTGACTCGCCAGGTAGCTGCCGGCCACGAGTGACGACAGATGGCCGGGAGCGCGTGTTCGCTACTGAATCCGACAGCCGCCCTTCGCGCCGAGTACGTGGCTTCCTAGAGACCGATTCAGGCGCGCGCCTGGAACAAAAGCCCGCGGCCAATTGCTGACGTTCGCAGTGGGCCACGTGCAAACGTGGTGCAGGGCGGATGGCCGGGGGTACGTTCTACGGGCCACGCTCGCGGGGCACCGTGCTCGGTTCGCAGGCGTCGCGCCATCAACACCGT
>JAEMQF010000020.1 GCA_022758925.1 Burkholderiales bacterium | reverse complement strand
TTGGGGCGCAGGCTAGGCGCAAAGCGCAGCCGTGCCGGGCGGCACGGCGAGCATTTGCAACGACGCATGCGCCCCAAAGCAGACCCAACCCGAAGGGCCGGGGCGAATTGCGGCGCCACTCGTCGTTGCCGGCTCCTTGTGTGGCACGCCACACGGCGTCGCCGACGCCTAGATTGGCGCCGTAATTCGCCTCGGCGCGGGCCCGACCCAAAGCCCGACAGGCTCCTAGGGTTTGACTTGTTCGCCGATCTCGATTCTCAGGCCGGCGCTGCCCAGTGCCACAGGTCCGACCTGACCGACCAGGTCACCGGGCGCGGGCATGGCGTCGCCACTTCGGCTGATGCGTGCACTCACGATGACGCTCGGTGCGCCTGACAACTTCGCAGCTGGCGACATTGCCATGCTGTCGTCCAGCGTGAACTGCAGCGGCAGGTCGCGCACGCGCTTGCGCAGCAGCGCCAGTGGCATGCGCGAGCCCTCGGCCCGGCGCGCGAAGATGAACACGGTATCGTCCGCACCGGCCTTCGCCGCGAGCGCGGCGCTCAGGCTCACGGTACCGCTGACGCTGGCGCCGGGCGCAAGCTTGGCACTTTGGTTCGGCGGAGACTTGTTGGTGTTCGCGCCTGCCGCTCGCGGCGCCGCGGGCGCTTGCGCGACTGTCGGGCCCGAAGCGTCCTCGCCGGCGCGCTCGCGCGCCTCGGCCACGCTGGCCTTGACCTGTTGCACGAAGCCCGCGTCGCTCGGACCGAATTCGAGCAACCTCTCCCAGAACTGCACCGCGCCCGCAAAGTCTTCGCGCTCGAACGCATCGGTGCCGGCCAGTGCCAGTGCCTTGATGTTCTTCGGATCGATCTCGAGCGCGCGTCGCACCCACTTCATCGGCTCGCCGGCAAGCACGCGCTTGTTTTGCACCGCCAGCGCATCGGCGTAATCGGCGAACAGCGCGGCGTCGTTGTCCTGTTGCGAAATCGCCGTTTGATAGGCCCTGACAGCCTCGTCATTGCGTCCGAGCACGGCGTATGAACGTCCGAGCATCGCCCAGCCCTGGGCGTCCTGCGGCTGCTTCTCGAGCCGCTGCGCCAGGCGCCGCGTCATTTCAGTGATCTCTTCCATGCCCGCCGCGTGCGGCGCCGCCCCTGCCTCGCGCCCCGCGCCGGCCACAGGCGGGCCGCCACTGAGCAACGACGGCGAGCCGGTCAAGGTGTAGCCGCCGATCGCAATCGCGAACACTGCGGTGCCGAGCAAGGCCAGCAATCGGCGCGACGGGGCCGCACCGGCCGCGGACACCGAGTGGGCCGCGGCCGGTGACGCCGCGGCCGACACGGTCTGCGCTGGCCCGGGGCCGGCCAGCACCGCATCAAGCAGGCGCCGCTCCAGCGCGGCTTTGCCGCTCTCGTACTCGGCCATCGGCAGTGCGCCCGCCTCGTGCAGGGTTTTCAGCTGCAGCAGCTGCGACTTCAGGGTTTCGAGGGATGAATCCATGGGCTTGGATGGGCGGCGGCTCAGCGTTGGGTCGGGGCAGCGTCGTCGAGTTCGTCGGGCTCGAACTGATCCGCGGCGAGGCGGCTGCGGCGCCTCAGGACGATGACAAAGGTCGTCAGGCCACCGAGCAATAGCGCGAACGGGCCAAACCAGAGCGCAACGGTCGAACCCTTCAGCGGTGGCCTGTACAACACGAAGTCGCCGTAACGCTGTGTCATGAAATCGATGATTTGCGCGTCGGTTTCGCCGCGCGCGATCATTTCGCGAACCTGTCGGCGCAGGTCTTCAGCCAGGGGCGCGTGCGAGTCGGCGATGGTCTGGTTCTGGCACACCAGGCAACGCAATTCGCCGGCCAGGCGCAGCATTCTTTTCTCAACCACGGGGTCTGTCGCGGCCAACGGTGCTTCGGCGCCCACCGCCACTGCCACCAAGAATGCCAGGCACAGCGCGAGCAGCGCTGGCAGGGCCAAGCCAAGACTCAAGCTGCGGCCAGGAGCCTGGGCGGCAGCAAGCCGCCGGCGGTTAGCCATTGAGCCGCCTCACCAAGGGCTCGATGCGTTCGCGCAGAATCTCGGGCGTGAGGGCTCCGATGTGCTTGAAGCGGATCATGCCTTGGCGGTCGACGACAAAGGTCTCCGGCACGCCGTAGACGCCCCAGTCGATGCCGACGCGTCCGTCCTGGTCGAACAGCGAAGCGTGGTACGGATTGCCGAAACGCGCCAGCCATTGCTGGCCAGCATCACGTGTGTCTTTGTAGTTCAGCCCGTAGATCGGCACACTCTTGCTGCGCGAGTATTCGACGAGCAAGGGATGTTCGTCGCGGCAAGACGCGCACCAAGACGCCCAAACGTTGAGGATCCAGACCTTGCCGAGCAGGTCTGCGCGGCGAATCGTCTGCTGCGCGTTGTCCAGGCGCGGCAGCGCGAACTCGGGCGCCGGTTTGCCGATCAGCGGCGAGGGCACTTCGCGCGGGTCGAGCTTCAGGCCCACCGCGAGAAACACCACGAGCACGACAAACAGGCCCAGCGGGATCAGGAAACGAAGGGTCTTCATGCCGCGGCTCCCGCGACACCGGGCAGGCCCTGTTCGCTGCGCCGCTTCACCCGGTAGCGGCGGTCGGTTGCCGCGAGCAGACCGCCCAGCGCCATCATGAACGCACCGCCCCAGATCCAGTCGACGAAGGGCTTGATGTAGACACGCACGATCCAGGCCTTGCCGTCATCGACGCTTTCGCCCAGCGCCACATAAAGATCGCGCGTGAAACCGGTGTCGATGGCGGCTTCCGTCATGGTGTTCTGCTGCACACGGTAGATGCGTTTTTCGGGGAACAGCTCATTCACCTTGCGCCCGCCGTGACTGACCTCGATCAGCCCCTGCATCGCCACATAGTTCGGCCCTTGCACCTCACGCGCGCCGCGAAACGTGAAGGTGTAGCCGCGCAGCGTCGTGCTGTCGCCGCTGGCCATCCTCACATCGCGCTCGATTTCGTACGACTTGACCATCGCAACACCGAAGCAAAATGCCGCAACGCCGAGGTGCGCGAGCATCATGCCGTAGGCGGCTCGCGGGATCAGGGCCAGACGACCCGGCATGTCGTTCAGGCGCGCGCCCTTGGGCCATGCGCTCTCGAGCAAGTGGGTGACCAGGGCGGCGACGATCCAGAACGCCATCAACAGGCCGAACGTGCCGACCATGCTGACCTCGCCCGCGCGCCAGGCGCTCGCCACGGCGGCGACGCTGGCGACGCCCAGCGCCCAGCGCAGGCGCCGCGCGAGGTCGGGCAGCTCAGCCGCTTTCCAGCGTGCCATCGGCCCGATGCCCATGAGGAAGATGGCCGGCGCCATCAAGGGCATGAACACGCTGTCGAAATACGGAGGGCCCACTGAGATCTTGCCCAGGCCGAGCGCGTCAAGTGCCAGGGGGTACAGCGTGCCGAGCAAGACGGCCGAAGCCGCGACGATCAGCAACACATTGTTCGCAAGCAGCGCCGTCTCGCGCGACACCAGCTCGAAACGTGCCCCCAGCCCCACCTTCGGCGCACGCCAGGCGTACAGCGCCAGCGACGAGCCGATTACGATTACCAAGAAAGCGAGGATGAACAAGCCGCGCCTGGGGTCGCTGGCAAAGGAATGCACCGACGACAACACACCTGAGCGCACCAGAAACGTTCCAAGCAGCGACAGCGAAAACGCAATGATCGCGAGCAGCACCGTCCATGACTTGAAGCTGCCGCGTTTTTCCGTCACCGCCAGGGAATGGATCAGCGCCGTGCCCACGAGCCAGGGCATGAAGGATGCGTTTTCCACCGGGTCCCAGAACCACCAGCCGCCCCAGCCGAGTTCGTAGTAGGCCCACCAGCTGCCGAGCGCGATGCCGATCGTGAGAAACATCCACGCAATCGTCGTCCACGGCCGCGTCCAGCGCGCCCAGGTGGCGTCGAGGTTGCCGCCGATCAGCGCCGCGATGGCGAACGCAAAGGCCACGGAGAAGCCGACGTAGCCCATGTACAGCAGCGGCGGGTGAATCACCATGCCCGGGTCTTGCAGCAGCGGGTTCAGGTCGCGTCCATCGGGTGCCGCGGGCACCAGCCGGTCAAAGGGATTGGAGGTGAGCAGCATGAACAACAGGAAGCCCAACGTCACCAGGCCCATCACGGCGAGGATGCGCGCCAGCACCGCCGCCGGCAGGTGCGCACTGAAGCGCGCCACGGCCAGCATCCAGACACACAACATGAACACCCACAACAACAACGAACCTTCGTGGCCGCCCCATACGGCGGCGATGCGGTACGGCAAGGGCAAGGCCGAGTTCGAATTCGAGGCGACGTAGAGCACCGAAAAATCGTGGCGCACAAAGCTTGCCGTGAGGCAGATGAACGACAGCGCCACCAGCAGGAACAGCAGCAGCGTCGCCGGCCGCGCCAGCGCCATCCAGTCGGCGCGCGCACGCTGCGCCCCAAGCATGGGGACGACGCCCAACACCAGCGACACGCCCAGCGCAAGCCACAGCGCAAAATGGCCGAGTTCGGGAATCATGGCTTGGTTTCCCGGACCACGCTAGAGCCAACCTTCTGGTTCACCCTGGCGGCATGTTCGAGCGCCGCCGCGGCCTCGGGCGGCATGTAATTTTCGTCGTGTTTGGCAAGCACTTCCCGCGCTTCGAACACGCCGCCGCGCAACTGGCCCTGGGCGACAACGCCTTTGCCTTCCTTGAACAGGTCGGGCAGGATGCCCTGGTAACGCACCGGAGTCGACTTCAGGGTGTCGGTCACGACAAAGCTCACGTTCAGCCCATCGCGCCGCACGCTGCCGGCTTGCACCAGGCCGCCCAGGCGGAACGTCTT
Organism: Burkholderiales bacterium; assembly: GCA_022758925.1. GTDB lineage: Bacteria > Pseudomonadota > Gammaproteobacteria > Burkholderiales > Burkholderiaceae_C > JAEMQF01. Next base: position 15,404 of record JAEMQF010000020.1, on the reverse strand, counting down.
GGCCAGTGGCGCTTCCTGCGCCGCGACCTGACTCGGCGAATAGAAGAACACCAGATTGCTCTGGAACGCGTTCAGCACCAAGCCGACTGCGCCGCTGACCATGACCAGAGCGCCGATGACGATGGCGATTCGTTTGTGCCGCGGCTTCATCCTGATCCCTCCTGCTGTGCCGGTGCGGCGACGTCGACGATCTGATTGCGGGCACGCCGATGACGCTGCGCCGCAAGCCAAGGCTCGACCGACATGGCAGCGAGCGCAACGAGGTAGGAGCCCCACACGTACAGGCCATACCCACCCATCGCGAAAAATTCCGACGCACTGTTCCAGTTCATGATGCCCCTCGAGCCGCGACCCGGCCTTGATCTATGTCACGCGCCCAGTCGGTGTGGCGTTCGCGTTCCAGCACGATGGCGCGGGCGCGCATGAAGACGACGGCAAAGGCATAGGCCCAGAATGCGAACGTCATCAGCAGCATGGCTGTGAACATCGTGCTTGCCATCTTCGGTGCGGCCGTGGCGCTGATCGTCGCGCCCTGGTGCAAGGTGTTCCACCAGCGCACTGAAAAGTAAATGATAGGCACGTTGACGCTGCCGATCACCGCCAGCAGCGCGCCCGCGTGGTCGGCACGGCGCACATCGTCGATCGCTTCGACCAGCGCGATGAAACCGAGGTAGAGGAACAGCAGGATCAGTTCCGAGGTCAAGCGCGCATCCCACACCCACCAGGTGCCCCAGGTCGGTTTGCCCCAGAACGCACCGGTCCACAGCGCCAGAAAAGTGAACATCGCGCCAGTGGGTGCGATGGCTCGCGCGACCATCGACGCCAGGCGCACATGGAATGCCCAGCCGAGCGCCGCCCAACCCGCCATCACGAGGTACAGCAACATCGACATCGACGCCGCCGGCACATGGATGAAGATGATGCGGTAGGCATCGCCCTGGGTTGCGTCGGTCGGTGCGATGAAGAACCCGATGTACAGGCCGGCTGCGGCAAGCGCGATCGTCAGGCCCCAAAGCCACGGCAGCAACGCTCCGGCCAGCGCGTAAAAGCGCGACGGCGCGGCGAAAGTGAAAAGTCGAAAGTGCGCTGGCATATGCGATTCCGTGCGGTGCAACCTGGATTGGATCACGCCGTCGATATGCGCAGCGCCGCCGCGCCAGCCAGCGGTGCACCAAGGACTGTCAGCAGCAGCAGGGCGCCGAGCAACGACAGATGGCCGCGCGCGGACATTCCTGCGTCGACGGCGACCACCGCGCCGCTGCCGAAGATCAGCGCTGGGATACAAAGCGGCAACACCAACAGCAGCAGCAAGACTCCGGCACTGCGCAGGCCGAGCGTCAGCGCAGCGCCGACGCTGCCCAGCAGGCTCAGGATCGGCGTGCCGAGCAGCAGCGTGAAGCAAAGCGTTGAGATCGCGTCGCCGCTCATGTCAAACAACAACCCGAGCAAGGGCGACGCCACAATCAGTGGCAACCCTGTCAAGACCCAATGCGCGAACGCCTTGGCCGAGGCAATCACCACGCCGGAGTGGCTGGACAGCAGCATCTGCTCGAGCGAGCCGTCGGCATGGTCACCCGAATACAGGCTGGTCAGCGACAACATCGTCGCCAGCAGGGCGCAAACCCAGACGATACCCGGTCCGATCTGGCGCAGCACCTGCGGTTCGGGCCCGACACCCAGCGGGAACAGGCTCGCCGCGACGATGAAGAAAACGACGGGCAGCAGCGCATCGATGCGGCGCCGCGCGGCGAGCCGCAAGTCGCGCTGCACGATGACGGAAAATCCGTTCGAGGTCATGTTGCGCCCGGCAAGTCATGGACCTGCGGCGTCGCCCCGGTGATGCTCAAGGCCTGGTGACTCGTCAAGATGACGCTGCCGCCGCGCGCCAGGTGTTGTTCGAGCAAGGCATTGATGACGCCTATGCCATCGACGTCGAGCGCGTCAAAGGGCTCGTCGAGGACCCACAGGCCGGGTGCCCTTTCCAATGCCAGCCGCGCCAGCGCGACGCGGCGCCGTTGTCCTTGCGACAGGGTTCGAACCGGTGCCCGTTGGCGCTGCTTCATGCCCAGGCGCGACAGCGCATTGTGCAGCGCAGCCGGTGTCGCGTCGCGCCCGTGCAACGCAGCGAGAAATTGAAGAGCTTCATAGGCAGTCAAATCATCCTTCAACGCATTTGCGTGCGCGATGTAAGTGCGCTGCGTGGCGAAATCCGGCGCATCGGCAAGCTTCACACCGCCCCAGGTGACGCGGCCCGAATCGGGCAATGCCAAGCCCGCCAACAAGCGCAGCAGGCTCGTCTTGCCGCGCCCGTTGTGACCGCGCAGCCACATCAAGCAGCCCGCCGGCAATTCGAGGTTGAGGCCGGCGAACAGGGCGTGCTCGCCGCGACGGTAGGTCAGCCCTTCGGCGCGCAGGGTCGGCAGGGTCATGGCGTCAGAAATCGTAGCGCAGGCCGAGGAAGTGGAAGAGGCGGTTCAAGATCCGGGTGCTTGTGGTTCGCGGCGCGCTCGGTGTTGCCGCAACTTCGGATTCTGACCTCGACCGCTCATGCGCAAGGTCCGATTCCTGCGAGGTCGCTGGAACCAGGCGCAACCAGAGTCGCGCGCCCGGTGACCAGCGCTGGCTGCGCCTGCCCTAGGGCTTTCCCCTCGCCGTGACGCCGTGACAGGCGTCTCAGGTTCCGGTGCCCACTGCGTTCGATGCATTGTGCACGAAGGTCACGGTCAGCCGACCCGACTGCCTCAACTCATCAATGCCGCTGAGGTGATGCATCGGGTGTAACCCTTGCTGCCGCGAAACAATGCCTGCCAACATGGCTCCGCAGTCTTCGGTACATCGCCGAGAATTTCGAACCGGCCACGCTCGATGTCGCGATCCGCAAGAAGAACCAGGCCCGCATGGATGCCCGAATGCATGGTCAGCGGCTCCTTCGACTTGCCCGGCCCGCCGACGGACAGTTGGCTCACGGCGGCGTGCAGCTCCAGTGCGGCTTGCGTTGCGCGGCGGCCATCGTCTTCCCGCGTATCCGGGTAGCCGAAGAAGCCGAGCACACCGTCGCCTTGGATACGTGCAATACGGCCCCCGTGCCGCGGAATGATTTCCCGGCAGAGCTGGCGAAAATGCAAGAGCGTCTCGGCGTAGGACTCCGCCTCCATCAGTTCTCCCAGGCGCGTCGAGCCAGACAGATCCGAAAAGAGCACGGTCAAGTACCGCCGGCGTCCGTTTGCGTCGAGCCCTGCATCGAATTGATGTGGCATGGCCAAGGTTAAGAAGTTGATTCGCGATATTGGCACGGGTCCGCTCGGGCGCAAAGGTCCATCGGATATCGAGACCCCATTCGGCTTGCGCTCGTGTTTGACATTGAACGACTCGGTCTCCAACTGCAAGCGTTTGAGCGTTCTCAATCCTCAACGCAGCTCGAGCACAGCCAGTTCTTCCGGCGCACGTTGCGCTAACTGCTCTGACCCACCGGCCTGAACAGTGAGCCGGTCTTGCAGAGAGCGCTCGATGCTGGCCGCAAGCCAGCGGCCCGATGGCCTCGACTGAATGGCGCTCCGATTCGCCCAACCCGGCGCTGATGGCAGCGTGAAGCCGACGGCGGCGCGCCGACGCAGCGGCGCCGCTACCAGTGCGCCGGCAGGGTGCGTGCGAGCATGATGTGGCCCGCGCGCTTGTCCAGGTAGCCGCCGCCTTTGAGGTCCTTGAGCAGGCGGCTGACCATTTCGCGCGAGCAGCCGACGCGGCTCGCGATTTCGCGGTGCGTCAGGCGGTCCGCAATCGTACGCGAACCATCGAGTTGCGTGACCGCAAGTTGATTCAGCAATTGCACGACGCGCCCGTAGACATCGAGCAGCGCCATGCTGCGCGCACTGTGCGTGGCCAGCCGCACTCGGCGGATCAGGCGCTCCAGGAGTTCGAACGCGAAGTCGGGGTTGGCCCTGATGTGTTCGCGCAGCGCTTGGCGCGTCACCACCGCGCAGGTGGTCGCTTCGAGCGTGATCACCGATGCCGAGCGAGGCCCGCCGTCCAGGCTCAACTCGCCCATGTACTCACCTGGCCCGTAGACGCCATAAACGATCTCGCGGTCGCGGTTGTCGCTCGAGAACGCCTTGACGCTGCCCGACAGCACGATGAACAGGGTGTCGCCGCGGTCACCTTCCTCGATCAGCAGCGTGCCTTTGCGATAGCGGCGCGACACGCCGCGGGCGGCGAGCATGCGCAATGAGGCGGACAGGTTTTCGGTGACGGCTCGGGGTGGCTGGGCATCCATCTCGCGGGTTCGGGGTTGCGGCTCGGGCGCAGGCCCGGATACCACGCAAACTCTAGCACGCTGATGGAGGGCTGAACTTCGCTTTGTGCTGTTGCCGGCCTCGGCCGGACCTCAGTGAGCCATCGCCATCTTCAAGGCCGAAGTGACCGGCGGTAGCGCCGCCACCTGGGCCACGAGTTCGCGGATGTTGGCCGTCTGCGTCTTGTTGCGCAGGCTGGCAATGTGCGTACGCACCGTCGAGACCGCAACGCCGAGTTCGGCCGCAACCGCTTCGGGCTTGGCGCCGCCGCACAGCGCCTGCAACACCTTCGCTTCGGCGGCGGTGACCTTGAGTGCCTGCGCAAACAGCGCGATCGTCAACGATTCGCAGCTGCGACGCTTGCCGAATGTCAGCAGCGCCATCGTCGGCCCTTCGCTGTCGCCACCCGTGAGGGGAAGTACTGCCAACGAGACGGCGCTGCCGTTGCGGCCGAGAACAATGATTCGGCGGCGGGTTCGGCGTGCATCCTCAAGCGCCGATCGCAGTACAGCGTCGTCGCCGGCGTCGCACAAAGTCAGCCTCCCCTGCGCCAGACCGAGCGGCGCGCCGCCCCGCAGCTCCTTCAACGCCGACCGGTTGGCGTAGCGCAACTGGCCGTCCAGCGTGACGAGCAGCATGCCGTAGTCGATTTCGTCGAGCATGCATGCCAGGAGTGCCGAAGCCGATTGCGTCGTAGGCGAGTGAAGCGCAGCGCTCGGTACGGGTCTCCACGCCTGGGCATTGAAAGGGGTCGGGTGCTGATCCGTGCGGCGTCGCCTGGGCTGGTGGCGGGCCTCAAACGCGTGCAGGTCAGCGAGTTCGGTCGGGCTCAGTTCCATGTTGCGTCTCCTGTGCTGGGCCGGGGTTCGGGCACCTGATCGCAGCGTAGGACGAGGGGCGTTCTGAAAGTGGTCGATCTGACCCAATGACTTGTGCGATATTCACCTCGACGCGGCGTGCGGTTCGGATTGGTGGACAGCACGCGCTGCACGCCGGGAGGTGCTTCAAGCACACGAGGGCATGGGCCACGGCGCTGGTTTCGAGCCCGAGTGCACAGATCCCAATGGCCGTTTCGCGCGAACCGACCGGACGCGAAGGCACATGCCGGGCACCAAGTAGTCAAGGATGACCACAAAGCAAAACGCCGACCAACTGGCCGGCGTCTTCTTGCTTCCAACTCATTGTTCTTATCGACCACCAAGTGGTTGCGAGGGCAGGATTTGAACCTGCGACCTTTGGGTTATGAGCCCAACGAGCTACCAGACTGCTCCACCTCGCGACTGAGTCGTGAATTCTATCAGCTTCGGCTCGCGCGCATCTCGATCGTCAATGGCGATGCGCAGTCGGTTCGTGCCTTTATCCGCCTCAAGTGGCCGCGCTCTCGGCGGGCTCTTTCGCGGCCGCGACGGGTTCGGGTCTGTCGACAAGTTCAACGAACGCCATCGGCGCGTTGTCACCGAGACGAAAGCCCATCTTGATGATGCGCGAATAGCCGCCCGGCCGAGCCTTGTAGCGCGGCCCGAGTTCGTTGAAAAGCTTGGTCACGATGTCACGGTCGCGCGTGCGGTTGAATGCCAGGCGCCGGTTCGCCAGCGTGGCCTCTTTCGCCAAGGTGATGAGCGGCTCGACGACACGGCGCAATTCCTTGGCCTTGGGCAATGTGGTTTTGATCGCTTCGTGCAACAGCAGCGAATTACACATGTTGCGCAGCATGGCCAACCTGTGTTCGGAAGTGCGATTGAGCTTTCGAAGCCCGTGACGGTGACGCATGGTGCGGTTTCCTTTTTCTCTAACGAATTTCCAGCAGCCGTATCAGGTACTGCCAAGTGCACCGAGCCGCTCGCATTCGCAGCCCTGGTATCCGATGACGACGCCAACGCGTTAGCGTTTATCCAATCCTTGTGGCGGCCAGTTTTCCAGCCGACCACCAAGGGTCAGGCCACGCGAAGCCAACACTTCCTTAATCTCGTTCAGTGACTTGCGGCCGAGGTTCGGTGTCTTGAGCAGTTCGGTTTCGGTGCGTTGAATCAGATCGCCGATGTAGTAGATGTTCTCAGCCTTCAAGCAATTCGCCGAACGCACCGTGAGTTCGAGCTCATCCACCGGGCGCAGCAGGATCGGGTCGAACTGCGTGCTGCGCTGCTGGGGCTCGCTGAACGCCGCAATTTCGCTGCCCTCGAGCTGTGCGAAGACGGCGAGTTGCTCGACCAGAATCTTGGCCGACGAGCGAATCGCTTCTTCGGGAGTCACGGCGCCGTTGGTGACGATTTCCATCACCAACTTGTCGAGGTCGGTGCGCTGCTCGACGCGCGCGCTTTCCACGGTATAGCTGACGCGAGCGACCGGCGAAAACGATGCGTCGAGCACGATGCGGCCGATCGATTTCGTGGTTTCGTCACCATAACGGCGCATCGTGCCAGGCACGTAGCCGCGGCCCTTTTCGACCTTGATCTGCATGTCGAGCTTGCCGCCGTGCGCCAGGTTCGCCACCACATGCTCGGGGTTGATGATTTCCACGTCATGAGGCGTCTGGATGTCGCCTGCCGTGACCGGGCCCTCGCCTTCCTTGCGCAGCACCAGCGTCACTTCGTCGCGGTTGTGCAGGCGGAACACGACGCCCTTCAGGTTGAGCATGATGTGCACCACGTCTTCCTGCACACCGTCAACGGTGGAGTATTCGTGCAGAACGCCAGCGATCGTGACTTCGGTGGGCGCATAGCCGACCATCGACGACAGCAGCACGCGGCGCAGCGCATTGCCCAGCGTGTGGCCGTAGCCGCGCTCGAAGGGCTCGAGCGTGACCTTGGCGCGGTGGCCGCCGAGCGGCTCGACGTTGATAGCTTTGGGTTTCAGCAGATTCGTTTGCATGGAGTTTCCGTTCCTCTCAATACCCTCGGCTCGTTACACCGATAAGGCTGATGGACAGTGCCGGGCTTGAACGATTCGCTGCACGCCCGGCATGCACAGCGACGAATGAAGCAAAAGCGGGTCTCGCGGGTTCCGGCGCGTTTGTGGTCGGGCTTGTCGCCGCAGGCGCGGCCGCCCTGATGGACGGCGAGCATCGCAATGGCAAGATCGGCCGGCGCGGCGGGAAGATGCGCGGCCCGCTAGCGGGAATAGAGCTCGACGATCAACGCCTCTTTGATGTCAGCCCCGAATTCGTCTCGATCGGGGGCTTTCTTGAAAACGCCTTGGCACTTGGCCGCGTCGACCTGCACCCAGCCCGGCATGCCGATCGTTTCAGCGAGCTTGAGGGAATCGGTGACGCGCAATTGTTTCGCAGCCTTTTCGCGCACGCCGATCGTGTCGCCTGCCTTGACGAGGTAGGACGCGATGTTGACGCCTTGGCCGTTCACGCTGACTGATTTGTGCGACACCAACTGCCGCGCTTCGGCGCGCGTCGAGCCGAAGCCCATGCGATAGACGACGTTGTCCAGGCGCGACTCGAGCAGTGTCAGCAAATTGCCGCCTGTGTTTCCCTTGCGACGCTCGGCTTCGGCGAAATAGCGGCGGAACTGGCGCTCGAGAATGCCGTACATGCGCTTTACTTTTTGCTTCTCGCGCAACTGCAAGCCATAGTCCGACGTACGCGTGCCGGAGTTGCGGCCATGCTGGCCGGGCTTGCTGTCGAATTTGGCCTTGTCGCCGATCGGACGGCGCGCGCTCTTCAGGAAGAGGTCGGTGCCTTCGCGTCGGGAGAGTTTGGCCTTCGGTCCTAGATAACGTGCCACGTTGTTTCCTTCTTTCAATCTGACGCAGGCTGGGCGAACAGCTTGCGCGAGTCTGGCGAGTGTTGTTGTTGTGCGCTCAAACGGTGGGCTTCAATGGCGGGGACTTGCGGCCCCGGTTAAACATGCGCACCGCTGATCGAGCGGCGCGCGTTCTCCGAAACGATCAAATCCGCCGACGCTTCTGCGGCCTGCAACCGTTGTGCGGAACTGGTGTCACATCGGAGATCAGGTTGATGCGAATTCCAAGGGCCGCCAGCGCGCGAACCGACGACTCGCGCCCCGGCCCTGGGCCCTTGATGCGAACGTCCAGGTTCTTGATGCCCTGTTCCTGCGCCGCACGGCCTGCGGTTTCAGCGGCCACCTGGGCGGCAAACGGTGTGCTCTTGCGTGAGCCCTTGAAACCCTGGCCACCGCTGGACGCCCACGACAAAGCGCTGCCTTGCCGATCGGTGATCGTGATGATGGTGTTGTTGAACGAGGCGTGCACGTGTGCGATACCGTCCGCAACGTTCTTGCGAATCTTCTTGCGCACACGCTGGGCAGCGGTATTGACGGGTGGTTTTGCCATGATGACTTTCTGAATACGTGAGAGCTGAAAGGAGCCTCGCGGGGCCGCTTACGCCGCCGCCTTCTTCACCAGCGCGCCGGACCTGCGCGGACCCTTGCGCGTGCGCGCGTTCGTCTTTGTGCGCTGGCCGCGCACCGGCAGGCCGCGCCGATGACGGAAGCCCCGGTAGCAGCCCAGATCCATGAGTCGCTTGATGTTGATCGACATCTCGCGGCGCAGGTCACCCTCGATTGTCAGTCGCCCGATTTCTTCACGGATCTTTTCAAGATCGGCGTCGGTCAGGTCCTTGACCCTGCGGTCCATCGGAACACCGGTGCGCACGCAGATCTTCTGCGCCGTGCTTCTGCCGATGCCGTAGATCGCCGTCAAGCCAATCTCGGCGTGTTTGTGGGGCGGAATGTTGATTCCGGCAATACGTGCCATAAACGTCCTTCGAAATTGTGCGCGGGGGTGCGCTCGGGTGTGTGAAAACTCAGCCCTGGCGCTGCTTGTGGCGCGGGTCGGTGCAAATCACGCGCACCACACCCTTGCGGCGCACGATCTTGCAGTTGCGGCACATCTTCTTCACCGATGCGGCTACTTTCATGGTTCGCTCCGTTTCAGCATTTGCGTCTTCTTCTGTCTTCGTTACCCTGCACGTCCACTCTGGCGCCTACTTGGCCCGGAACACGATGCGCGCGCGCGACAAGTCGTAGGGCGTTAGTTCGACGGTCACCTTGTCCCCCGGCAGGATGCGGATGTAGTGCATACGCATCTTTCCGGAGATGTGACCCAGCACGACATGTCCGTTTTCCAGCTTGACCCGAAACGTTGCGTTGGGGAGATTTTCGAGAATCTCACCCTGCATCTGGATGACATCGTCCTTCGCCATGCCTGAGTCTTGCCTGTTGCCTCGACCGCCGTGTTCCTATCGTTTGCCTTTGTTCGTCACATGCTGCCCGATGGCTCAGCTCGCCTTGAAATTTGCCTTCTTCAGCAGCGATTCGTACTGCTGGCTCATCACATAACTTTGCACCTGCGCCCAGAAGTCCATCGTCACGACGACGATGATCAGCAACGACGTGCCGCCGAAGTAGAACGGAACGTTGTACTTCAGAACCAGGAATTCGGGGAGCAGACAGACCGCAGTGATGTAGATTGCGCCGGCCAATGTCAGGCGCGAAAGTATGCGGTCGATGTGCTTGGCGGTATGCTCGCCCGGCCGAATGCCGGGTATGAAGGCGCCGCTCTTCTTCAGGTTGTCTGCCGTTTCGCGGCTGTTGAACACCAAGGCCGTGTAGAAGAAGCAGAAAAACACGATCGCCGCGGCGTACAGCATGACGTAGATGGGCTGTCCCGGCGACAACAGGCCGGCCAGGTCTTTCAGCCAACGCAAGCCGTCGCCCGTTGCAAACCAACCCACGGCAGTGGCCGGCAGCAGGATGATCGACGAGGCAAAGATCGGCGGGATCACACCTGACATGTTCAGCTTCAAGGGCAGGTGCGACGACTGCCCGCCATAGACCTTGTTGCCGACCTGACGCTTGGCGTAATTCACAAGAATCTTGCGCTGCCCGCGTTCGACAAAGACGACAACGAAGGTGACCAGGCCAACCACGCCAATGATGAACAGCGATACGATGATGCTCATTGCACCCGTGCGCACCAGTTCGAACAGTCCACCGATCGCATTCGGTAGGCCCGCGGCGATGCCGGCGAAAATCAGGATCGAGATGCCGTTGCCCAGGCCTCGCTCAGTAATCTGCTCGCCCAGCCACATCAAGAACATCGTCCCGGCCACGAGAGAAACCACGGCCGTCAGGCGAAAGCCGAAACCCGGCGCGATCACCAGGCCGGGCGAACCTTCGAGCGCGAGTGCGATGCCCAGTGACTGAAACAGTGACAGACCGAGCGTGCCGTAGCGTGTGTATTGCGTGATCTTGCGGCGCCCGGACTCGCCTTCCTTCTTCAACGCCTCGAGGGTTGGCACGACGTAGGTCATCAACTGCATGATGATCGAGGCCGAGATGTAAGGCATGATGCCCAGCGCGAAGACCGTGAAACGCGACAGCGCGCCTCCCGAGAACATGTTGAACAGACTCAAGATCCCGCCCTGCTGGCCCTTGAACAATTGTTGCAGCTGGTTCGGGTCGATGCCTGGCACGGGAATGTGCGCGCCGACACGGTAAACAACGAGCGCAAGCAACAAGAAGACGAGCCGCCGACGCAGGTCGCCGAACTTTCCACTTCTTGCGAGTTGATTCGGATTGCCTGCCACGTGCTGTGTTTCCGGAATTCGCTTCGAGCTCAGGCGACCGAGCCACCAACGGCTTCGATCGCTGCCTTGGCGCCTGCGGTGGCGCCGATGCCCCTGAGCGCGACCTTCTTCGTCAGCGCGCCCGACTTGATGACCTTGACCGTCTTGATCAATTCACCAACCAGGCGCGCCTGTTTCAGAGCCAACAGGTCGACTTCCGCGGCACCAAGGCGCTCAAGGTCGGTCAGGTTGATCTCGGCGTTGTACTTCAGCAAGTGCGACTTGAAGCCACGCTTTGGCAGGCGCCGCTGCAAAGGCATCTGCCCGCCCTCGAAGCCGACCTTGTGATAGCCACCGGAACGCGACTTCTGGCCCTTGTGACCACGCCCGGCCGTCTTGCCCAGACCCGAGCCAATACCGCGCCCAACGCGGCGCCGTGCCGACTTGGAGCCGGCGGCCGGTTTGATGTTGTTGAGTTCCATGTTGTGTGTGCTTCGTCGGTTGCGGCGCTCAAAGCACCTTGACCAGGTAGGACACCTTGTCGATCATGCCGCGCACGGCGGGGCTGTCTTCCAAAGTCGACTCACTGTTCAACTTGCGCAGGCCCAAGCCGCGCACCGTGGCGCGGTGCGATTCACGCGTCCCCGCGACACTGCGGATCAGTTTGACTTGCACGGTTTTCTTGTCACTCATGGCTTGCTCCGCGTACCCACTCAGCTGAAGATTGCTTCAACCGTCAAGCCGCGCTTGGCGGCAATCTCGGCAGGCGTGCTGGTGTGCTTGAGCGCATCGAGCGTGGCGCGCACCAGGTTGTAGGGATTGGACGAACCCAGGCTCTTGCAAACGATGTCGGTGACGCCCATCACTTCGAACACGGCGCGCATCGGCCCGCCGGCAATGATGCCCGTGCCGGGCACGGCGGGCGCCATCAGAACGTGCGAAGCGCCATGCTCGCCCACCACCTTGTGATGAATCGTGCCTTCTTTGAGAGACACCTTGACCATGTTGCGGCGCGCGCTTTCCATCGCCTTTTGCACCGCCACAGGAACTTCCTTGGCCTTGCCCTTGCCCATGCCGATGCGGCCGTCGCCATCGCCCACCACCGTCAACGCGGCAAAGCTGAGCGTGCGCCCGCCCTTGACGACTTTGGTCACGCGGTTCACCGCGATCATTTTTTCCTTCAGCCCGTCGTCGTTGGCTTCGCCTTGGGCGCCGCGGGGTTGAAACTTTGCCATATTCGAGTTCCTTGGGGCTGGTGGACTTAGAACTGCAGGCCGGCTTCACGCGCGGCTTCCGCAAGCGCCTTGACGCGACCGTGGTAGGCGAATCCGGCGCGGTCGAACGCAACCCTGTCAACTCCGGCTGCCTTGGCGCGCTCAGCGATGCGCTGCCCCACCGCGGTGGCTGCGGCGACGTTGCCACCCTTGCCCGGTGCGCCGAGTTCCTTGCGCGCCTGAGCCTCTGCGGTCGATGCACTGGCCAACACCCTGGCACCATCGTCGCTGACGATGCTGGCGTAGATGTGCAGGTTCGAGCGGAACACCGTCAAGCGCGCGACCTGCTGCTTGGCGATACGCTTGCGGGTCTGAAGGGCGCGGCGAGTGCGCTGTTCTTTCTTGTTCAGCATGGCTGGCGCTCCTTACTTCTTCTTGGTTTCCTTGAGGGAAACCTTTTCGTCGATGTAGCGAATTCCTTTGCCCTTGTAAGGCTCGGGAGGGCGAAACGCGCGCACTTCGGCAGCGACCTGCCCGACCGTCTGGCGGTTCGCTCCCTTGATCACGATTTCGGTCGGCGTCGGGCATTCCACTTTCACGCCCACCGGCATGTCTTTGGCCACCGGATGCGAGAACCCGACCTGAAGCGTCAGCTTCGACCCCGCCGCCTGCGCGCGAAAACCAACCCCGACCAGACTGAGCTTCTTCTCGAATCCCTTGCTCACACCGCTGACCATGTTGGCGACCAGGGCGCGCATCGTTCCAGTCATGGCGTTGGCGTGTGGCGTCGCCTCAACCGGGGCAAACATGAGCTTGCCTGCTTCGCTCTTCACCGCCACCAGCGAGTGCACCGGCTGCACCAAGGTGCCCAACGAACCCGTGACGCTGATCTGCGCGGCGTTGAGCGCGACTTCCACGCCCTTGGGAACCGCGATCGGCATTTTTCCAACGCGAGACATTTGCTCTCCTTAGGCGACGTAGCAAATGACTTCGCCGCCGATTCCGACCTGGCGCGCCTTGCGGTCCGTCATCACGCCCTTGGGGGTGGTGACGATTGCGACGCCGAGTCCGTTCTGCACACTCGGAATCTCGTGCCGGCCGCGGTAGATGCGCAGGCCCGGACGGCTGACACGCTCGATGTGTTCGATCACGGGTCGGCCGGCGTAGTACTTCAGCGCGATTTCCAGCTCCGGCTTGGCGTCGGCGCCGCGCACCGCGAAGTCTTCGATGTAGCCCTCGTCTTTCAGGACTTTGGCGATGGCCACTTTCAGCTTGGACGACGGCATCAATACCGTAGGCTTTTCCACCATCTGCGCATTGCGAATGCGCGTCAACATGTCGGCGATGGGGTCACTCATGCTCATTCGAAATTCTCCTGATCGGGCCGCAGCAGAGCCACGCCTACCAACTGGCCTTGACGATGCCGGGAATATCGCCCTTGAATGCGAGGTCGCGAATCTTGCTGCGTGCCAGGCCAAACTTGCGGAACGTTCCGCGCGGGCGCCCCGTCAGCTCGCAGCGATTGCGCTGGCGTGTCGGGTAGGCGTTGCGCGGCAACTTCTGAAGCTCCAGACGAGCCGCGTAGCGCTCTTCGTCTGACTTCTTCGCGTCGTTCGCCAGCGTCTTGAGTTCCTTGTACTTCTTGGCGTACTTGGCGACCAATGCGGTGCGCTTGAGCTCACGCTGGATGAGGGATACTTTTGCCATTGCGTTCCTTCAGGCGTTCTGTCAGGTCTTGAACGGAAACTTGAATGCCGTGAGAAGCGCCTTGCACTCCTCGTCGGTCTTGGCCGTCGTCGTGATGCTGATGTTCAGGCCACGGATGGCATCGATCTTGTCGTAGTCGATTTCAGGGAAGATGATCTGTTCCTTGACACCGATGTTGTAGTTGCCGCGTCCGTCGAAGGCGCGCACCGAGATGCCGCGAAAGTCGCGCACGCGCGGCAGAGCCACAGTGACGAACCGGTCCAGGAACTCGTACATCTGCGCGCCGCGCAAGGTCACCATGCAGCCGATAGGCACGCCGTCGCGGATCTTGAATCCGGCGATCGCCTTTTTCGACTTGGTGACGACGGGCTTTCGGCCCGCAATCTTGGTCAGGTCGGCCACCGCGCTTTCCATGACCTTCTTGTCCGATACCGCCTCGCTCACGCCCATGTTCAGGGTGATCTTGGTCAGACGCGGCGCCTGCATCGTGGACTTGAAGCCGAACTTCTTGACCAGGTCGGGTACGACCTTCTCACGATAAAACTGTTGCAAACGAGCCATGATTGCCTCTTATGCCTTGATCTCTTGGCCGTTGGAGCGGTAGATGCGAACTCCGTTGTCGCGGGTCTTGCGCTGCAGCTTGTCGGCGTCGTTCAGGAGCTTGATGCCCACACGGTCGGCTTTGCCGGTTGCCGGGTTGAAGATGGCCAGGTTCGACTGATGAATCGACAGCGTCTTGTCGACGACCCCGCCTGTTGCGCCCTTCATCGGGTTCGGCTTGACGTGCTTCTTGACAACGTTCACGCCATCGACGACCAGACGCTGATCGTCGACGCGCTTGGAAATCACGCCGCGTTTTCCTTTGTCGCGCCCGGTCAGAACAATGACCTGGTCGCCTTTGCGAAGCTTGTTCATTGGAGTTCCTCGAACCAATCCACTCAAAGCACTTCGGGAGCCAGTGACACGATCTTCATGAAGCGCTCGGTGCGCAGCTCGCGCGTCACCGGCCCGAAGATGCGAGTCCCGATCGGCTCGAGTTTGGCATTGAGCAGTACGGCGGCATTGCCGTCGAACTTCACGAGCGAACCGTCCTGGCGGCGCACACCCTTGGCGGTGCGCACCACGACGGCGCTATAGATCTCGCCCTTCTTGACGCGACCGCGCGGCGCAGCTTCCTTGATGCTGACCTTGATCACATCACCGATGCCGGCATAGCGGCGCTTGGAGCCGCCCAGCACCTTGATGCACATGACGGACTTGGCACCGGTATTGTCTGCGACGTCGAGCCGCGATTGCATTTGGATCATTTTTTACTGTCCCCAACTTGTCCCGCGGTTTCGTCCATGCATCATGGAGGCGCCACAGCGGTCAGTCTTGGGCCCGCTGAGACGACCGCACAGACGCGCGACCAGCCACTGGGGCGAAACTTCGGCGAAGCCGAGTGGTGCGGTGCCCGCATGTATTACCCACGCTTACCATCGCCACTCAGCGAAGCCGCAGATTATGCACCAGAGTCCCGCCGGGCGTCAAAGCACAGTCTTGTCCAACGAGGTATGACCCTGGGGCCCAGGCCGTGATTCCAATGAGGAATGAGCCTGGAAGGTGGTCTGGGGGGGCGATTTAGCAGCTCAGGGGGGGCCGCCGCCGAGGCGAGTCGAT
>JAEMQF010000265.1 GCA_022758925.1 Burkholderiales bacterium | reverse complement strand
GGAAGAACTCGTTCATGTGCGCTCCTTGGTGACGATGCCGTAATGTGCCGCACCCAGAGGCTGAGAGGCAATCGGATGCACCCGCGCCGAGGCACCCGAGGGCGCTGGGGTAGGCGCGTCGCGCAGCCCAGGCTTGCGCCTGGGCAAGCGGCGCAACGCCCCCCAGCGCCCTCGGGTGTCTCGGCCCGAAGGGTGAGACCATAAAAAGGGCCCACTCGTCGTTGCAAATGCTCGCCGGGCCACCGGCCCGGCTGCGCTTTGCGCCTAGATTGGGCCCTTTTTATGGTCTCACGCGTGTGCATCCGATTGCCTCTCAGCCTCTCAGCCCGCCGCTCGGGCCCGCACCGCCGTGATTGCGCGCAGGATCGATTCACTCGTCGCCGGCGCCGAGAGCGGCGGGTCGACCTTGTGTTGGCCCAGCGCCGAGACCGCGTCACGAATCGCATAGAACACCGAAAACGGCAATAGCAGCGGCGGCTCGCCGGTGGCCTTGCTGCGGTGGATCGTGTCTTCGACGTTGTCGCCCTGGAACAGCCGCACGTTGAACACCGGCGGGCAGTCGTTCGCGGTCGGGATCTTGTAGGTGCTCGGCGCATGCGTCGTCAGCAGCCCGGTCACCGGGTGCCAGACCAGTTCTTCCATCGTCAACCAACCCATGCCCTGGATGAACGCACCTTCGACCTGTCCGATGTCGACGGCGGGGTTCAGCGACTTGCCGGCGTCGTGCAAGATATCGGCACGCAGCAGTTTCCATTCGCCGCTGAGGCTGTCGACGATGACTTCGCTGACGGCTGCCCCATAGGCGAAGTAGTAGAACGGCCGGCCCTGCAGCGTTTCGCGGTCCCAGCTCAAGCCCGGGGTCGCGTAGAAGCCGTCGCTCCAGAGCTGCACGCGCTCGGTGTACGCAATGTTCACGACTTCGGCGAATGCGATCGATTTGCCGTTGACGTTGACCCGGTCGTTCGCAAACCGCACGTCGGCTGGCGCTCCGCCCCAACGCGCCGCGGCAAATGCGGCAAGGCGTTCGCGGATCTGGCGCGCCGCGTCTTGGGCCGCCTTGCCGTTCAAATCGCTGCCCGTCGATGCCGCGGTGGCCGAGGTGTTCGCCACCTTGTGGGTGTCGGTGGCCGTGACGCGTACGCTGTCGAAGCCGACGCCGAGTTCGTGCGCGACGACTTGCGCGACCTTGGTGTTCAGGCCCTGGCCCATCTCGGTGCCGCCATGGTTGACGAGGATCGAGCCGTCGGTGTAGACGTGCACCAGCGCGCCCGCCTGATTGAAGTGTTTGACGTTGAACGAGATGCCGAACTTGAGGGGAGTGAGCGCGATGCCGCGCTTGAGCACCGGGCTTTGCCGGTTGTAGGCCTGCACCGCGTTGCAGCGCGCACGGTAGTCGCTGCTGGTTTCGAGTTCGCGCACCAGCTCGTGGATGACGTTGTCGGTCACGTCCTGGCCGTACGGTGTCTTTTGTCCTTGGCCGTAGAAGTTGATCTTGCGCACCTCGAGTGCGTCGCGGCCGAGTTTGCGCGCGATCGAGTCGATGATGTTCTCGATCGCGATCGCGCCTTGCGGCCCGCCGAAGCCGCGAAACGCCGTGTTGCTTTGCGTATTCGTCTTGCCCGAATAACCGTGCAGCGCGACGTCGGGCAGCCAGTATGCGTTGTCGAAGTGGCACAGCGCGCGCGTCATCACCGGGCCCGACAGGTCGGCCGAATGCCCGGCGCGCGAGACCAGCGTGACTTCGGCGCCGAGCACGCGGCCCTGGTCGTCGTAGCCGACTTCGTATTCGTACCAGAAGCAGTGGCGGCGCCCGGTGATCAGGAAATCGTCGTCGCGGTCCAGGCGCAGCTTCACCGGCAGGCGCAGGCGCATCGCGGCAATCGCTGCCACGCACGCGAACAGCGCCGATTGCGACTCCTTGCCGCCGAAACCGCCGCCCATGCGCCGGCACACGACCTGCACGTTGTGCGCGTGCAGCTTCAGCGCGTGCGCGACCAGGCTCTGCATTTCGCTCGGGTGCTGCGTCGAGCAGTGGACGAGCAAGGTGTCGTCTTCCTGCGGGATCGCGTACGAGATCTGGCCTTCGAGATAGAACTGCTCCTGGCCGCCGACCTCGAACGTGTCGCGCAGGCGGTGCGGTGCGGCGGCGATCGCCGCGCGCGCGCCGCCGTCGCGCGTGCTGCGCGTCAGGTGCATTGGCGGCAGTACGTATTGGCCGAGTGCATGTGCGGCTTGCGGCGTGATCACCGGCGGCTCGGGCTCGATCGTCAACACCGCCTTCGCCTGCGCCGCGGCGCGGCGCGCGCAATCACGCGTGCGCGCGATCACGGCGAACACGGGCTGGCCGAGGTAGCGCACTTCGCCGCTGCAGCTGCCGTCGGCGTTGACGCTGAGTTCGGCCAGGATCGGGTCGTCGTGAATGATCGAGCCGCAGTCGTTGACGCCGGGGATGTCGGCGGCGCTCAGGACCGCGACGACACCCGGCAGCGCGCGGATCCGCTCCAGCGCCATGCCGGTGATGCGCCCGCGCGCCACCGGTGACAGGCCGAGCGCGGCGTGCAGCGTGCCGCTCAACTCGGGCAGGTCGTCGATGTAGTCGGCCTCGCCGGCCACGTGCAAGTGCGCCGATTCGTGCGGCCGGCTGATGCCGACGCGCGCGCCGCGCTCGCACGCCGCGGCCTCGCTGCCGGCGTCGATGCGCGCGGCGCCGTTCTTGCGGTAGTCGGCAAACGCCTCGGCGGGTTGCAGCAACAAGGCTTCGATCGGCTTGTTCATGTCACGCTCCTTGCAGGCCATGCACGTCGTGCGGCATCACGCTCCAGACGCTGGTGTGGCTGATGTCGAGCGGCGCATCGGGGCGCGTCTCCAGCCAGAAGCGTTGCAGCAGGTTCTGCGCGACCTGCAAACGATAGCCGGCGCTGGCGCGCATGTCGGTGAGCGGCTTGAAGTCGCGCTCGAGCGCGGCTTGCGCCGTGGCGACGTTGGCTTCGTTCCAGGGTTTGCCGAGCAAGGCGGCTTCGGCGTGCGCCGCGCGTTTCACGATCGCCGCCATGCCACCATACGCAAGCCTGATCTGCGTCACCTTGCCGGCGTCGAGTTCGATCGCAAAACCGGTGCACAGCGCCGAGATGTCGCAGTCAAAGCGTTTGCTGATCTTGTATGAACGCACCTGCCGCGCAGCGGGCAACGCCGGGATCACCAGAGCCTGGATGAACTCGCCTGCTTCGAGCCGGCTCTTCATGTAGTCGACGTAGAACTCGGTCAAAGCCATGCGGCGCACGCTTCGGCCCCTGCGCAGCTCGATCTGTGCGTCCAGCGCCATCAGCGCCGGGGGCGAATCGCCGATCGGCGAGCCGTTGGCGACGTTGCCGCCCATCGTGCCGGCGTTGCGAATCGGCGGCGACGCAAAGCGCAGCCAGACGTCGGTGAGCATCGGCCAGCGCAGCGCCAGGACGCGCCAGGCCTCTTCGAGCGAGGCACCGGCGCCGATCCTGATCTCACCGCCGCGGGTTTCGATGCGCTTCAGTTCTTCGACCTCGCCGACGTAGATGATGTCGCCGAGCTCGCGGAACTGCTTGTTGACCCACAGGCCAATGTCGGTACAACCCGCGAGCAGCGTCGCCCCCGGCAGCTCGGCGCGCAACGCGCCCAGCGCATCGAGCGACCTCGGCGCGACGAAGCGTGCGCCGCTGCCTGCGCCGTCGACCCCCGCCGCGGCCGGGGCGCGAAAGTCCAGCGCCGGGTCTCGTTGCAATTCGCGCAGCGCGGCGATCACCGGCGCCGTCGCCAGGCGTGCCGCGGGCAGGTCGAACATGCGCTGGCCGGCGTCGAGGATCGGCCGGTAGCCGGTGCAGCGGCACAGGTTGCCCGACAGCTCGTCGGCCAGTTGTTGCCGCGTCGGCCGCTGGCCGTTGGCGCTGGCGCGCTCGTAGGTCGACCACAACGACATCACGAAGCCGGGCGTGCAGAAGCCGCATTGCGAGCCATGGCAATCGACCATCGCCTGCTGTACCGGGTGCAGCGCCATCGCGCCCGAAGAGCTTGAAGCGCCCGAGGCACCGGAGACACCCGACGCAGCGCCAACGCGTTTCAGGTCTTCCACGGTGAACAGCGCCTTGCCGTCCAGCGTCGGCAAGAACTGGATGCAGGCATTCACGGTGCGCAGTGCCAGGCCGTCGAGCGTGCCGCGGGCGCCGGGCGGCGCCAGTTCACCGATGACGACCGTGCACGCGCCGCAGTCGCCCTCGTTGCAGCCTTCTTTCGTGCCGGTGCAGTGCGCGTCCTCGCGCAGCCAGTCGAGCACGCTGCGTGAGGGAGTCAGCGGCGGCACCTCGACGATGGCACCCTGGTGGAAGAAGCGGATCGGTCGGGTTTGCATGGGGACTTTCCCGGATGTCTGGTTCGCGCCTGCTGTGCGCTGGCCCATAAGGTATATCTTTCGGTGGCGAAATGCTATATGGGTTGGAGCATAGTGCCTATCATTCCTTCGACATGCCTCACCGCGCCGAATTCGACAAGATCGAGTGGTTGCTCATCCGGGTCCTGCACACCTTGACCATCGAACGCAGCATATCGCCTGCCGCGATGCGGCTGAACAGCAAGCATCCGGCCGCGCGCGCAGAGCGCAAGCGGCTGCGCGAACAGGTGCGCGATGTCGCTTCGAACCTGTGCTCGCACGCCATGCCGCGCCGGCGTGGCGTGCGCACGGCCTGAACTCGGCTCGCGACGCCTCGCAACGTTGACCCAACCCACAGCCTCGCCGCATGTCGCCCGCCGCCACTGCCACCCAGCGCCTGGCCTTGCGTGGCGACCTGCTCGACTTCAGCGCCGCGCCGGCACTCGACGCCACCTCGATGCACGGCGTGCGCTGGCGCGCCGACCATTGGCTGCTGATCGAGAACGGGCGCATCATCTCGGCGCAACCGGCGGCGCAAATGCCGGATCCGAGCTGGCAGCGAATCGACCACAGCGGGCGCCTGATCCTGCCCGGTTTCATCGACACCCATGTGCACAGCGCGCAGCTCGACGTGATCGGCAGCTACGGCACCGAATTGCTCGACTGGCTCAACACCTACACCTTTCCCGCGGAACGCGCGTGGGCCGACGCGGAGCTGGCGCGCTCCGGCTCGGCGCGCTTTCTCGACGCGCTGCTGGCCCATGGCACAACCGCCGCCGTCGTCTTCCCCACCTCGCACAAGACGTCGGTCGATGCCCTGTTCGGCGCGGCGGCCGAGCGCGGCATGCGCATGATTGCGGGCAAGGTGCTGATGGACCGGAATGCGCCCGACGGCCTGCGCGACGATGTCGAACTTGCCGAACGCGACTGCCGCGACCTGATCGCGCGCTGGCACGGCAGCGGCCGCAACAGTTATGCGGTGACGGTGCGCTTTGCACCGACCAGCACGCCGCGCCAACTGGCGATGGCCGGGGCTCTGTGTGCCAGCGATCCGACGCTGTACATGCAGACCCATGTCGCCGAAAACCGCGCCGAAGTGGCCTGGGTCGCCGAGCTGTTTCCCGCGGCACGCAGCTATCTTGACGTGTATGAAGACGCCGGTCTGTTGCACCGCCGCTCGGTGCTCGCGCACGGCATCTGGCTCGACGACGCCGACCGCGCGCGGCTGCAGTCGGCGCAGGCGCAGATCGCGTTCTGCCCGTCGTCGAACCTGTTTCTCGGCAGCGGCTTGTTCGACTGGCAGCGCAGCGCCGATGCCGGCGTCGCCGTGAGCCTGGCGAGCGACGTCGGCGGCGGGACGAGCTTGTCGATGCAACGCACCATGGCCGACGCCTACAAGGTGCAGGCGATGGCCGGGCGCAGGCTCAGCGCCTGGGCCATGCTGCACGCGGCGACACGCGGCGCGGCAACGGCGCTGCAACTCGAGCACGAGATCGGCAGCTTCGATGCCGGGCGCGCCGCCGATGTCTGCGTCTGGGACTGGGGCGTGGGTGAAGTGGCGCAGCGCCGCATCGCGGCCGCGCGCGAGCTCCACGAGCGCGTGTTTTGTTGGATCACGTTGAGTGACGAGCGTTGCCTGGTGGCGGCGTACGTGGCGGGGGTGAAACAAGGGTAGGCAACAAGGCATCCCGGGCAAGCGCGGCACCGCATCGGGTACGCTGCGGCGCTTGCACCGGGATCACGCAATACAAGCGTTTCGGCAAGGGTTGAATCGCGGCAGGAGACAAGCATGGAATCAGAACAAGCGTTGCGTCTGCAACTCACGGGGTTGAGCAAGCAGTACCCGGCCGTCAGGGCGAACGACAAGGTCAGCTTGCGCGTCAAGCCGGGCGAGATCCACGCCGTGCTCGGCGAAAACGGTGCCGGCAAGTCGACGCTGATGAAGATGATCTACGGCGCGGTGCGGCCCGACGAAGGCGAGATCCGCTGGAACGGCCAGGTGGTGCAGGTCGCGAGCCCGGCGGCCGCGCGCGCTCTCGGCATCAGCATGGTGTACCAGCACTTCAGCCTGTTCGACACGCTCACCGCCGCCGAGAACGTATGGCTCGGCCTGGGCAAGGAGATCACGCTGCCGGAAGTGACGGCACGCATCGGCAAGGTGGCTGCCGCCTATGGCCTGGATGTCGAGCCGCTGCGCCCGGTGCACACGCTGTCCGTCGGTGAGCGCCAGCGCGTCGAAATCGTGCGCGCCTTGCTGACCTCGCCCAAACTGCTGATCCTGGATGAACCGACCTCGGTGCTCACGCCGCAGGCCGTGGAAAAACTCTTCGTCACACTGCGCCAGTTGTCGGCCGATGGTTGTTCGATTCTCTACATCAGCCACAAGCTCGACGAGATCCGCGCGCTGTGCCACCACTGCACGGTATTGCGTGGCGGCAAGGTCACCGGCGAGGTCGACCCGACGCAGGAAACGAATGCGAGCCTGTCGCGCCTGATGATCGGCGCCGAACCGCCCGAGTTGCAGCACAAGGCATCGGCGGCCGGGGCGACGGTGTTTGCGGTGAAGCAACTGTCGTTGCCCAAGCTCGACCAGTTCGGCATGAACCTGCAAGGCATCAGCTTCGACGTGCGCGCCGGCGAGATTGTCGGCGTGGCGGGTGTCTCGGGCAACGGCCAGCAGGAATTGATGGCGGCGCTGTCGGGCGAAGACGTGCGCGCCGCGCCCGCTTCGATCACGCTCTTCGGCAAGGCGATCGGCAACCATTCGCCTCGGCGGCGGCGCAAGGAGGGGCTGCATTTCGTGCCGGAAGAGCGGCTCGGGCGCGGCGCTGTGCCGATCCTGTCGCTGGCGCAGAACACGATGCTGACGCGCACCGAGGCCGTGAACCGCTGGGGCTGGATCGACACCGGCAGGGTGCGCCTGCTCGCCGCACACCTGATTGCCCGCTTCAACGTCAAGGCCGGGGGCACGCAGGCCGCGGCCAAGTCGCTCTCGGGCGGCAACTTGCAGAAGTTCATCGTCGGCCGCGAGATCGACGCGAACCCGAAGCTGCTGATCGTCTCGCAGCCGACCTGGGGTGTCGACGTCGGCGCCGCCGCATTGATTCGTGGCGAGTTGCTGAAACTGCGCGACGCCGGCTGCGCGCTGCTCGTGGTGAGCGAGGAGCTCGACGAATTGTTCGAGATCTCGGATCGGCTGATCGTCATCGCCCAGGGGCGAATGTCACCCTCGATCGCGACTGCGCAGGCGTCGATCGAACGCATCGGCGAATGGATGAGTGGCCTGTGGCAGGAAGGGCAGGCGAGCGAGGAAGGGCAGGCGAGCGCCGTGGGCGGCCCGGCCGCCAGGGCGGCCAGCAGCTACGCGGGCGCGGCCGGAACCGGCGAAGGAGAACAACATGCTCATGCTTGAAGCGCGCCCGCAACCATCGAAGGCGATGTCGGCGGCGTCGCCGTTGATCGCCCTGGCGCTGACCGCGGTCATTGCCGCGCTCTTGTTCCTTGCGCTCGGCAAGGACCCGATGAAGGGCCTGGGGATCTTCTTCGTCGAACCCTTGAACGGTTTGCGCCAGGTGAGCGAGGTGCTGCTCAAGGCCACGCCGCTGATCGTGATCGCGCTCGGCCTGGCCGTGTGCTACCGCTCCAACGTCTGGAACATCGGCGCCGAAGGGCAATACCTGCTCGGCGCATTGGCCGGCGGCGGCGTCGCGCTGTGGTTGACGACGCACGGCATCGTGCTGCCGAAGATGATCGCCGTGCCGCTGGTGTTGCTCGGCGGCGTTCTCGGCGGCATGGCCTGGGCCGCGATCACGGCAGTGCTGCGCGACAAGTTCAATGCGAGCGAGATCCTGGTCAGCCTGATGCTCGTCTATGTCGCGCAGCAACTCGTCAACTACCTCGTGTTCGGCGCCTGGAAAGACCCGCAGGGCTTCAACTTCCCGCAGACCAAGACCTTCGACGCATCGACCTGGTTGCCCACGTTGCTCACGGGCACGCGGCTGCATGTGGGCTTTCTGGTGGCGCTTGCGGCGGTGGCCCTGATGTGGGTCTTCATGTTTCGAATGTTTCGCGGCTTTCAGTTGCAGGTGGGCGGCCTGGCCCCGGCCGCGGCGCGTTACGCGGGCTACTCGGCGTCGACGTCGCTCTGGACCGCGATGATGATTTCCGGCGGGCTCGCCGGCCTGGCCGGTGCGATGGAGGCCGCGGGCCCGCTGCGCCAGATCACGCCGCATATTTCGACCGGGCTGGGCTTCACCGCGATCATTGTCTGCTTTGTCGGTCGCCTGCACCCGCTCGGAATCGTGTTTGCCGGCGTCTTGTTGTCGATGATGTTGATCGGCGGTGAACTCGGCCAGTCGCGGCTCGGGCTGCCGAATGCGCTGACGGGAGTGTTCCAGGGGCTGCTGCTGGTGCTGCTGCTCGCCTGCGACACGTTGATCCACTATCGGATTCGGCTGCGGCGCTCGCACCTGGCTCCGCTCTGATGCCAGGAGAACACCATGAACGAAATTGCTCTGCTCATCGCTGCGACGCTGGCTTCGGGAACGCCGCTGGCGATCGCCGGCATGGGGCTGCTGCTGAATGAAAAAGCGGGTGTCTTGAACCTCGGTGCCGAGGGCATGATGCTGGTCGCGGCGATCGCCGGTTTTGCCGCGGCGTTCACGACCGGCAGCGATACGCTGGCGTTTCTGGCGGGCGCGGCGGCGGGCGGCCTGCTCGCCGCGGCGTTCGGCGCGCTGGTGATCTGGCTCAACACGAACCAATACGCGACCGGGCTGGCCGTGAGCCTGTTCGGTTACGGCTTTTCGGCATTCGTCGGCGTCGAATTCGTCGGCAAGAAGCTCGCCGAGCGCAGCGCCTTCGAGGTTCCGCTGTTGGCCGACATTCCGCTGCTCGGGCCGGCCCTGTTCAAGCAGCACCCCATGGTCTACCTCGCGATCGGCTTGATGTTCGCCCTCATCTGGTTCCTCTACCGCAGCCGTGCCGGCCTGGTGCTGCGCGCGATCGGCGAATCGCCTGAATCGGCGCATGCGCTGG
Organism: Burkholderiales bacterium; assembly: GCA_022758925.1. Taxonomy (GTDB): domain Bacteria; phylum Pseudomonadota; class Gammaproteobacteria; order Burkholderiales; family Burkholderiaceae_C; genus JAEMQF01. The sequence goes on along the minus strand of JAEMQF010000265.1, from coordinate 4,373 downwards.
GCTACAAGGTGCGCTGGATTCGGCTCGGCGCAGTGATCGCCGGCGGCGCCCTGTGCGGCGTGGCAGGTGCCTTTCTTTCAGTCGTCTACGCCCCGTTGTGGGTCGAGGGGCTGGTGGCAGGGCGCGGCTGGATCGCCTTGGCGCTGACCACGTTCGCCACCTGGCGCCCGGTGCGCGTGCTGCTCGGCGCGTATCTGTTCGGCGGCGTGACGATGCTTCAGTTCGCACTCCAGGGCGCGGGCGTCGACGTCTCGAGCCAGTTGCTCGCGATGCTGCCCTACCTGGCCACGATCGTGGTGCTGGCGCTGATCAGCCGCAACCCGGCGTGGATTCGCATCAACATGCCCGCGTCGCTCGGCAAGTCATTTCACCCTGGCACATAATTCAGTGCCGCTTTTTTTGGACCACAACAGGAGACACGTTCCATGCTCACTTTCAACAAGCGTTCATTGCTCAGATGGGGCGGGTTCGCCTGCCTGGCCAGCGCTGCCGCCCTCGTCGGCTGCGGCAAGAAGGAAGAACCTGCCAAGCCGGCAGCGCAGGCGGCGCCCGCCGCAGCGCCAAAGGCCGAGCCGTTCAAGGCGGCCTGGGTTTACGTCGGACCCGTGGGCGACGCCGGTTGGACCTACGCGCACGACGTGGGGCGCAAGGCGGTCGAGGCCGAATTCGGCGACAAGGTGAAGACCACCTTCGTCGAAAAAGTGCCCGAGGGCGCCGACGCCGAGCGCGTCATTCGCGACCTGGCAGCGCAAGGCAACAAGATCATCTTCGCGACGTCGTTCGGCTTCATGGAGCAGATGGTCAAGGTCGCTTCCGAATTCCCCGACGTCAGGTTCGAACACGCCACCGGCTACAAGACGGCGCCGAACCTGCGCATCTACGACGCCAAGTTCTACGAAGACGCTTATCTCGCCGGTGTCGTGGCGGGCAGCGTGACGAAGACGAATACGCTCGGCTTCGTCGCATCGTTCCCGATTCCCGAAGTGTTGCGCAACATCAACGCGTTCACGCTCGGCGCGCAAAGCGTGAATCCGAAAGTCAAGACCAAGGTGGTCTGGGTTTCGTCGTGGTTCGACCCGCCGAAAGAAAGCGAAGCCGCGCAGAGCATGATCAACGGCGGTGCCGACGTGCTGCTGCAAAACACCGATTCGTCAGCGGTGCTGCAAACCGCCGAGAAGAACGGCAAGTTCGCGTTCGGCTGGGACAGCGACATGAGCACCGTGGCGCCGAAGGCGCACCTTGCGTCATGCGTCGTGATCTGGGACGGCTACTACAAGAAGGCCGTCAAGGAAGCGATGGACGGCAGCTGGAAGACCGAGCGCACGGTGTGGGGCGTCAAGGAAGGCCAGAACGCGTTGGCCAAGATCGCTGATTTCGTTCCCGAGGCCGCAAAGAAGAAAGTCGACGAAGTCAAGGCGGGCATGAAGGCTGGAACCTTCGAAGTCTTCACCGGCCCGATTCATGGCACCGACGGCAAGGAAATGCTCGCGAAGGGCGTCATGGCCGACCAGGGCTGGAAAGACAAGGTCGACTTCTACGTGAAGGGTGTGGAAGGGAAGATTCCATCGGGCAAGTAGGCGTTGCGCCAAGCTCGTCGGCGCAGCCCCGCCTGCTGCGCCGACGTCGGGGCGCCATGACGCCAGGCCGCGAAAGCCACGCGCATCGAATTGCGCGCGATTCGCGGCACCGGTACGCCGCTCGTAACGCCCCGGGGTGAAAATTCCGGGGCGTTGTGGGCGCAAAGCCAGTGGGCGCAGGGCTCACCGGAAGGCGTCAGAACTTATGGTTGATCCCAGCGGCGCGCAGAACAGCGTTTGCCGTATGCCGAGAGTAGCAGTTGAACGGAACGATCAGCGTCAGTCTGCCTCTTGCCCAAACTTCGTGCGACCCCTTGCCGGGGCGAACGTATTCAAATCTTGCTTCCCTGAGCAACTTGACGAGCTGCTCGTAATACCCATTCATGCCGCGCAGAGCGCCGAGTCTTGGAACCGAAGTTCAGGGCTTGCTTGCGGTCGATGTCCATTGAACTCAGCGTCCAACAACTCCACAGTGGCAGCACGAACCTCGTCCCTCAAAGCTTCCAGCGTCTTGGCTTCTACAACGAGGCCGCGCAGATCGGGGCTATGCGCAAAGTACACAGCGGCTTCCTTGTCGTGGTGTACGTGAACCACGACCTTCAAGGGCCAGTGCAGGCGAGCCGCAACCTTCCATCCAGGAAACCCAATTCTGTACATCTTCCTCTCCAGTTGGCGTGTCAACCCAGACGACTGCCACGCGATTGTGTGGTGCGTCAGATCAGGCCGCAATTGGGGTCAGTCGCTATCTGACAGGATATTCGCGCCGTTCAAGACGTTTTCGTCCGCTCACCCAATAAATGAAGGTAGGGAGCGCCCTATGCCAACATAGCTCGTAGGCTTCACCCGCCCGACTTTCACCCTTACACGTCAACTTGAGACGCTACCCCTGAGCCCCTGAACCCCTGAAACGAGATCGACCCTGCCTTGACTCGCGCCGACGCCATCGCCAATGCCTGTGCCCAGTTCGACAGTGGTGCGTTCTTCGCCACGTTGAGCCGGCGGATTGCCTATCGCAGCGAAAGCCAGGGCGGCAGCGATACGACGCTGGCACCATACCTGAGCGAAGAAATGATGCCGGCATTGGCGCAGCTCGGGTTCACGGCGCGCATCGTGCCGAACCCGGTGTCGGGAGCCCCGAGTTTTCTTGTCGCGCACCGGCATGAATCGGACGCCGTGCCGACGCTGCTGATGTACGGCCATGGCGACGTGGTCCGGGGCTATGACGAGCAATGGCGCACCGGCCTCAGCCCCTGGCGGCTGCAGGTCGAAGGCGAGCGTTGGTACGGGCGTGGCACGGCCGACAACAAGGGCCAGCACAGCATCAATCTCGCCGCGCTCGCGAGCGTGCTCGCGGTGCGCGGCGGACGCCTCGGTTTCAACGCGAAGATCCTGCTCGAAATGGGCGAAGAAGTCGGCTCGCCCGGGCTGAACCAGGTCTGCGCTGCGTTGAAAGACGAGTTGCGCTCGGACCTGCTTCTCGCCTCCGACGGCCCGCGCCTGAATGCGCAGCAGCCGGCGGTCTTCCTCGGCACGCGCGGTGTCGTGAACTTCGAGTTGAGCCATCGCGCACGCGACGGCGGCCACCACTCGGGCAACTGGGGCGGGCTGCTGCGCAACCCCGCGATCACGTTGATGGCGGCATTGAACACGCTGGTCGATGCGCAGGGCGTGATCAAGATTGCCGGGCTGCGCCCACCCGCCATCCCGGCCGCGGTGCGCGAGGCGCTCGCCGGCCTCACCGTCGGCGGCGCGCCCGGTGACCCGGCGATCGACCGTGAATGGGGCGAACCCGGGCTCACGCCCGAGGAACGCGTGTTCGGCTGGAACTGCCTCGAAGTCCTGGCGCTGAAGGCAGGCAACCCGGAATACCCGGTGAACGCGATACCGCCATCGGCCACTGCCTGGTGCCAGTTGCGGTTCGTCGTCGGCACCGACTGGCAGCACCTGGCTCAGCATGTGCGGGCACATCTCGATGCGCAGGGATTCGAGATGGTCGAGGTGCAGGTGTCGGTCGGCTCGCCGGCGACGCGCCTGAGCCCCGATCAACCCTGGGTGCGCTGGGCAGTGCACTCGATCGAGCAAAGCACGGGCAAACGCGTCGCGGTGCTGCCCAACCTCGGCGGCACATTGCCGAACGAGGTCTTCGCGCACACCCTGGGCCTGCCGACGGTGTGGGTGCCGCACTCGTACCCGGCTTGCTCGCAGCACGCGCCGAACGAACATCTGCTCGGCCCGGTCGTGCGCGAGGCCTTGCAGTTGATGGCCGGTCTGTACTGGGACCTCGGTGACGGGTTCCCGCCGGGGGTGCGGCACTGATCGAAGACCCCGCTGCAGCGGCTCGCGAGCGATGGCTTCGCGCCCGGCGGCAACCGGCCAGCCCGACTCGAACGCTGGCTGCTCTCACCCGGAAAACGCCCCACGGTCGTTTGTCCGCGCCCGGTCAGCATGCCGACGTCGCGGCGCCAGGGCGGCGGCGGTGCCCCCGTTCTCCGGCCCACGCTCGCGGGGCACCGTGTTCAGTTCGCAGGCGTCGCGCCATCAACACCGCTGTGCCCTGCAACCATGGGGGGCAACCGCGAATCGGGCCTGCGCCCGGGGGCACCACCACCGCCCTGATGCATCGGGGGTGGCGTGCCACGCCGTAGCATGCCACCCGGGTGCCGGGGCAGGTGGCTTGGGGTACGGGCGCAGGCACCATTCGCGGTGGCCGCGACCAGCGCACGAACAGACGCTGTTGATGGCGCGACGCCTGCGAACCGAAAACGGTGCCCCGCGAGCGTGGGCCGGAGAACGTGC
>JAEMQF010000318.1 GCA_022758925.1 Burkholderiales bacterium | reverse complement strand
TAGCCGGCAAGCGTGTGCGCCACGGCGCGCGCGGTGCCACCGGGAAAGATCACGATCCGGAATCCCCTTGCTTCGAGCTCGTGCAGCGTCTGCAGCGGCGTCTTGCCGCCTTCGACCATGTTCGCCAGCAGCGGCACGCGCTGCGCGAAGCTGCGGCATGCGGCGTCCATCTGCTGCGGCGTGCGCAGCGCTTCGATGAACAGCGCGTCGACGCCGCAGGCGAGGTAGGCCTCGGCGCGGTCGAGCGCGCGGTCGAAGCCTTCGACCGCGAGCGCGTCGGTGCGCGCCAGGATCAGCGTCTCGGCGCTGGCGCGCGCGTCGAGCGCCGCGCGCAGCTTGCCCTGCATCTCGGCCAGCGGCACCAGCGCCTTGCCGTCGAGGTGGCCGCAGCGCTTCGGGAAGGTCTGGTCTTCGAGCTGGATCATCGCCGCGCCTGCACGCTCGAAGCCGCGCACGCTGCGCTGCACATTCAGCGCATTGCCGAAACCGGTGTCGGCGTCGACGATCAGCGGGATGCTGACGCGCTCGGTGATGCGCGCGAGCGTGTCCTGCACTTCACTGAAGGTGGTCAGGCCGATGTCGGGTCGGCCGAGCCGCGTGTACGCAATCGACGCGCCTGACAGGTACAGCGCCTCGAAACCGGCCTGTTCGGCGAGCAGCGCCGACAGCGCGTCGTAGACACCCGGCGCGAGCAGCGCGCGCGATTCGGCCAGACGTTGCCTGAGGGTCATGCTTTGGCTCCAAGTTCAAGCGCTGCGCTGCGCGCCGCAATCGCGCCACCAGCCACCGCGCTGAGCAGCCCGTTGCCCGAAAGATAACCCCACACCGCATTGCCTGACACGCCGCGCGCTGCCCCACCTGCTGCCAGCAGGTTGGGCAGGGCCGCGCCGTCATTTCGAAGCACGCGGCATTGGGCGTCGATGTCCAGGCCGCCCTGCGTGTGGAACAGCGCGCCGGTGACCCTGATCGCACAGTAAGGCGGCGCCAGGCGCGTGCCGGCGAGTGTGGCGCAAAGGATTTCTGCGTCGCAGCCGATGAGCGCGGCCAGCGCCTGCGGCGCGTCGGCATGGCGCACCGCGCCGGCTGCCTCGGCCGCGACGAAGTCGGGGAAGGTGCGGCCGAGCGCGAGCAGCCGCGAGTCGAACAAGGTCCACGCCGTGCCGCCCGGCTGCGCCAGCACCTGCAGCGCCGCCTCGGAGTAGCCGCCGGTCTCGTCGTGGAAGCGCCGGCCTTCGGCGTTGACCTGGATCCCGCCCTCCATCATCAAGGCCCAGGTGATCAACGCGCCCTGCGGCACGGCCCAGGCGCCGTGGCCCTGGTAGCCACCCAGGTCGGCGAGCCGGGCACCGAGTTGTCGACCCCAGGCGATGGCGCTGCCGTCGTTGCCGGAGTGGCCGGCGAACACCGCATCGCGCATCTCGGGCAGCCACTCGCGCACCATCTCCGGGTTGCCGCCGAAGCCATTGCAGGCCAGCAGCAGTGCGCGGCACGCCAGGTGCTCCATCGCGCCGTCGGGCCGTTCGTAGCCGGCGCCCAGGATACGAGTGGTGGCGTCGCACCACAGTTCGCGCACAGTCGCGTCGGTGACCTGAATCGCGCCCGCGCGCTGTGCTGCCGACTCCAGCGCCGCGACCAGCGCAGCACCGGTGCGCTGCGCCAAGGTGTGCATGCGCAGCGCGCTGTGGCCGGGGTAGCGAAAGCCGCTCAGCAGCTCGAAGCGCAGCGCGTGGCGCGACTGCAGCGCGTCCATCGCCGGCGCAATCGCAGCGCAGTAGGCCGCCACCAGATGTGGTGCCGCCGTGCCCTGCGCCTTGGCCTGGATGTCGTGCGCGAATCTCTCGGCGCTGTCGTCGAGCACGCCCGCGTCGCGCTGCACGCGCGTGCCGGCGGCGGGGATGAACCCCGATGACAACGCCGTCGAGCCCTGCGCCCGAGCGTCGCGCTCGAGCAGCACGCAGTCGATGCCAGCATCGCGCAGCATCAACGCCGCAGTCAAGCCGCAAGCGCCTGAGCCGACGATCGCCACCGGCACCTCGGGCGTGCCGGGCGGCATCTGGCTCGCGCGGACGACGCTTGGGTTCAAGACGGCGCGGCGCCGAGCCGCCTCAAGCCGCGCTGCCCCCCTCGGGGGGCCGGCGCAGGATGCGCCGTGGGGGCTGTCATGTCGGCCGGTGCAGGTACTCGCCGCGCGGCTTGCCGAGCACCTGACCGTTTTCGAAGATCTTCATGCCGCGCAGGAACGTGGCGTCGACTCGCGCCGACATCTCCAGCCCCTCGAATGGCGTGTAGCCCTGCGTCGACGGCGAGTCCCGGGCGGCGATGGTCCAGCTGTGGGCAGGGTCGACGATCGCGATGTCGGCGTCGAAGCCTTCGGCGATGTCGCCCTTGCGGTTCAGGCCGAAGCGCTGCGCCGCGTTCCAGCTCGTCACGCGCGCGATGTGGTTGTAGCCCATGCCGCGGCGCTTGCCTTCGCTCAACAACGCAGGCAGCAGGTATTCGGTGCCGCCGAAGCCGCTCTTGGCCATCCAGATGTTGCCGAAGTAGTGCTTCGGGATCTTCATCTCGTGGCGGCAGCAGGCGTGGTCGCTGGCGACCCAGTCGAGCTTTTCCGAGAGCAGCGCGTGCCACAGGAACTCGACGTCTTCGCGCGGGCGGATCGGCGGGTTCACTTTCGCCAGCTCGGCGGCCTTGGAGGTTGTGTCCAGCAGCAGGTGGCCGATCGTCACCTCGCGCCGGAAGTCGATGTGCGGGAAGACCTCGGCCATCGTCAGCGCCGCCTGCACCGCCTTGCGCGAGCTCAGGTGCAGCAGGTTGATGTTGGGCAGTGCCGTCTCGTTCGCCAGGTAGCTCGCGATGAACACCGCCAGGCCTTCGGAATGCTGCGGCCGCGAAGCGCTGTACGCAGCAAGGCCGCTCAGCGACTTGTCGTTCTCGACCCGCTTCGTATAGGCCGTCATGATCTCGGCAGTTTCGCAATGCAGCGACAGCGAAATCTGTTTCGCGCGCTCGGGAAACCGCTCACGCGCGGCCTGCACGCCGCGCATCACGAACTCGAAATGCGCATAGTCGTAGCGGTCGTCCTTGCCGATCATCAGGAACTCGCGCTGCGAATCGCTCGCGCCGTGCAGCCCGTGCGAGCCGTAGAACATGAAGATCTTGAAGCTGGCGACGCCGTATTCTTCGATCAGCATCGGGATCTCGTCGATGTGCGTCCGATCCATCGGCGCCAGGTGGTAGCCGTAGTCGACGTGAAACCTGTTCTTGCTGGTGTCCAGCACTTCGGGGAAGAACTTGGCGTAGCTCCCGCCCTTGTTCAGGTAGTACTGGCCGGTGCGAAAGTAGTTCAGGCTGGAGGTCACGCCGCCCATCGCCGCGGCCTTGCTTTCGCTCACCGCGTCTTCTTCCAGCGGCGCGTAGATGCCGCTGTGCATGTGGGCGTCGACGACACCGGGAAATGCGAGCCGGCCGCGGCCGTCGAACACCTCTTTCGCACGCGCCGGGTCGATGCCCGGCGCGACCGCGGCCACCTTGCCGGCGGCAATCGCGATGTCGGCGTCTTGCACCGCGTCGGCGTGCGGGCGCACCACGCGCACGCCTTTCAGCAACAGGTCATAGTCGGGTTGGCTCATGGTTTCTCCTGTCGGTTCGCGAGGCGTGATTTGAGTTGCGGCAGCAGGCCACCGGCTTCGACCATGTCGAGCAGGAAGCCGGGGATCGGGTGGCAGGCCAAGGTGCTGCCGTCGGCGCGCTTCACAACGCCGGCGCGCGCGTCGAAGGTGATGGCCTCGCCATCGTCGATCAGCGCCGCCTGCGGGCACTTCAGCAGCAGCAGGCCGACATTGAATGCATTGCGAAAGTACAGGCCCGAGTACGACGGCGCGATCACCGCCGCCAGACCCAGGTGCACGAGCACGCTTGCCGCCTGTTCGCGCGACGAGCCGATGCCGAAGCGCGCCCCGGTGACAATCACGTCGCCGCGCCGCACGTCGCGCGCGAACTCCGGGCGCAGCGCCTCCAGGCAATGGCGCGCGCTGACCTCGATGCCGTGCTTCATCGTCGCACCCGGCGCGAGCTGGTCGGTGTCGACGTCGGCGGGGAGCCTCCAGGCTCTCATGCCTGCCCCTTGTGCGCGGCGCGCCGGGTCGGGTCGGCGAGGATCTCGCGCGCGTCGCTGATTTCGCCGCGCAGCGCCGAAGCCGCCACGGTGTAGGGCGAACCGAGGTACACCATCGCCGTCGCCGCGCCCATGCGGCCCTTGAAGTTGCGCGCGGTCGACGAGATGACGTTGCTGCCTTCGGCGATGCTGCTGCCGTAGCCGGCGCAGGCGCCGCACGAGCTGGGCAGCAGCGTGGCGCCGGCGTCGATGAGCTGCGCCATGACGCCCTCGCGCTGCGCATCGGCCGCGTCGCGCAGGCTCGCCGGCGCCACCAGCAACTGCACACCCGCGGCAATGCGCCGCCCCGCAAGCACGCGCGCCGCGGCGCGCAGGTCGTCCAGCTTGGCACCGGTGCAGGCGCCGATGTAGGCGATGTCGACTCGCGTCGCCGCAAGTTGATCGACGCCGCAGACGTTGGCCGGGCTGTGCGGCAGCGCCACCTGCGGCGCGAGCGTGCTCGCATCGAATGCGTGGCGCGCACCGGGCGCGCCGGCGTCGCTGTGCCAGGGCGCGATCTCGACCTCGGGCGCGCCGTGCGCGGCAAGCCAGGCGCGCGTGGTCTGGTCGGGCGCGACCAGCCCGACCTGAGCGCCGAGCTCGGCGCTCATGTTGGCCAGCGTCATGCGCTCCTGCATCGAAAGCGCCGTGACGCCCTCGCCGCAGAACTCCACTGCCTGGTACTCACCACCGTCCATGCCGTGCCGGCCCAGCATCGCCAGCATCATGTCCTTCGCGCTCACGCCGTCGGCGAGGCGGCCGCTCCACTGCATGAAGATCGTCTGCGGCACCTCGAGCCAGATCTCGCCGCTGACGACCACGCCCAGCATCTCGGTGGCGCCGATGCCGAACATG
>JAEMQF010000335.1 GCA_022758925.1 Burkholderiales bacterium | reverse complement strand
GCAGGGTTGGAGCGCAGCGTGATCCGCTGGCTCTACGGTCGGCCGCTGGAAACCCTGCTTGCGACCTGGGGCATCAGCCTGATCCTGATGCAGGGCGTGCGCTCGTTGTTCGGCGCGCAGAACGTGCAGGTCGAAAACCCGAGTTGGCTGTCGGGTGGCGTGGACGCGATGAGCAACCTGACGCTGCCCTACAACCGCGTCGCGATCATCGTCTTCGCCGCGGGGGTGCTGGTTGCCGTGACAACGCTGATCGCCAGGACGCGCCTGGGCTTGTTCGTGCGCGGTGTGACGCAGAACCGGGCGATGGCTGCCTGCACCGGGGTGAACACGGCGCGCGTCGACACCTACGCCTTCGCGCTCGGCTCGGGCCTGGCCGGCCTTGCCGGGTGCGCGCTGTCGCAGGTCGGCAATGTCGGGCCGGATCTGGGGCAGGGCTACATCGTCGATTCATTCATGGTCGTCGTGCTCGGCGGCGTGGGCCAGCTCGCGGGCACGGTGCTGGCTGCTCTCGGCCTGGGTGTGTTGAACAAGTTGCTCGAAGGCTGGGCCGGCGCAGTGCTCGCCAAGATCATGGTGCTCGTGTTCATCGTGATCTTCATCCAGAAGCGGCCGCAAGGCTTGTTTGCGATGAAGGGTCGGAGTGCGCAGGCATGAGGCAGTTCCGTGAACCCGGTGCAGACCGGCATGGAATGCCTGCCTGGGCGTTGCCGGTTGTGGCGGGCCGCAGCCTGCAACCTGTAGATCCCGGCTGCCGTGTCGGGCAGGGGGCGGCCGTGCACCGGGTTGACCCGGAACCGAGTGCGGGCCGATGAGCGCCGTCCTGCCATCGCCGTACGTCCCGAGCGCCAGGCTGCTCAGCCACAAAGCCTGGTCAGGGGTGCTGCTGGCGTTGCTCGTGGTCGGCGTGCTCGTGCCGCTGTTGAACCTGGTCGTGCCGGCGGCCAGCCCTTTGCACGTCAGCGACTACGCGGTGGCGCTGGTGGGCAAGATCATGTGCTACGCGATCTGCGCCCTGGCAATGGATCTGATCTGGGGCTACACCGGCATCCTGAGCCTTGGCCACGGCGTGTTCTTCGCCCTCGGCAGCTATGCGACGGGCATGTACCTGATGCGCCAGATCGGGCGCGACGGAAACTACAAGAGCGACCTGCCCGACTTCATGGTGTTCCTGGACTGGAAGAGCCTGCCCTGGCACTGGGGCCTGAGCGATTCGTTTGCCGCGCAAATGCTGCTCGTCGTGCTCGTGCCGGGCCTGCTCGCTTTCGTGTTCGGCTACTTTGCGTTTCGCTCGCGCATCAAGGGCGTCTACTTCTCGATCATCACGCAGGCGCTGACGTTCGCCGCGATGCTGCTGTTCTTCCGCAATGAAACGGGCTTTGGCGGCAACAACGGCTTCACCGACTTCAAGCGCATCCTCGGCACCCCCATCGCCACGCCGGCGATGCGCATGGCCTTGTTCATGAGCACCGGGTTCATCCTCATTGGCGCTTTCGTCTTCGCGCGCTGGCTCGTGCAGAGCAAGTTCGGGCGCGTTTTGCAGGCGATCCGCGACGCCGAGAGCCGCGTCATGTTCACCGGCTACGACCCGCTGCGCTACAAGCTCACGGTGTGGGTCATCTCGGCCGTGATGTGCGCCGTCGCCGGGGCGCTTTACGTGCCGCAGGTGGGAATCATCAACCCGAGCGAGATGTCGCCCGCGGCGAGCATCGAAATTGCGATCTGGGCTGCCGTGGGCGGGCGTGGCACGCTGATCGGCCCGATCATCGGCGCGTTCTTCGTGAACGGGGCGAAGAGCTGGTTGACCCAGGCATTTCCGGAGGTCTGGCTCTACTTTCTCGGTGCATTGTTCATCGCCGTGACGCTGTTTCTGCCTCAGGGTCTGGTCGGCCTGCTGCGCCGCAGGAGCGAGGCGCAGCGACCATGACGCCCGAGCTGATGGAAGCGGGTGCGAGGCTGCGCACCAAGCATGCCGAGCGCAGCAACGCGCCGGCCGGCAATTCGGGTGGGCGTGAAACGAGTTACGGCCGCGTCGTGCAGCCCGGCGTGGTCGACGTCGCGCATGGCGCAATCCTCTACCTCGACGACATCAGCGTCAGCTTCGACGGCTTCAAGGCGCTCAATGCCTTGAGCCTGTCGATCAGCGCCGGCGAGCTGCGCTGCATCATCGGGCCGAACGGTGCGGGCAAGACGACGCTGATGGATGTGATCACCGGCAAGACTAGGCCCGATGCCGGCCGCGCCTACTTTGGCTCGACGATCGACCTGCTGCGCCTGCGCGAGAATCAGATCGCGCAGATCGGCATCGGCCGCAAGTTCCAGAAGCCCACGGTGTTCGAACACCTGAGCGTGTTTCAGAACCTGGAGCTCGCGCTCAAGGCAGACCGCGGCGTGCGCGCCTCGATGCGGTTCCGTTTGAGCGGCGCGCAGCTCGACCGCATCGCGGCCATGCTGCAACTGATCCACCTCACAGACAGCGCGCAGCGCGGCGCAGGCGGGCTCAGTCACGGCCAGAAGCAGTGGCTGGAGATCGGCATGCTGTTGATGCAAGACCCGAAGCTGCTGTTGCTCGACGAGCCGGTGGCGGGAATGACCGATGAAGAAACGGAACGTACCGCGGAGTTGTTCCTCTCGCTCGAGGGCAGCCATTCGCTCGTGATCGTCGAACACGACATGAAGTTCATCGGCGCGCTGACGCAGGGCAAGGCGCATCGGCGCGTGACCGTGCTGCACGAAGGCAGCGTGCTGGCCGAAGGCAGCCTGGCGCAAGTTCAAGCGAATCAACAAGTGGTCGAGGTGTATCTTGGGCGCTGAGAGGCGAATGGCGCGCCCGAATCGTCGGCCCTTCGAACGCCGGGATGCACCGCGAGCGGTTCTGCCCACGCCGAACGTGGATTGCGGCGAAGCACGGGGTGACCCGCTGTGAACATGGTGCGCGAAAGCCCGCCCTGGCTGTGCGTCGCCGGCATTAACCAGTTCTATGGCGGCTCGCACATCCTGCGCGACGTGGGTTTCGAGGCGCGGCTCGGTGAAGTGACGGTGGTGCTCGGCCGCAACGGCGTGGGCAAGTCGACGCTGCTGAAAACCTTGATGGGCGTGGTGCCGGTCAAGACCGGCAGCCTGCAACTGGCCGGCATCGACATCACCCGCGCCACGCCGTACGCGCGCGTGCGCCAAGGTGTGGGCTATGTGCCGCAGGGGCGCGAAATATTCGCGCGGCTCACGGTTGCGGAAAACCTGGCGATGGGGCTGGCGTACAAACCCGCCGGCACACCCGTCCCGGCCGAGCTGTTCGAGCTGTTCCCGGTCTTGAGGCAAATGCTGCAGCGGCGCGGCGGCGATCTTTCGGGTGGCCAGCAGCAACAGCTCGCGATCGCCCGCGCCCTCGCCGCCGGGCCGAAACTGTTGCTCCTGGACGAGCCCACCGAAGGCATCCAGCCCAGCGTCATCAAGGAGATCGCACAGGTGATTCGCCGGCTCAGTGAGCGCAGGACGATGGCGATCGTGCTCGTCGAACAGTACTACGACTTTGCCGCCGAACTCGCCGACCAGTACCTGGTGATGGAGCGCGGCGCGATCGTGCAGCGTGGCGCAGGCCGCGAGATGCAGACCGACGGGGTGCGCCGGCGCTTGTCGATCTGAGGGCCCCCAGGGCCGGGCCAGCCCGGCCCGCCCCCCGTGGGGGTTCAAGCAAAGTGGCAGAGCCACATTTGCTTGAGAGGGCGTGGCCGGGTCCGCGCCCGAGCCCGGGTGAATAATCGCCTGCCCATGAATTCGCAGCGATCGAACCACCACGTCCTGCGTCACCCTGCGTTTCGTGGCCTGCTCGGCGGGGGCACGCTCTACTTCATCGGCAACGCGATGCAGGTCATGGCCGCAGCGTGGCTGATGGTCGAGATCACGGGCTCGCCCTTCCTCGCTGCGTTGGTGCAGACGGCAGTGTTCCTGCCGATGTTCGCGCTGTCGCTTCCCGCGGGCGTGCTCGCCGACACGACCGACCGCAGGCGATTGATGCGCATCGCGCTGCTGCTGCAGGCACTCACGGTGGCGACCCTGGCAGTCCTGTTGTTGATCGGCTGGGCCGGCCCGACGAGCCTGCTGCTGTTCACCGGCATTGCCGGCTGCTGCACCGCACTCTTGTCACCGGCGTGGAACACCACGGTCGCGGACTCGATCCCGCGCGAAGAGCTGCCACAGGCCATCGTCGCGGTCTCGATCGCCTACAACGTGGCGCGCGCGCTCGGCCCCTCGATGGCTGGCTTCGTTTTCGCACATGCCGGGGCCGGGTGGGTGTTCGTGATTGCGGTGGCCGGCATATTCACGATGTGGCTCTCGATACGCCGCCACCCGCCGCGCGCGCACCCGGCCTCGCGCCTGCCGGCCGACCGGCTGTGGGGCGGCACGCTCTCGGCGCTGCGCTTCGCACGCCACTCGCCGGCTGTGCTGGCGCAGTTGCTGCGCACCATGGCCTACAGCGGGGCGGGTGCGGCGCTGTGGGCGTTGTTGCCCATCATCGGCCAGCGCCAGTTGGGCCTGGGAGCGGCTGGCTTCGGCCTGTTGATGGGCTGCCTCGGAACCGGGGCGGTGCTTGCCGGGTTGCTGATCGGCCGGGTGCGGGCGCACTTCGGAATCGAACTCATCGTGCGCGCGGGCTGCGTGATCTACGCGCTGGCGATGCTGGTGGCAGGTTTGTCCAACTCGCACGCCATGGTCTATGCCGCACTCGTGTTCGGCGGCGGCGCCTGGATGATGGTGATGTCGACCCTCAACACCGCCACCCAGACCAGCGTGCCGCCGTGGGTACGCTCGCGCGCCACGGCGTTGCACACACTCAGCGCTCTGGGCTCGTTCGCGATCGCGTCGGCGTTCTGGGGCGCGCTCACGAGTCTGATCGATTTGCCCGCGACGCTGTGCGTCGCCGCGGCGTGCATGGCCGCCGGGCTGCTGCTGGCGCGGCCGTTTCCGCTGCGCATGGGCGACAAGATGGAGGTGACGCAGGTGGCCTCGATGTTCGAGGAACTTTCGGTGGCCGACGAACCCGACCCCGAGGCCGGCCCGGTGTCGGTGGAAATCAGTTACCGCATCCGCGCCGACCAGACCGAAGCATTTCTCGAAGCCGTGAGCCACCTGCGGGCGCCGCGCCGGCGCGACGGTGCGACGCTGTGGCGCGTCTACCGCGATCTGGGCGACCCTTCGCGCTATTGCGAGCGCTTCATCGTCACCTCATGGGCAGACTACCTGCACCAGCGATCACGCGCGACGCTGGCCGACCAGGAACTCGAAGCGCAAGTGCGCGAGCATCTGGTTCCCGGCGAAGCGGTGACGACGCAGCACTACATCGCCGAGTTGTGAGTGTGCCGCACCGTTGCGCCTCGTCTGCATTTCGCAGCCGGTGCGATCAGGTGCGCCAGACGCGCGGGGTGCAGGCCGGCAAGCCCCAAGCGAGTGGGCGCCACAAGGCCCACACGGCGCTGAACAATTGCATCAAGGGCTCCACACGCGGCGCCAACGAACGCAGCAACACGACCTGTTCATGCGGCGATGTGCAACCCGTCGTGGCGTGCAAGGAATGCGCTGCGCTTGCCTGGCGTGCCGCATCGAGCAGGGCCTCGCGCCGGCTCGAATCCAGCGCCGCGCCGGCACCGCACCACAGCACTCCGAGCACGCGCTGGCCGCCAAAGCCAAGCGGCGAATCGAGCAGGCGGCGGTCGGCACCATCGACCACTCCGTGCTCGAGCCAGAAGCGGTTCAGGGCCAGCGTCTGCGTCATGCGGCCGTGGTCGAAGTCTTCGCCGCTTGCCGGCAGGCCCAGGGCCAGGATGTCCCAGCCGATCATCTCGGCACCCGGCTCGAGTTCGAAGCTCATCCGGTTCTCGGCGATCGCGCCACGCCGGCACAGCGTTTCTTGCGGCAGCCACTCCAACCTTGCGCCGCCGGCAGCGTGCGCCGTCAACGTCTGCGAGGCCGGCTTGCCCTGGCTGCGGTAAAAGCGCGTTGCGCCCGGCGTCGTGAGCAAGGCATGGCAGCGCGCGGCAAGGTTCACTTCAATGTGCAGTGCGTCGCCGCCAACCAGACCACCCGGAGGATGCACCAGAACGTTGTGGCAGACCTGCGCCGATTCGGGGTAGAGGCTGGCCAGCACGCGCAGCGGACCTTCGTGGCGGTCAAACACGACACAACGTTCGTCGCTGCGCGTGTAGTCAAGCTTGAGCCGGGCGCTCCAGGTCATGCGCAGTGGGAATTGGGAGGGCAGCAGCGTGCCGGAATGCCGGCGAGCTCGACAGGGCGTCGCAGTGTAGGTGGTGCGCCGCTCGCGAGCCGCCCCCGAGCCGTTCCCGAGCCGCTTCAGAGGCCGCCGAACCCGCTCCGCAGCGTCAGCGTTGTCGAGGGCCGTCGGGGGCGGGTCCGCGAGTGAGTGTTAGAGATCACAACAACCCGCTCGCGGTCCTCTTGGCGCACGTCCAAGGTAAACTAGCGCCCTCGCAGTTGTAGGAGGTCGCGATGCCAACTCTGGTCGAAGAGCTCTCTCAGCGCGCGCGCTCGCTCAGCCCGAAAGACCGAGCGCGCCTCGCCGACGAATTGCTTGCCTCTCTCGAAGAGCCGGTCGATCCTGGCGCAGAAGCAGCCTGGGAGAAGGAGATCGCGCGCAGAGTCGAAGAGATCAAGAGCGGGAAGGCAAAGCTGATCCCCGCTGACGAGGTCTTCGCCGAGACTGCTCGAATCTACAGGTGAACTCCGTTCGCTTCCACGCGGAAGCTCGCGCGGAGTTGGTGCACGAGGTTGGCTTCTACACCGACGTCAGGCGCAGCCTTGGCGAGCGGTTCGACAAGGCAGTCAAGGCTGCCGTCGAGCAAGCGGCAGAGTTCCCAGATCTGGGTTCCCCGTTTCTGTATGGCACACGCCGTGTCATCCCGAAGAAGTTTCACTTCTCGATCGTCTACCTGACTCTCGGCAACGAGATCTTCATTGTTGCCATCGCCCCAGACAGCCGCAGGCCTGGCTATTGGCGCGGTCGCATGGGTGATGTCTCTCCTAAGAAACACCCCTCAAGTGTCTGATTTTGAATTTGTTTTTCAGGCCGGCTGTTCGGCGGCAACGAGTCGCATGCCCAGTTTGCTGGCGCGCAGGGTCAACTGGCGCACGACCCGTTCGCGGTATCGCTCGTCGTAGCAGGCCTGGCCTTGGTCGAGGTATTCCTCGCCCTTGGTGAGCATCGTGTAGATCAGCCGCGCAAGCTTGTGGGCCGCGGCGGTAGCCAGTCGCAGGGCCTGGGCGGCGCGGTTGGCACAGCGCCTGGTCTTGCTGCTCATCACTTTGCCGCCGGTGATCTTGGTGCCCGCACACAAGCCCAGCCAGCTCGCGAAGTGCCCGGCGGTGGGGAAGCGTGACATCTCCGCTCCGGTCTCGCTGATGACGGCCAGCGCAGTGGTCACGTCGATACCGTCGATGCGCGTCAGGTCCACGCCGCACATGTTGAACACTTGCGTGCACAGATCGACCGCGCTTCTTGCCTTTGGCCGGATCGCCGTCATGAAGCTGCAGACGCTGCAAGTGCGCTTCGATCTCCTGGTCGCACTCGCACAGCTGCGTGCCTACGAAGTCGAACGCAGCCAGCGCCTGCTTGAGCGCAAACATGTGTTCGCCCCGCCAATTGCCCAGCAGGCTCTTGGCGATTTCGTCGACGCTGGCGTGGATGCGCACGTTCTTCATCGCGCCCAGCGCCAGCCCGTCGCGTTCTCCGGCCACGATGGCGCGCAGGATCTTCTGGCCCGTCTCGCCCACCACGTCGGCGATGACGTTGGCGAGCTGGATATTCATCTGCGTGAGCGCCTTTTGCATGTGCTGCACATAACGGGATAGCGGCCCGGGGGCTGCGAATCGCAAAGCCGATCCACTGCGCACCATTGCCACATCGGTCTTCCGCGGCACCGCACTCCACCTTGCCACAACGAAGGCACGCAGTGTTTCTGAGGCGCGATTTGCGGCCGCGGGCCGATTACGACGCTAACCCGTAATTCGAGCTGACTGGCTACGGCAGGCGGCTTTGTCCTGGTGGCATTCGCTTCGCTCATTGCGTGCCACCATGCCAAAGTCACCTGCCTCCGCGAGCAGCTCAATTCCAACGTTGGGCCGCTCGCGAGCCGCGCGCGGCGCAGGGCCGTGATTGGCCGCAAGCTCATCGATACAACGGCCGCGCCGCGATGCGCGCTTCGATCTCACTCATCATCCTCCCATAAGCCGGTGCGCCGATGCCGCCGTAGCGGCGCATGAAGTCTGCTTCGGGCATGAATTCAGGAAGGTCGCGCACGTCGGGCATGAAGTCAGGCTCGGCCATGCCGGCTGCGACGGCGGCCTGCAGCCTCGCGGCCGAGCCCACCGCCAATTCGCCGAAGCGGGTGCCGGCGCGGTCGGCGGCGATGTCGTTGAAGCTGAAGCCGCTGCCATGGCGTGCATCGTCGACCTCCTTGAACACCCCCACCGCATCGGCCAGCGCGCCGCCGCCTTGCGCGGCGAGTGTGGCCGAGATCAGGAAGTGCTTGGGGAAGTCGTCACGGCCCGCGAGCGTGACGCTGCGCGGTGCGGGCATTGGCCATTCGCCTGCCGCCGGCGTGAGCGCGGCGAGGCTCAGGCCGTTCACGTAGAACGTCAAGGCGACGAGTGCGGCGCGGTTCTCGCCGGCCGGATCCCCTGACGCAGAGCGCTCGCGCGCCAGGCCGAACATGGGCGGCAGCAGTTTGGCGAGCGAGACACTCTGCGCCGTCGGGGTCTTGGCGACCTCGGCCGCGAGCCGTTCGTCATAGGCGCGCAGGCGCTGCGCGTCGGCCGGCGACACGAGCATTGCGCGCAGCTCGGATCCGGTCCCTTCGCGCCACTGGTAGGCCAACTGAAGCTGGCCCGGCGTGAATCGCACGCGTTGCACGACCTGGGTCGCGAGCCGCCCGGGCTGGCCTGCCAGGACCCGGGCGACGCCTTGTTTGAGTGCAAGATTGGCGAGCCAGCCCGGTACCACAAGCTGGCCGATGCGCAGGCTCGCGAAACGCGGCAGGCCGGGAGTTTCACGCAATTGAGCGTCGATGTTCAGCCATGGCCGAAACGGGCTGCGCTCGAAACGCACGCTGGCCTGGAGTGCGGCGCCGCCGTTGCGCAACACGAGCCGGGCCGAAGCGATGCCGAACGTCTGTGACGCCTGATTCAGCAGTGCGTCCAGATCGGCCTGCGTGAGCGCGAGCTGGCGCGCCGCCTTGTCCTTGTTCTTGCGCGGGTCGTGAAGTTCGAGCAGATCCATTGCGCGCTCGACGTCGGCAACGTTGACCTGCTTGCCCGGCAGGAGCAGCGGTGCTTCATCGAAGGCCAGCCAGAGCACGAGCACGGCCGCGAGCAGCAGCCCGAGCAGCGCGCCGAACAACAGCTTCGCGAGAAACTTCATGGTACACATCGTGCCACGCGCGGGTGCCGGCGCAGCGCCGGCACGCAGCCGTGCGCGGCAGCAGCTCTGCACTATTGACGCTTCAAGCCGGTATACAGTGATGCCATGAACCAGAACACTGATTCAGTCACGATCCGCGAAGTCGGCCTGCGCGACGGGCTGCAAAGCATCGCGCGCATCCTGCCCACCGAGCGCAAGCTCGAGTGGATACGCGACGCCTACGCCGCAGGCCAGCGCGAAATCGAAGTCGGCTCCTTCGTTCCGGCGCGAACGCTGCCGCAACTCGCCGACACCGCCGAGCTCGTGGCCTATGCCAAGACCTTGCCCGGGCTGACGGTCTCGGTGCTGGTGCCGAACCTGAAAGGCGCCGAGCGCGCTCTGGAATCCGGCGCGCATGCCTTGCTCGTGCCGCTGTCGGCGAGCCACGCGCACAGCCTGGCGAACCTGCGCAAGGCGCCTGACGACGTGGTGCAGGAGATCGCTCGAATCCGCGACCGGCGCGACGCGGCGGGTTCGGCGTGCCGAATCGAGGTCGGAATGAGCACCGCGTTCGGCTGCACGATTCAGGGCCGGGTCGAGGTTTCGGAAGTGCTGCGCCTGCTGCGCGCGGTACTCGACGTGGGCGTCGACCAGGTTGGCCTGGCCGACACGGTGGGCTACGCCGACCCGCTGATGGTGAGCCGCCTGTTCGAGCAATGTTTCAGCGTCGCCGGTGCGCGCCTCGCCTGCGGCCACTTCCATGACACAAGGGGTCTGGGTCTGGCGAACGTCTACGCCGCCTGGCAGGCCGGCGTGCGCCGCTTCGACGCCTGCCTCGCCGGCATCGGCGGCTGCCCGCATGCGCCGGGTGCGAGCGGCAACGTCAGTTCGGAGGATGTTGCATATCTGTTCGCGAGCATGGGCGTTGCCACCGGGGTGGACTTCGATGCCTTGATCGGCTTGCGCGCCAAGGTCGCGCATTGGCTCGATGGCGAGGCGCTGCACGGCACGATCTGGCGCGCCGGCTTGCCCAAGACGATGCTGGCTGTCGCTTGATGTCACACAGCGCGCCGGGCCAGGCGCATCCCGCACCGCAGCCTTTGGCCGGGCTGCCGTCCAGGGAATCCGCACCCCAGGCTTTGCCCGGGCTGCCGTCCCAGGGATCCGCACCCCAGCCTTTGGCCGGGCTGCCGTCCCGGGAATCCGCACCCCAGCCTCTGGCCGGGCTGCCGTCCAGGGAATCCGCACCCCAGCCTTTGGCCGGGCTGCGGGTCGTCGAATTCACGCACATGGTGATGGGCCCGACCTGCGGCATGGTGCTGGCCGACATGGGGGCCGAGGTCATCAAGGTCGAGCCGATCGACGGCGACCGCACGCGTTTCCTGCTTGGCGCGGGTACCGGTTTCTTCCCGATGTTCAACCGCAACAAGAAAAGCATCGCGATCGATCTGCAAAAACCCGAAGGCGCGGCGGTCGCGCGCAAACTCGCCGCGAGTGCCGACATCGTCGCCGAGAACTTCAAACCCGGCACGATGGCAAAGTACGGGCTCGACTACGCGGCACTGGCCGAGCGCAACCCGCGCCTGATCTACGTCGCGCACAAGGGCTTTCTGCCCGGCCCCTACGAGCACCGCACGGCGCTCGACGAAGTGGTGCAGATGATGGGCGGCCTGGCCTACATGACGGGCCGCCCCGGCGACCCGCTGCGCGCCGGCAGCAGCGTGAATGACATCATGGGCGGCCTGTTCGGCGCGATCGGCGCCCTGGGCGCGCTGGTGCAGCGCGGCATCACGGGCAAGGGCATGGAGGTGCAGTCGGCGCTGTTCGAGAACAACGTGTTCCTCGTCGGCCAGCACATGCTGCAATTCGCGATGACGGGCAAGCCCGCGGACCCGATGCCGGCGCGCGTCAGCCCCTGGGCCGTGTACGACGTGTTCACAGTCCAAGGCGGCGAGCAGATATTCCTGTGCGCGGTGAGCGATTCGCAGTGGGTCACATTCTGCGACGTGCTCGGCTTCGCCGATCTGAAATCCGACCCCACGCTGGCCACGAACAACCAGCGCGTCGAGCAGCGCGAACGTTTGCTGAAGGCCTTGCGCGAGCGTTTGGCGAATCGCAATGCGGCCGAACTCACCCGGCTCATGGAAGACGCGGGCTTGCCGTTCGCGCCGATCGGCAAGCCGCAGGACCTGTACCAAGACCCGCACCTGCTCGCCACCGGCGGCCTGGCCGATATGCGCCTGCCCGACGGCGCGAAGGCCGGCCAAAGCGTGAAGACAACGCTGCTCCCGAT
>JAEMQF010000005.1 GCA_022758925.1 Burkholderiales bacterium | reverse complement strand
CCGCGAACCCGGGCGACGAGACCACGTCGATTGCGTTCGCGAGCGCCTGCACGACGGCGCCCAAGCTTCCAAGATCGAGCGGGCTGCTACCGCAATGTCGAGGTCGCTGTCCGGGCGTTGCCGTCCCAGAGCAACGGAGCCGAACAGCACCGCCAGCATCACCCCAGGGAAGTGCGCCAAGACGTCCACAAGCTGCTCATCGACCGTGGGCAATGCCTGCAGGTCGCCATGGCGGCCGTTTTCGGTCAGGGTGGCCTGGCTGGGCGTCATGGCGCGGATTATCCTGCGTTCAAGGGGAAGCCATGTGCCACTTGCACTCGCGAATGGAACGGCGCTGCCTCATACGCGCGGCCAATGCCCTCGCGCAGCGGCGTGCTGGCGCGCCAGCCCAGCTTCGCCAGCTTGTGACGAAGATCTTGGCGTTCGGGTCCATCGGCTTCTCGCTACCCGCGGCCGTAGCTGTCTTCGAAGCGCACGATGTCGTCTTCGCCCAGGTAAGCGCCAGACTGCACCTCGATGATCTCGAGCGGCACCTTGCCCGGGTTGCGCAGGCGGTGCTTGTTGCCGAGCGGGATGTAGGTGCTCTGGTTCTCGGTGAGGATCAAGACTTGGCCGTCATTCGTGATTTCGGCCGTGCCGCTGACGACGACCCAGTGCTCGGCGCGGTGATGGTGCATTTGCAGCGAGAGGCTTGCGCCGGGCTTGACCAGGAGGCGCTTGACCTGAAAGCGTGGCCCGCTGTCGATGCTGTCGTACCAGCCCCAGGGGCGTTGCACCTTGCGGTGCAGCGATTTTTCGCTGCGGCCCTGGGCTTCGAGCGTGGCCACGATGGCCTTCACGTCCTGGCTGCGCGCGCGGTCGGCCACGAGCACGGCGTCGGGCGTTTCCACAACCATCAGGTCTTGCACGCCGACCAGCGCCACCAAGCGGCTGGTGGCGTGGACCAGGGTGTTGCGGCTGTCTTGCACCATCGCGTCGCCGAGTGCGGCGTTGCCGGCGCCGTCTTTGGTGGCCGCCTGCCACACCGAGTCCCAGGCGCCCAGGTCGCTCCAGCCGGCGGCCAGCGGCAGCATGCGGATGTCGAACCTGCTGCCGGGGCAGCGTTCCATCACGGCGTAGTCTGCCGACTCGGCGGGCACGGCAGCGAACTCGGCCTTGCCCGGGCGCACGAAGCCGGCATCGGCGCTGCGCGCGGCCCAGGCCAGGCGCGTGGCGGCAGCAATGTCGGGGCGGAACTGTTCCAGCGCGGCCAGCCAGACCGAGGCACGCACCACGAACATGCCGCTGTTCCAGGTGTAGTGGCCGTCGGCAAGGTAGCGTTGCGCGGTGGCCAGGTCGGGCTTTTCGACGAACTGTTCCACGCGCGCCGCGCCGGCGGTTGCCGCGGCGCTGCGGATATAGCCGTAGCCGGTTTCCGGGCCGGTGGGTGCGATGCCGAGGACCACGATCGCCCCTTGCGCGGCTTCACGCACGGCGCTGCGCAAGGTGCGCGTGAAGGCGGCGCGGTCGGTCACGTTGTGGTCGGCCGCGGCCACCACCAGCACCGGGTCGGCGCCGCCTGCGCTGGCCTGCAACGCGGCCAGCGTCATGGCCGGCGCGGTATTGCGGGCGCTGGGCTCCAGCACCACCATGCCCGGGTCGCCGCCGACCTCGCGCAATTGTTCGAGCACCATGAAGCGGTGCTCCTCGTTGCCCACGGTCAGCGGTGCGGCGAGTTCGATGTCGTCACAGGCCAGGTCTTGCAGCCGCTGCACCGCCTGCTGGAACAGGCTGCGGTTGTCGGCCGTGAGCACCAGGAACTGCTTGGGAAACCCCGCGCGCGAAAGTGGCCACAGCCTTGTGCCGCTGCCGCCGGCCATGATCACGGGTTGGACCGGGATGGGTTTGCGCATGGGTCGGGTCAGAACACTTCAGCCTCGGCCAGTGGCGGCGCGGCGGCGTCCTTGGCGGCCAGTAGCGGGGCGCCGCCCAGGGCCGGCCACTGAATGCCGATCGCGGGGTCATTCCAGGCGATGGTGCGTTCGCAATCGCGAGCGTAGTAGTCGGTGGTCTTGTACAGGAAATGGGTGTCGTCTTCGAGCGCCAGAAAGCCATGCGCAAAGCCCGGCGGGATCCACATCTGGCGCTGGCTCTTGGCGTCGAGCGTGGCGCCGAACCAGTTGCCGAATGTGGGTGAACCGCGCCGGATGTCGACGTCGACATCGAACACCGCACCCTGCGTGACGCGCACCAGCTTGCCCTGCGCGTGCGGCGCAAGCTGGTAGTGCAGGCCGCGCAGCACGCCTTTGGCCGAGCGCGAATGGTTGTCTTGCACGAAGATCACTTCATGGCCGACCGCGGCATTGAAAGCCTTTTGATTGAAGCTCTCCATGAAGAACCCACGCTCGTCACCGAACACCTTCGGTTCGAGTACCAGCACATCGGCAATGGCGGTACGTTCAACCTTCATCAGTACACCTTCTCCCTGACCAGCTTCGCAAGGTACTGGCCGTAGCCGTTCTTCAGCATCGGCTGCGACAAGGCGGCGAGTTGGGCTGAATCGATCCAGCCGGCGCGCCAGGCAACTTCTTCCGGGCACGCCACCTTCAGCCCCTGGCGCTTCTCCAGCGTGGCAATGAACTGGCTGGCCTCGAGCAGGCTGTCGTGCGTGCCGGTGTCCAGCCAGGCGTAGCCGCGGCCCATGATTTCCACTTCGAGCTGGCCTTGCGCGAGGTAGCGCGCGTTGACCTCGGTGATTTCGAGTTCACCGCGCGCCGAGGGTTTGATGTCGGCTGCAATGTCACACACCTGCGTGTCGTAGAAATAGAGGCCCGTCACGGCGTAGTTGCTCTTTGGGGACTTGGGCTTTTCTTCGATGTTGAGCGCACGCCGCTGGGCGTCGAACTCGACCACGCCATAACGCTCGGGGTCCTGCACGTGATACGCAAAGACGCTGGCGCCGCTGGTGCGCGCCGCGGCGTCTTGCAGCAGGCCCTGAAAGTCGTGGCCGTAGAAAATGTTGTCACCCAGCACCAGTGCACTCGGCTTGCCGCCGACGAACGATTTGCCGAGGATGAACGCCTGCGCCAGCCCATCGGGGCTGGGTTGCACGCAGTAGCTGAGATTGATGCCCCATTGGCTGCCGTCTCCGAGCAGCGCCTCGAAGCGCGGTGTGTCTTGCGGGGTGCTGATCAACAGAATGTCGCGCATGCCGGCGAGCATGAGCGTGCTCAGCGGGTAGTACACCATCGGCTTGTCGTACACCGGCAGCAATTGCTTGCTCAGCGCCAGCGTGGCGGGGTGCAGGCGCGTGCCGGAGCCGCCGGCGAGGATGATGCCTTTGCGATTCATGTGTGGGCCGTTCAAATTGCATTTCTCATGCTTCGCAGCATAGCGCGTTGATGCACACGAACAGGATCGAACCCGCATGCGCCCGGGCCTGATTCATGCCGCGCCACCACCTGCCCACAACACGCCCAGCGGCACAGCCCACAAATGCGCTTCGAACGGCACGAGCTGATCACCGGTGTAGAGAACAACTCCCCGGGTGAACCGCTTCCCCGCAGCACCGGCGAGTTCGCGCAAGCCATCGAAATCACCCTGAGTGAGGCTGGCGCTGGCCTTCACTTCGACGCCGACGATGTGCTGATTCGGTGTTTCCAGCACGAGGTCGACCTCTCTTCCCGCCGCCGTGCGGAAGTGCCAGGCTGTGGCCACGGTTGCCGCCGAGTGCAGTTGGCGCCGCAGTTCCTGCACGGCAAAGGTTTCGAGCAGCGGGCCGATCTGTGGCGACATCGACAGCGCAGCCAGATCGGTGTGGCCGCGAAGATGTGCGGTGAGCCCGGCGTCGATCAGGTGGACTTTTGGCGCTTTGACGAGCCGCTTGCCGAGGTTGGCCGACCAAGCCGGCAGGGGCTGCAAGATGAACAGCGCTTCGAGCAGCGCGAGATAGCGCCGCAGCGTGGAATGCGCAATGCCTGTTGCGCGCGACACCTCGGCCATGTTCAGCAGCGAACTCGCGCGCGCGGCCAGCAGCGACAGCAGGCGTGGCATGTCGTGCAGGCCTTCGATGTTGGCGTAGTCGCGAACGTCACGCTGCAACAGACTCGCCAGATAGGCGCGGAACCAGGCGTCGCGCCGCTGCGGGTCATCGCGGGCCAGCGCTTCCGGGAAGCCGCTCGCGGCGAGCCGGCGCAGCAAGTCGGCACGGTCGGTTGGCACCGTGCGCCGAGCCCAGGGGCTGCGGCTGAACAGGGCATCGATCAAATTGCGGGACGAATCTTCAATCTCGGCCTGTGACAAGGGCTCGAGTGTCAGCACCTGCATGCGCCCGGCCAGCGACTCGGCTGCGGTGGGCAACATGAACACGTTGGCGGAGCCGGTGAGCAAGAAGCGGCCCGGCACCGGATGCCGGTCGACCTCGCGTTTGATCGCGTGGAACAGTGCGGGCGCTGCTTGCACCTCGTCGATCACGGTGAACCCGGAGGCGCTGTT
>JAEMQF010000377.1 GCA_022758925.1 Burkholderiales bacterium | reverse complement strand
GAAGTGGCAGCCGATGCCGGCCATCGCGCGCGAGCCTTCCGGCACGCGCGTGCTCGTGTTGTGCGGGCAGCCTGAGCAGAACCAGGGCGCGCGGTCGCCCGTGTTTACAGTGATTTCAGCGAGCGCGCGCTCGCGCGCCTCAACCACGGCCAGGCGCGTGTCCATGCGCTGCGCGATCTCGCTGCCCGCAGGTGCCAGGCCCATCTTCTTCAGGCGCTTCGCGATGGCCTTGGCGATGATCGCCGGCGACAGGTCGGCCTGGGCGCGCAACAACCAGTTCTCGCTCGGGTTCGGCCGGCTCCATTCGCCGCCCGCCGAAGCGTCGTCGGGCTCGTCGAACTTGCCCAGCACGTTGGGCCGCACGTCGGCGCGCCAGTTGTACAGCTCTTCCTTCAACTGGTACTCGATGACCTGGCGTTTTTCTTCGACCACCAGAATTTCCTGCAGGCCCTGCGCAAACTCACGCGTGGCAGTGGCCTCGAGCGGCCAGACGACGTTGACCTTGTGCACGCGCACGCCGAGTTGCCGGCACATGGCGTCGTCCAGGCCCAGATCGGCAAGCGCCTGACGCGCATCGTTGAAGGCCTTGCCGCTGGCGATGATGCCGAAGCGGTCATGCGCCGACTCGATCACGTTGTGGTTGAGGCGGTTCGCGCGCACATAGGCCAGCGCCGCGTACCACTTGTAGTTCATGAGCCGCGCTTCCTGCTCCAGCGCACCATCGGGCCAGCGGATGTGCAAGCCGCCCGGGGGCATGACGAAGTCTTGCGGCAATACGATCTTCACGCGGTCCGGATCGACCGACACCGACGCCGACGACTCGACCACCTCCTGGATCGTCTTCATGCCGCTCCACAGGCCGGAAAAGCGGCTCATCGCGAAGGCGTGCAGGCCCATGTCGAGAATGTCTTGCGCGTTGCTCGGGAAGAACACCGGCGTGCCGCAGGCCTTGAAGATGTGGTCGCTCTGGTGTGCCGCGGTGCTGCTCTTGGCGACATGGTCGTCGCCGGCGATCGCGATCACGCCGCCGTACTTGGCGGTGCCTGCCATGTTGGCGTGCTTGAAGACATCGGAGCAGCGGTCCACGCCCGGGCCCTTGCCATACCAGATGCCGAACACGCCGTCGAACTTCTTCGACTGCGGGTACAGGTCGAGTTGCTGCGTGCCCCAGACGGCGGTGGCGCCGAGTTCTTCATTCACTCCGGGCTGGAACACGATGTGGTTCGCGGCGAGGTGTTTCTTCGCCGCCCACAGCGCCTGGTCGTAGGCGCCCAGCGGGCTGCCGCGGTAGCCGCTGATGAAGCCGCCGGTGTTCAGGCCGCTTGCGGCGTCGCGCTGGCGTTGCAGCATCGGCAAGCGCACCAGCGCTTGAACGCCGCTCATGAAGGCGCGCCCTGCGCCGAGGCTGTACTTGTCGTCGAGCGAGGCGGTCTCGAGGGCCTTGCGGATCGACTCGGGCAACGGTGCGTTCATCGGTCAACACTCCAGGCAGGGGTGGGAACTCGGGGCCGCATCACGGCCGCGATGCGATTGTTCTCGCGAGTCGCCAGTGTAGAGACAAGCGCACGAGCCCAAAAAAAGCGCGGGTCCGTTTCGCCCGCGCTTCGAACTTCGCACCACGGCAAGAACTACTTGCCCATGATTTCGCCGAACAGGACCCAGGTCTTGCCGTCGAATTTTGCGAGCTGCACCGACTCGATCGGCGCGAAGTCGGTTGCGCTGGTATTGATCTTGATCCCGGGCAGCGCCGAATCCGTGACGAAATCTTTCATGCTTGCCGCCTGCAGCATCACGTTCTCGCGCGTCAGGTTGTTGCCGCACTGCTTGAGCACCTGCACCAGCGTCTGCGCGACGGAGTAGCCGTAGACATTCGACGCATCGATCATGCTGCCGTCCGGGTAGTACTTCTTCATGAATTCGGCCCAGCGCTTCATGCCCGGATCGTCTTTCCAGTTCGGATCGGTCGGGTCCTTGCCGTATTGCGTCGTGATCACGCCAACCGATTTGTCCAGGCCCGCAGGTGTGAGCACCGAGCCGACCGATGCCGACACGTTGTTCAGGAAGTGCAACGGTTTCCAGCCGAGGTCATAGGCCTTGCGGATCGCTTGCGCCGCGAATTTGGGCGTCGTGATGTTGAAGAAGACGTCCGCGCCCGAGGCCTGCAGCTGCACCATCTGCGAGTCGACGGTCGGGTCGGTCACTTCGTACGACACTTCCTTCACGATCATCGTCGCCGCCTTGTCGCCCAGGCCGTCCTTCATGCCCTTCAGGTAGTCTTTGCCGTAGTCGTCGTTCTGGAACAGGATGGCGATTTTCGCGTCAGGCTTGGTCTTGAGGATGTACTGCGCGTAGACACGCGCCTCGGTCTGGTAGTTCGGCTGCCAGCCCATCGTCCACGGGTACTCCTTCGGATCGTTCCACTTCGTGGCACCGGTGGCGACGTGCAGCTGCGGCACCTTCTTCGTGTTCATGTACTTGTGGATCGCGGTGTTCGACGGCGTGCCAAGGGTCTGGAAAATGAACAGCACCTCGTCCTGCTCGACAAGTTTGCGCACCATCTCGACTGTCTTCGGCGGGCTGTAGCCGTCGTCGTAGGAGATGAAGGTGATCTTGCGGCCGTTGACGCCGCCCTGCTCATTGATCATCTTGAAATAGGCGGCGATCGACTTGCCGATCGTGCCGTAGGCCGAAGCCGGCCCGCTGTACGGGTTGGTGTTGCCGATCTTGATTTCGGTGTCGGACGCTCCCGGGTCATATTTCTTTTGTGCGAATGCCGCGGGCGATGCAAGCGCGGCGGCGAGGATGGCCGCGAGCGAAACGAGTTTGAAATTCATCATGATCTCCTTGTGGGCCACCAGCGCGCCTTGAGGCACCCCGGCGGCGACTGCGCTGGAATCAGCTAGTTTGCCCCTTTCGCCGAAACCGCGCCATGCCCATGCGTATCGCACCGGCAAAGCCTGCCGGCATGACGTAGACGCTGGCGATCAGGAACAGCCCGAAGATCGTCCAGGGGGCGGCTTTCGAGATGTCGTCGGCGATGTTGGGAATGAACTGGATGAACAGCGCGCCGTAGATCGCGCCCGAGATCGACGCCAGCCCGCCGATGACGATGCCCACCAGCAACGTGATCGACAGGAAGATATTGAAGCTGTCGGGCGCGACGAACTGGATCGCGATCGCGCCGAGCGCGCCGGCGACGCCGGTATACATCGCCGAGACGCCGAACGCGAGCGACTTGTAGATCGAAGTGTTCACGCCCATCGCTTCGGCCGCGACATGGTTGTCGCGAATCGCGACCAAGGCGCGGCCGACGCGGCCGCGCAGCAGGTTCCAGGCGAGCAGAAACATCAACAGCGCCACCGCGAGCGTGAAGAAGTAGAGCCACCGGTCGGGATTGAGCGGCAAGCCGAAGGGGGCTTCGGGTTTGGCGATGACGATGCCTTGGACACCGCCGGTCCACTTTTCGAAATGGTGGTACTTGAGCAGCTGCGGCAGCGAGACGCCCAGCGCAAAAGTGGCGAGCGCCAGGTACAGGCCCTCCAGGCGCAGCGCGGGCAAGCCGAACAGGAACCCGGCCACCAGGCAGACCGCGCCCGCGGCAGGCAGTGTCGCCCAATACGGCACGCCGAACTTGTCGATCAGCATCGCTGCGCAGTAGGCGCCGATGGCGTAGAACGCGCCATGGCCGAGCGAGATCTGGCCGTTGTAGCCGGTCAGGATGTTCAGCCCGAGCAGCGCGATCGAGTACACCAACACCAGCGTGAACTGGAAAGTGCGGTAGTTGCTGACGAGGAAAGGCAGAGCGCAGGCCGCGAGCAGCACCAGCGCCAGGACGATCACTTGGCGTTTGTTCATTGGCGCACCCCACGCGCTTCGCGCGGCCCCGCCGAGCGGGGGCATGAACACTCGGGGCTGAGACCGGACGATGAACCGTCCTGAGGACGGTTCATCGCCTGTCGAAGGACAGCGGCCTCTGGCCGCTGGCGGCCCAGCGTGTTCATTGGTGCACCCCACGCGCTTCGCGCGGCCCCGCCGAGCGGGGGCATGAACACTTGGGGCGGCCCGGCGTGTTCATTGGTGCACCCCACGCGCTTCGCGCGGCCCCGCCGAGCGGGGGCATGAACACTTGGGGCGGCCCGGCGTGTTCATACCCGCGTCACGTGAACCTTGCCGAAAAAGCCCGAAGGCTTGACGACGAGAACGCCGATGATCAAGACCAACGCGACCGCGAGTTTGAGTTCGTTGCCGATGACGAAGGCACCGAGAACGTTCTCCAGCACGCCGACCAGAAAGCCGCCGAACACCGCGCCTGCCGGATTGTCGATGCCGCCCACCAGCGCCGCGGCGAACGCATACAGCAAGACCCCGCCCATCATGTTCGGGTCGAGGAAGACGATGGGCGCGACCATCATTCCGGCGACCGACCCGATCGCCGCCGCCAGGCCCCAACCGAGCGCGAGCATCCAGCCGACGCGAATGCCGACGAGCCGGCTCGACTCCGGGTTCTGCGCCGCGGCGCGCATCGCCAGGCCGAGGGGCGTGAATCGGAAGAACAGGTAGAGCAGCGCGAGCACGATGAGCGTGACGCCGATCGCGCCCACTTCATGCGGCGACATGAACTTGCCGATGCCAAGCGCGTTCGGGAACGGGCTGGGAAAGGTCTTGATCGTGTAGCTGAAAATCCAGCCGGTGACGCTGTTCAGGATAAAGAGCAAGGCGATGAAGACGACGACCACAGCAAGCACCGGTGCGTTCTCCACCGGCCGGATCACGACCCGCTCGATCAAGACCCCGAGCAGGAAGGCGAAGACGACGGTGAGAAAAAACGCCGGCCAGTACGGCACGCCGGCGTTGACCAGCATCCACGCAAAATAGGTCGCGAACATCGCGAGCTCGCCTTGAGCGAAGTTCACCAGATGCGTCGCCTGGTAAATCATGACCAGCGCGAGAGCGAGGCTGGCATAGATGCCGCCTGTGGCGAGGCCGGCCAGGACCTGATGCAGGAAGGCGTTCAAGTGTTCCCCTAATAACCGAGGTAGGAGCGGCGCACGGCGTCATCGCGCCGGATGTCGTCGGCGGAGCCGGAAAGCACCACGCGGCCGGTTTCGATCACGTACGCGTGGCTGGCCAGATCGAGCGCCATCGCCGCGTTTTGTTCGACCAGCAGCATGCTCACGTGCTCGGCCTGATTCACTGCGCGCAGAATACCGAACAGCTCCCTGACGATCAGCGGCGCCAGGCCGAACGACGGTTCGTCGAGCAGCATCAGCTTGGGCCGCAACATCATTGCGCGCGATACCGCGAGCATCTGCTGCTCGCCGCCGGAAAGCGTGCCGGCCTGCTGCGCGCGGCGTTCCTTGAGGCGCGGGAAGTAGCCGAACATGCGCTCCAGATCGGCCTCGACGGCGTCGCGGTCTTTGCGCGTGTAGGCGCCCAGGCGCAAGTTCTCTTCGGTGCTGAGATTCGTGAAGGTGCCGCGGCCATCGGGCACATGCGCGATGCCCAGGCGCACGATGTCTTCGGTGGCGCGGCCGTCGATGCGCCGGCCTGCGAAACGGATCTCGCCCTCGGTGCGCACCATGGCGCACAGCGCACGCAGCGTGGTCGTCTTGCCGGCACCGTTGGCGCCGAGCAGGGTCGTGATTCGCCCCTCTTCGATGCTGAAGTTCATGCCGTGCAAGACGCGCGTCTGGCCGTACGCGGCATGCAGCTTGATCGCTTCCAGGAATGGCACCGGTTTCTTTCTTGACAACGGCTGCCGAGGGAATCAGGCGGCGCCGCCGAGATAGGCCTGGATCAACTCGGGATGGCGCTGCACTTCGGCGGGTGTGCCTTCGGCGATCTTCTTGCCGAAGTTCAGCGCCACGACGCGGTCGGAAATGCTCATCACCAGGCTCATGTGGTGCTCGACGAGCAGCACCGTGAGTTTGAGCGAAGCGCGGATGTCGCGGATCAACTGACCCAAAGCGCCCACCTCCTCGTGATTCAAGCCGCTCGCCGGCTCATCGAGCAGCAGCAGCTTCGGGCCGCAGGCCAGCGCGCGGGCCAGTTCGACGCGCTTTTGGGTGCCGAAGGGCAGGTCGGCGACGCGCGAGTGCGCCACGGATTCCAGGTCGAGCAGGCGCAGCAGCGCCTGCGCCTTCTCATGCGTGAGGGCCTCCTCGCGAACGACGGCAGGCAAGCGCAGCGCGTTGAAGAAGAATCCGGTGCGGGTGCGGCTGTGGTGGCCCACCATGACGTTGTCGAACACCGTCATGCTGCGAAACAGCGCGAGGTTCTGAAACGTGCGGCCGATGCCAACTGCGGCGATGCGGTGGCGTGGGATCCGAAGCAGCGAGCCGCCGTCGAAAAAGATGTCGCCGCTGCCACATTGGTACAGGCGCGACAGGCAGTTGAAGAGCGTCGTCTTGCCGGCGCCATTCGGGCCGATCAGGCCGACGATGGCACCCGCGGGAACCTCGAACGAAACATCATCGAGCGCGACGATGCCGCCGAAGCGCACGCCGACTTTCTCTACTCGCAACAAGGCACTGCCTGCTGTCGCTTCGATGACTGCCTCCTGGGGAGGTTCGATTGCCTTCGGGGCGCAGTGTACGTTGGGCGCCAGGGGCTGCACTTGCGGGTAGTCCCTGAAGCGCGGGCCGGTTCGGATCGGCTATGGTTCGGCTTACCTGGGTTCACCCATAGGAGTGCATCAATGAAACACGTGCGAAGAATTCATGCTTGGGCGGCTGCCTTCGCGCTGACGATGGCGTCGGTGGCGGTGCAAGCGCAGATCAAGATCGCCTACATCGACCCGTTGTCGGGGGGTGCGGCGACGATCGGCGAACATGGCTTGAAGCACCTCAACTTCCTGGTTGAGGGCATCAACGCCAGGGGCGGCGTGCTCGGTGGCCAGAAGCTCGAGGCCGTCGCCTACGACAACAAGGGCAGCCCCCAGGAAAGCCTGGTGCAGGTGCAAAAGGCGATCGATGCCGGCGTGCGCTTCATGACACAGGGCAACGGCTCGGGCGCGGCAATCGCGATCTCGGAGTTCGTTTCCAAGTACAACGAGCGCAACCCCGGCAAGGAAGTGCTGTTCTTCAACTACGCCGCGGTCGACCCGGTGCTGACCAACGACAAGTGCAGCTTCTGGCATTTCCGCTGGGACGCCAATTCCGACATCAAGATGGCCGCACTGACCAACTTCATGACGGACAAGAAAGACATCAAGAAGGTCTACATCATCGGCCAGGACTACTCCTTCGGCCATGCGGTGCGCGGTGCGGCGAATTCGATGCTCAAGGCGAAGCGCCCCGACGTCCAGATCGTGGGTGATGAGTTGCACCCGCTGCTCAAGATCACCGACTTCGCGCCCTACATTGCCAAGATCAAGGCCTCGGGCGCCGATTCCGTGATCACCGGCAACTGGGGCAATGACATGTCGTTGCTGCTCAAGGCGGCGGCCGATTCCGGCTTGCAGGTCAACTGGTACACCTATTACGCGGGTGGAGCAGGCGGGCCGACGGCCATCAAGCAGACGGGTCTTGACCACCGCGTCTACCAGATCAGTGAATGGCACACGAATGTTCCCTCGCCGGAGATGGAAGCCTTCGCCGACAGCTTCCTGAAAAAGTACGGTGGCGCGAGCGGCCAGGGCTGGTGGTACCTGCGCATGAAGAACCAGATGGACATGTTCGCCGACGCGCTGAACAAGGCCAAGTCTGCTGAGCCGAAGAAGGTGGCCGCGGCGCTGGCCGACATGAAATACAAGAATTCCATCGGTGGCGAGACCTTCATGCGCGCAAGCGACCACTCGCTGTTCCAGGACATGTACATCTCGTCCTTCGGTGCGGGAACGAAATACGACGAAGAGAAGACCGGCTGGGGCTGGAAGACGGTCGGCGTGATCAAGGCACAGGACACCGTGATCCCGACGACGTGCAAGATGAACGTGCCGAGTTGAGGGCTGCGTCGCCGCGACAGCAACGTTCCGGGCCGCCCGCACGCGGCCCGCCTTTGTCTTGAGTTCCGCGCACCGCTGGCCTTCTGCCCATGCTCGAACTGATCATCTTCTCCTCGCTCAACGGCTTGCTCTACGGCATGCTGTTGTTCCTGCTGGCGAGCGGCCTGACGCTGATCTTCAGCATGATGGGTGTGCTCAATTTCGCCCACGCCAGCTTCTACATGCTGGGCGCGTACTTCGGCTTCCAGATCAGCGTCTATGTCGGCTATTGGCCCGGCCTGGTGCTCGCGCCGCTGCTCGTCGGCGTGATCGGTGCGCTGGTTGAACGCTATGGCCTGCGCCGGGTCCACAAACACGGTCACGTCGCCGAGTTGCTGTTCACCTTCGGCCTGGCCTTCATCATCGAAGAACTGGTGCAGATGATCTGGGGCAGGATCCCGGTCGACTACCGGGTGCCTGAGTTGCTCAACTTCTCGGCGTTCACGCTGTTCGCGACCACCTACCCGGCGTTTCGCATGTTCATGCTGCTGATGTCGGTGGCGGTGTTCATCGGTTTGTTGCTGCTGCTGACGCGCACCCGCGTCGGCCTCATCATTCGCGCTGCGCTGGCGCACCCGAACATGGTGGGGGCCCTGGGGCACAACGTTCCGCTCGTGTTCATGCTCGTGTTCGGCGTCGGCTGTGGGCTGGCAGCGCTGGCCGGCGTGATCGCCGGGCCGGCGCTCGTGACGCAACCGGCGATGGCGGCTTCGCTCGGGCCGATCCTGTTCGTCGTCGTCGTCGTCGGTGGCCTCGGCTCACTGCAGGGCGCGTTTGTGGCCTCGCTGTTGATCGGCATGATCCAGACGTTCGCGGTGGCGCTGAACGTCTCGTTGGCTGATGTCCTGGCGCGCTTCGGGTTCACGGTCACGCGTGAATCGATGGGGGGCGACCTGTGGATGGCCACGGTGGCACAGGTGGCTCCGATCATTCCTTACCTGCTGCTGGTGCTGGTGCTGATCTTCCGTCCCAAAGGCTTGATGGGGGATCGGGACACATGATCGCAGAGCGGCATCGGCATTTGTTGCTGTGGGCCGCCGCCGCCCTCGTGATGGTGGCGCTGCCGCTCGTCTTTTCCAGCGGCGCGTCGATCACGATGATGAGCCTGATGGGCTTTGCGATCATCTTCGCCTTGTCGTACAACATGCTGCTGGGGCAGACCGGCATGTTGTCGTTCGGTCACGCCGTGTACTACGGCCTCGGCGGCTTCCTGACAGCGCACGCTCTGAACGTGATCGGTTCCGGCAAGTGGCCGGTCCCGCTGCCGGTATTGCCCCTGGTCGGCGGCCTGGCCGGCCTCAGCTTTGCCATCATCTTCGGCTGGGTTTCGACGAAGCGCGCCGGCACGGCGTTCGCGATGATCTCGCTCGGCATCGGCGAGCTGGTGGCGGCGTGCTCGCTGATTCTGCGCGGCTTCTTCGGTGGCGAAGGCGGAATATCGACAAGCCGCACCTCGACGTTGCGTCTGTTCGGCATCAGCTTCGGGCCGCAGATCCAGGTCTACTACCTGATCGCTGCGTGGTGCCTGCTGTGCATGGCGGCGATGTACGCCTTTACACGCACACCCCTTGGGCGCATGTGCAATGCGGTGCGCGAGAACCCCGAGCGCGCCGAATTCATCGGCTACAGCACACAGATGGTGCGCTTCATCGCGTTCTGCGCGTCGGGCTTCTTCGCCGGTGTCGCCGGCGGCCTGGCCGCGATCCACTACGAGATCGTGACCTCGAGCATCGTCGGCGCTGTTCCTTCAGGCTATGTCTTGTTGATGGCCTACATCGGCGGCGTCGCGTTCTTCATCGGCCCGATCATCGGCGCGGTGCTGATGACGGCGCTGCAGATCTCCTTGTCTGACTACACCGGCGCCTGGTCGCTCTACGTCGGTCTGATGTTCGTCGTCGTCGTGATGTATGCACCCTGGGGCTTGGGCGGGCTGTTGCTGATGCACCAGCCGCTGCTCGCTGCCGGACTGCTGAAACGCATCGGGCCGGCCTATGCCAGGGCGGCGCCGCCGGTCGTGATGTTGGCCGCCGCAGTCGTGCTGCTGGTCGAAACCGCGCATCACCTGCTGGTGAAGGCCGTTGAAGGCTCGGCGATGCGGGTGTTCTGGGTCAGCTACGACGCCAAGTCGCCCCTGGTCTGGGGGCTGATCGTGTTGCTGTTCGGCGCCGGCATCTGGGCGCTTCGACGCGTCATGCCGGGAGTGTCCGACGCCTATCACGCCGCCGCCCAAGAGGCGCAACGCCTGCGAAGCCGATGAGTCAGCCATGAGCGCTTGCGCACTGCAACTCATCGACCTGCACAAGAGCTTCGGCGCCACGCCCATCATTCGCGGCGTGAACCTCGATGTTCACCAGGGCGAGCGCCACGCCATCATCGGGCCCAACGGCGCGGGCAAGTCGACGCTGTTCCACCTGATCAGCGGGCGTTTTCCGGTGACGACGGGGCAGGTGAAACTGAACCAGGAAGATGTGACCGGACTGGCGCCCTACCTGATCAACCGCCGTGGTCTTTCGCGCAGCTTCCAGGTCACGAACATCTTTCCGCGGCTGACGGTTTTCGAGAACATCCGCTGCGGCGTGCTCTGGTCGCTTGGCTACCGCTATTCGTTCTGGCACATGATCGAGCGCGCCCAGGACGCGCGCGAACGCACCGAGGCGATCCTGGAGCAGATCAACCTCGGGTCGCGGCGCTCGGTGCCGGCGGCGCTGTTGTCCTATGCCGAACAGAGGGCGCTGGAGATCGGCATCACGATCGCCGGCGGTGCCGGCGTGATCATGCTCGACGAGCCGACTGCCGGCATGAGCCGCTCCGAGACCGAACACGCGGTGGCGTTGATCCGCAAGGTCAGTGAAGGCAAGACGCTGGTGATCGTGGAGCACGACATGAGCGTCGTCTTCGACCTCGCCGACCGCATCTCGGTGCTGGTGTACGGCCAGGTGATCGCGACCGACACGCCGGCGAAGATACGCGCGAATGCGGCGGTGCAGGAAGCCTACCTGGGCAGCGCCAGCGCGGAGGCCGAGCATGCTTGAAGTGCGTGACCTGCACGCCTACTACGGCAAGAGCCACATCCTGCAGGGCGTGGACTTCCGCGTCGGCGAGGGCGACATCGTGTCGCTGCTCGGGCGCAACGGCGTCGGCCGCTCGACGACGATCAAGGCCATCATGGGCGAGGTCGAGCGCACCGGTTCTGTCCGCTTCAAGGGCCGCGAAATCGGCGCCCTCAAGCCGCATCAGGTGGCGCGCTGCGGGCTCGGCTACGTGCCCGAAAACCGCGACATCTTCCCGCAGCTCACGGTGCGCGAGAACCTGCTGCTTGGCATGAAGTCCACGCGCGAAGTCGGGCGCTGGCGCATGCGCGACATGTTCGAGCTGTTCCCGCGCTTGCAGGAGCGTGCTGACACTCCCGGCGGGGTTCTGTCAGGCGGCGAGCAGCAAATGCTGACGATTTGCCGCACCCTGATGGGGGATCCGGACCTGATGATGATCGACGAGCCCACCGAGGGCCTGGCGCCGAAGATGGTGGAACTCGTGGCTGACCTGCTCGAACGCATTGCGTCGCGCGGCGTATCGATCCTGCTCGTCGAACAGAAGTTGACGATCGCGTTG
Source organism: Burkholderiales bacterium (assembly GCA_022758925.1). Classification (GTDB taxonomy): domain Bacteria; phylum Pseudomonadota; class Gammaproteobacteria; order Burkholderiales; family Burkholderiaceae_C; genus JAEMQF01. Next base: position 950 of record JAEMQF010000377.1, on the reverse strand, counting down.
CGCATTTCCAAGCGCCTGTACGTGATGGGGCACGGCCGCGTCGTGTTCGAGGGCACGGCGCAGGCCCTCAAGGCGAACGACGCGGTGCGCAAGGAGTGGCTCGAGGTCTAGAAGCCTGTCGGGCTCGGGCTCGGGCTCAAGCCCGCTGCGGGGCGAATTGCGGCGCCACTCGTGATTGCCGGCTCCCTGTGCGCCACGCCGCGCGGCGCAACGCGCCCCTGGCCAGCGGCGTGCCTACTGCGCTGCCGCGCCGCCCCAGAGTTGTTTGAGCCGCGCGTCGCGCCCGCAGCCGCTGCGGTAGTACTGGTAGCGGACCGGGTTCTTCTTGTAGTAGTCCTGGTGGTAGGCCTCGGCCGGGTAGAACGCGCCCGCCGGCACGATCTCGGTCACGACCGGATCCTTGAACGGCTTGCTCTTTTCGAGCGCTGCGCGCGACGCGAGTGCCGTCTTCAACTGCGCGTCATCCAGCGTGTAGATTGCAGTGCGGTAGGGCGAACCTGCATCGCAGAACTGGCGGTCTTTCGTCGTTGGGTCGATGCTGCGCCAGAAGTGTTCAACGAGTTTGGCGTAGCTCACGCGCGCCGGGTCGAACACCACTTCCACGACTTCGGCGTGGCCGGTGTGCTTGGCCGATACCTGTTCGTAGGTCGGATTCGCAAGCGTGCCGCCGCTGTAACCCGAGGTCGTGCCGAGCACGCCGTCGATCTTGTCGAAATCGGCTTCGACACACCAGAAGCAGCCGCCGGCGAAGATCGCGCGCGCGGTCATGCCCGCGGGTGTCGGTGCTAACGTCGGCGCCGGCGCGGCGGCGGATGCTGCGGCTGTCGCGCCCGGCGCGGGCCCGGCTGCCGCGGCAGCGCCGACCAGCGCCGCGAGCAGCGCGGCAATGCTGAAACCGCGGCGCGCGCTCATGCGGCCCCCTTGACGCTTCGCGTCGTCCCCCCGGGGGG
>JAEMQF010000013.1 GCA_022758925.1 Burkholderiales bacterium | reverse complement strand
GCGGTGTTGGCACGCGTGTTCGCCGTGATGACGGCGGCAGCCGTCACGGCGAGCTTGCTGTTCAATCTCACAACCAACGGCAACGGCCAGTTGCTCACTGAGCGCATGCGCGGCGTGGTCGAAGACCCGGCGCTGCTGGGCGCTCTGCTTGCCGCTGTCTATGCGCTGGCCTCGACCGCCCAGGTGGTGGTGGGCCGTCTGATTGACCGCATGCCGATGAAGCGCCTGTACCTGACGATCGCCATGGGCCAGGTGCCCCTGCTCGCGCTCGCCGCGCAGGCACAGGGCTGGTGGCTGTATGCCTTGCTCGCCGGCGTCATGATCCTGATCTTCGGCGCAATTCCGTTCACCGACGCGATGATCGTGCGCTACGTCGACGACCGCATGCGCTCGCGCGTCGCCGGCATGCGCCTGACGGTGTCGATCGGCATCAGCTCGGCCGCGGTGTGGCTGCTCGGACCGTTGGTGAAGGCGGGGGGCTTCAGCACCTTGATGCTCGTGATGGCCGGTATCGCGGCGTGCACTGCGGCCATCGTCGCCTGGCTGCCAAGCGAGCCTGCGCCGAGCCGGGTTGCGGCCGCGGTTGGCTAGGAGCTGGGGCCGCTTTCTGCCGCCCAGGCTCCTGGCGTTGACGAGCTGCGGTGGGGCCGGTCAGGCCGTCCTCGCCGGCGTCGGGTGCGGAGCACGCCACAGCTTTGCCTTCAGCGTCGCAATCGATTCGGCACCTTCCACGTTTTCCCTTGGCGCGCGGTTGAAGGCCCCCGCAGCGCGCACGCGACGTTCAGGCTGCGGCGAGTGCTTGCGCCAAGTCCGCCTGCAGGTCCTGCACGCCTTCGATGCCCACCGACAAGCGCACGCCGTTCGGCGCGATGCCGCAGACTTGCATCTGCGCGTCGTTCATCGTGCCCCGCCACATTGCCGCGGCATGCACGACCAGGCTTTCCACGCCGCCCAGGCTGACCGCCTGCCGTGGCAGCTGCAGCGCATGCACGAAACGGCTTGCGGCGGCATAGCCGCCTTTGATGGCGATGTTCATGACGCCGCCGAAACCCTTCATCTGTGCCTTCGCCAAGGTGTGCTGCGGGTGCGATACCAGGCCTGGATAGAACACGCGTTCGACCTGCGGCTGCTGTTCCAGCCAGCTGGCGAGCGTGAGCGCACTCGCGTTGTGCTGGCGCACGCGCAGTGCCAGCGTGCGCATGCCGCGCAGCAGCAGCCAGGCGTCCATCGGGCTCAGCGTCGCGCCGAGGCAAATCTGGGTTTTCCACAACTCGTCGATCAGGTCTTTGGGCGCGATCACGGCACCTGCGGTGAGGTCGTGGTGGCCGCCGAGGTACTTGGTCGCGCTGTGCACCACGATATCGATGCCGTGCGCAAGCGGCTGCTGGTTGATCGGGCAGGCGAAGGTGTTGTCGCACACGCTCAGTGCGCCATGCGCGCGTGCGCGCGCCGCCACCGCGCCGAGGTCGGTGAGGGCGCAGGTCGGGTTCACGGGGGTTTCCGTCATCACGAGCCGCGTCTCGGGCTCGAAAGCGCGCTCCCACGCGCGCAGGTCGGTCTGGTCGACAAGGCTGCAGCGCACGCCGAAGCGCGGCAGCAGTTCCGAAAAATGCTTCGCACTGCCCATGTAGTGATTGCCCTGGGCGATCACATGATCGCCCGCCTTCAGCAAGCCCAGCAGCACCAGGCTGATCGCGCCCATTCCCGACGCGGTGACGAGAGCGTCGTGCGAGCCGTCGGCAACGCCTTCGAGCGCCACCAACTGCGCCGCAACCTGTTCGTGCAGCGGATTGCCGTAGCGCGTGTAGTAGCGGCTGTGGCGCGGCTGGCTCGCCATCTGCGCAAAGTCCTGCGCGTCGGCCGCGCCGAATGTGGCGCTGTAGACGATCGGCGGCACGATCGCCGAATCGGCCTGGGGGTCGGCGTGCAGGCGGCGTGCGCCTTGCGCGCATTGAGTCTCGGGGCTGTGGTTCATGGCGCCTCGCGGTTCGAATGGGTCTGCAACAGCGGCAATCATGCCCGAGCCGCCCGTTTCCATTGCCGGCCAGCGCCGGAACCGCGACTTTCGATCCATGCGACTTCGCGATGATGCGTGTCATCCGCCTGCGCACCCTGCACAGGCGCAACGCTTCGGCGGCTCAGGCCGGCGCGCAGCCGCTGCGAGTGTGGCAGCGTGGGCCTGAGCAGAGCCGCCTGCGCTGCGCAGTTGCACAGGCGCCTCGCTTCGGCGGCTCAGTCTCGGAAAATGCGTTCCAGGTGATCGAGGTCGTTGACGACCTTCCAACTCGTTGCGCCGCCGGCAATGAAGCGCTTTTCCCAAGCATTCATGCGGTTCACGTAGCGCGATGGGTCGGCGTTGTCGGTGGCGAGTTTGATGACGTTGAGCCCGACGACACGAATTCCTTTCAGGTTGAGTGGTGCATCGCGCTTGACCTGCCTGTCGAGCTCTTCCTCCATGTCGGAAAAGATCAGGATCGTCTTGCGGCCCGCGCCGGTTTCGGCCAGGAACTCAGTCGCCTGCAGCAGGCCGCCGGTGATGTCGGTGTAGGCGCTGCTGTGCTTGGTCAGTGCGCGCAGATGAGAGAGCTCGTCGCGCAGCATCTTCTTCTGACGGTTCACTTCCATCGGGTCTTTGGTGAATGTCGCTCTCGCCATGATGTCCTTCTCGTTGAAGGACCGGCTGCTGATGCGCGCCAGCGCGAAGGTGTCACCCGGGTTGAGCGTGCCGATCAGCCAGTTCACGATCACTTGCGCCTTGTCGACTTCCTTGGCATAGGTGCCCGAGGTGTCGAGCAGCATGTAGACGGCGCGGTGGCCGCTGCCGCCTTCGCTGCCGCAGCCCGAGGCGAACAGGGCAATCGCGAGTCCCGCCAGCAAATGGCCCGGCGTGCGGCGCGCAAAGGAACGCCCGGCCGCGCCAAGTTTGGGCCGAGCCCATGGCCACGAACGGTCCGCTTGCCGGCCCTGCGGGCGGTCGACGCAAGGGGTTGGCGTTGGCGTGCTCATGGCGCGCGCACCGGGGTGCGCGCCGCCGGCGTGCCCGACGCACCGGCACCGCGTGCCTTGATCAGCCGCTCGACGCCAAGAGGCAGGAAGATGAGGACGTCGAACACCATTGACAGCACCTTGCCGGTCTGCCGCAGAAGGTTGGAGGTGATGCGCATCACGAAACTCAGCGCGCGCAGCAGGAACACGAGCAAGGCCCCGAGCACGGTGCGCCCCGAGTGGATGAAGTATTCGAACGGCAACCCGACGAAGGCGAGTGCGAACGGCAAGATGAAGCCCAGAATCATCTGCCCGGCGACCGGCACCTTCTGCATCCAGCCCAGCTCGGCGGCGGCCGTGGCGACCACCTTCCCGTGCGCGGATCCGAGATCGCGCTTGAACGCGAGATCAGCGAGGATGATCTGATCGCGCATCACCGCCAGCCCAACCTCGATCCCGGCCAGGATCAGCAGGATCGTGAAGAAGACCCAGGCCAGCTTCTGGCGCATATTGTCGGGCATGGTGTTGATGCCGGGAAACAAGTGCGTGATGCGCAGCGTTTCGAGCAGGAACAGCCCCATCGCCGACTCGATCAGGATGATGACGAGCGCGCCGACGTGCGAGGCCTCGAGATTGCCGATGATGTATTCGCCGGAGCCGACCATCGCCGCCATCGGGCGCTGAATGAGAAAGAAGTTGACCAACGCGCCGCCCAGGGCGATCAAGACGACCAAGGAGGCAATCACGAACTGGCTCGACGCCGAGGCGGTGAGCGAGTGCTCGATCTTCTCGGTCGACTTGCGGATCTGCTCGTATTTTTCCATCAGCCCGTCGAGGCGCAGCGCACTGTCCTGGATGTTGGAGACCTTGTTCTCCAATTTCGGAAGAGTCTCCCCGAGTGAGCGCCAATACGACACGCACCCGGACAGGATCTTGTGCCGATCTTCGTATTGGCTCCGGAACTCGCTGACGACCTTCTCGTAGATCGGACCCACCGCCGTGGAAATGTCTTCGAGGATCTTCTGCGCCAACGGGCCGCCCGACTTGGTGACTTCGGCGATGGTCTCGGTGGCTGCCATCCAGTCGGCCGGCGGCGGCGGAACCACGCCGCACTTCTTGTAGTCGTCTTCGACGCGGGTGAGTTCATCCAGCAGCCGGCGCTGCAAGACGGGGTAGCCAGCCAGGTCGCGCTGCACCGTCACCGAAACGCGCTCGAGCTCGCGCTCGATTTCAATCTCGACAGCGTTGCGCGCCTGGGAAATCAAGACAATCTTGTTGCGCTCGCGCATGGTGTCGGCCGCGCTCGACAGCCACTTGGCGCCCATCCGCAGGCTGCCCGACGGCAGGCGGGTCAAGCTCGACAACAAGCCATGCATGTGATCGCGCGCGAAGTACAGCATGGCGATCACGATCGGAGCCAGCACGAGCGCCGACAGCGCGGGATTACCGGGGAAAACCATCCATGACATAGGCACCTCTTGGGCAGTAGCGGTTGCGCCCATTCAACGTACCTGAGCGACATGGGTGGCCATGATCGGCGCACCGGACGCTACAGAGTGTGAGCAAGCGTGAGGATAGATTCAAGCTTGCTCACGCAAGGCTGCGTGGTAGCGCGAGATGCCGAAAAATGCCGGAACTTGCTGGCGGCCGCTGTTGGCCGAAGTCGGCCGGCCCCAAACGCCGAGCGCGAACTATTTCCCCAAGCCCATCTGCCGGCCGACGTCGGTGTAGACCTTGATGCGCTCCTTCATGAACGCGTCCATTTGCGGCACGCCGACGTTGACGAGCTCGAAGCCACTCTTCGCGGCGAGTTCCTTCATCTCGGGCTCGGCGTTGAGCGCGGCCCAGAGGTCCGACAGGCGCTTGCGCGCTTCGGGCGGCGTCGACTTCGGCACGCCGATGCCGCGGTACGCGCCGTCGACCCAGTCGACGCCGAGTTCCTTGAACGTGGGCACGTCGGGCAGCAGCGCGTGGCGCGCATCCATCGCCACCGCGAGCGCGCGCACCTTGCCCTTGTTGTTGATCGCGAACGCGGTGTACGTCATGCTGCCGTCGACATGGCCGCCGAGCACCGCCATCGTCATGTCACCCGTCCCTTTGAACGGCACGTAAGTGGTCTTCACGCCGAAGGCCTGGTTCAAACGCTGGTGCGCGGCGTGGTTCGCTGAATTCAAGCCCGAGCCGCCGAGGTTGAGCCTCTCCGGCTGCGCCCTTGCCGCCTTCACGAAGTCGGCAAAGGTCTTCAAGGGGCTGGCGTCGGGCACCACCAGCGCGTCGGGCGTGTAGTGGAACCAGAACACAGGCGTCACGTCTTCCGTCTTGTATTGAACCTGACCTTCCATCGGTTGCAGCACCATGTGCGGCAGGTTCACGCCGGCGATGTTCACGCCGTCACCGGGCAGCGTGTTCAGCGTGCTCCACAACAGCGCGCCGCCGGCGCCGGCCTTGTACTGGATGACGGTGTCGATCGCCGGGCATTTTTTCTTCAGCACGATTTGCTGGTGCCGCGCCGACAGGTCCGACTCGCCGCCCGGCGGGAAGGCCTGCCAGTACATCAGGCTCTTGTCCGGGCAGGGCTGGGCCTGGGCCGGCGCTGCCGCCAGCGCGGCAACGGCCAGGACGAGCGTGGTGATGAGGTTCGGCTGCATCGGGTTTGTCCTGCGAGTGCTTGCGATTGTCGGGCTCAAGCCGCGGCGCGAAGCAGCGGGTTCGCCCGCAGCCACGCGCACAGCGCCGCCGTGACCTGAAGCGTCGTCGCCGTGCCGCCCAGATCGCGGGTGTGGAGTCGTGGATCGGCGGTCACGGCTTCGATCGCCGC
>JAEMQF010000317.1 GCA_022758925.1 Burkholderiales bacterium | reverse complement strand
TGCGGCACGCTGGCGGCGTTGCTCCACCTTGCAGGCCGCGCCAAGCCGGGGGCTTGGCCCTTCGCCAGGCACAGCCAGTCCACAGGACTGTCTGTGTCCGGGCTCAGCCTCGCGGGCATGAGCCCACCGCGTCGTCGCGCCTTGCCAGCGCACCGCAGCGCGGCCCACTCGGGCGCGTCCAACTGCGGTTTCTAGGTTCAGCGCAGCGCCAGCCTGTTCCATGTCGCGACCACGCTATCGGGATTGAGCGACATCGACGCAATGCCTTCCCGCGCCAGCCAGTCGGCGAAGTCGGGGTGATCACTCGGCCCCTGGCCGCAGATGCCGATGTACTTGCCCTTCGCGAGGCAGGCCTTGATCGCGCGCGAAATCAATGCCTTGACGGCAGGGTCGCGCTCGTCGAAGTCTTTCGCCAGCAGCTCCAGGCCTGAGTCGCGATCGAGCCCGAGCGTGAGCTGCGTCAGGTCGTTCGAGCCGATCGACATGCCGTCGAAGTGCTCGAGGAACTGCTCCGCCAGGATCGCGTTGCTCGGCACTTCGCACATCATGATGATCTTCAGGCCGTCCTGGCCGCCGTCGCTGGCGCGCTTCAGGCCGCGCTCGGCAAGCATCTGCACCACGCTGCTGGCCTGACCCAAGGTGCGCACGAACGGCACCATCACTTGCACGTTTGTCAGGCCCATGTCGCCGCGCACACGGCGCAGCGCTTCGCATTCCATCGCGAAGGCTTCGCCGAAGCCCTTGCTGATGTAGCGCGACGCGCCGCGAAAGCCGAGCATCGGGTTTTCTTCTTCGGGCTCGTAGCGCGAGCCGCCGATCAGCTTGCGGTATTCGTTGCTCTTGAAGTCGGACAGGCGCACGATCACCGGCTTCGGCCAGAACGCCGCGGCGATCGTCGCGATGCCCTCGGCCAGCTTGTCGACGTAGAACGCGCGCGGCGAGGCATGGCCACGCGCCACGCTCTCGACGGCTTTTTTCAGGTCCAGGTCAATGTTCGGGTAATCGAGAATCGCGCGTGGATGCACGCCGATGTTGTTGTTGATGATGAACTCGAGCCGCGCCAGACCGACGCCCGCATTGGGCATCTGCGCGAACTCGAAGGCGAGTTGCGGGTTGCCCACGTTCATCATGATCTTCACTGGGCACGGGGGCATTTCGCCGCGCACCACTTCGCTCACTTCGGCCTCCAGCAGGCCGTCGTAGATGTAGCCGGTGTCGCCCTCGGAGCAGACCACCGTGACCAGAGCGCCGTCTCGCAACACCTCGGTCGCGTTGCCGCAGCCCACCACCGCCGGCACGCCGAGTTCGCGCGCAATGATCGCCGCGTGGCAGGTTCGCCCACCGCGGTTCGTGACGATCGCGCCGGCACGCTTCATCACCGGTTCCCAGTTCGGGTCCGTCATGTCGGCGACGAGCACGTCCCCCGCCTGCACGCGCTCCATGTCGGTTGCTGCGTGCACGATCCGAACCCGGCCGGTGCCGATCTTCTGGCCGATGGCTCGGCCTTCGGCGAGAAGCACGCTCTTGTCCTGGGCGCTCTTGAGTTTGTAGCGCACTTCAGACTTGCCGGCGGCCTGGCTCTTCACCGTCTCGGGGCGGGCTTGCAGGATGTAGATCTTGGCGTCGGCGCCGTCTTTGCCCCACTCGATGTCCATGGCACGGCCGTAGTGCGCCTCGATCGTCAGCGCGCACGTTGCGAGTTCGGTCACGTCGGCGTCGGTGAGTGAAAAGCGGTTGCGCTGCTCGGCAGCGTTGTCGACGGTTCGCACCAGCTTGCCGCTCGCGGCCTGCTCCTGTTCGGAAGCGAACTCCATGCGTATCAGTTTGGAGCCCAGGCTGCGCCGGATCAGCGCCATCTTGCCGGCCCTCAACGAAGGCTTGTGCACATAGAACTCATCCGGATTCACGCTGCCCTGCACCACCGTTTCACCCAGGCCGTAGCTCGACGTGATGAGCACGACGTCGGTGAAACCGCTCTCGGTATCGATCGTGAACATGACACCGGCGGCGCCCAGATCGGAGCGCACCATGCGCTGCACGCCGGCGCTCAGCGCCACGTCGGCATGGGCGAAGCCCTTGTGCACGCGGTAGCTGATGGCGCGGTCGTTGTACAGACTCGCGAACACCTGCTTCATCTTGGCCAGCACTTCTTGAATGCCGACGACGTTGAGAAACGTTTCCTGCTGGCCGGCGAACGATGCGTCGGGCAGGTCTTCAGCGGTCGCCGACGAGCGCACCGCGAATGAAGCCAGCGGCGAGCCGGCCGACAACTTGACAAATTCGGCCCGAACCGCGGCTTCGAGGTCGGATGGGAACGGTGTCTGCGCAATCCACTGCCGAATCTGCGCGCCGGCTTGGGCCAATGCGCGCGTGTCGTCGGTGTCGAGCCCGGCCAGCCGCGCCTGGATCTTTTGCGCCAGGCCGTCGTGCGCAAGGAAGCGCCGGAACGCATTCGCCGTCGTCGCAAAACCGCCGGGTACGCGCACCCCCGTTGCCGCCAACTGGCTGATCATTTCGCCGAGCGAGGCGTTCTTTCCGCCCACCGCATCGACGTCGGACATTCTCAGGTGCTCAAACGGTACGACCAGCGCGGTCGCCAGGTTGGGGTTGAACATGCAGGTGCTCCGAGAGGGTGAAAAACAGGTGCGGTCCGGCCGAAGGCTCCCGAGCCAGGCTCAAGGGAGCGAAACCGACCCACGCAGGCGTTGCAGGGCAGCGGCGGAAAGAAACGGGCGCGTGCGATCACGGCGGGGGCGAAGCAAGAACTGGGTCGATTCTACGAGCCGGCGCGGGCAGCAACTGCCTATCATCGAGGCCACACCCGATGGCAATGCCCAGCATGTCTGACCGCACTGTTTTCTTCGTCTCCGACAGCACCGGCATCACGGCCGAGACCTTCGGCAATGCGATCCTGAACCAGTTTTCAGCGAAGCCGCGCCACGTGCGGCGGCCCTTCATCGACAGCGCCGACAAGGCGCACCAGGTGGCGCGCGAAATCAACCATGTGGGTCAGGTCGAAGGCCGGCGCCCGGTGGTGTTCATCACCTTGGTCGACGCCGACGTGCTTGCCATTCTGAAAGGGCAATGCAAGGCCCTGGTGCTGGACTTGTTCAACACCTTCATCGAGCCGCTCGAAGCCGAGTTCGGCATGACGTCGAACCACCGCGTCGGGCACCACCCCGACGCGGCCGAGAGCGAGCAATACACCGAGCGCATTGAAGCGATCAACTTTTCGCTCGCCCACGACGACGGCCAGTCGGCGAAAAACCTCGGCGCAGCCGACGTGATTCTGGTTGGCGTGAGTCGCAGCGGCAAGACGCCCACCTCGCTGTACCTGGCGATGCAGCATGGCATCAAGGCGGCGAACTATCCGTTGATTCCGGAAGACTTCGAGCGCGGCCATTTGCCGGCGACGTTGGCCCCCTTCAAGGGCAAGTGTTTTGGCCTGACGATCGCACCCGATCGGCTGCACCAGATCCGCCAGGAGCGCAGGCCGCAGAGCAAATACGCCTCGCTGGAGAACTGCCGCTACGAGGTGGCCCAGGCCGAAGCCATGATGCGGCGCCACGGCATTGCCTGGCTGTCGTCGACGCACAAGTCGATCGAAGAGATTGCGACGACGATCCTGCGCGACATTCGACCCGACCGATTGATGTACTAACCACCCCTAGGCCGCCGCTGCGCGCCGTCCGTCCCCCGAGGGGATCACGCAAAGTGGCAAAGCCACATTTCCGTGAGACTGCCCCAAGGCCGCCGCTGCGCGGCGTCCGTCCCCCAAGGGGATCAAGGAAAGTGGCAAAGCCACATTTCCTTGAGACCGCCCCAAGGCCGCCGCTGCGCGGCGTCCGTCCCTTCACGCACGCGCCGCAGCCTCTGCCGTCATGCGCTGGCGCATCGACTCATACATGCACACGGCGGCAGCCATGGCGACGTTGAGAGACTCTTCGCCACCCGGCTGGGGAATCCTCAGGCTTTCGCTGCAGGCGGCTTGCAGCCTGGCCGCGACACCCTGCCCCTCGTGGCCGAAGACCCAGCCGCAGGGCCAGGGCAGTGCTGCTTCGTGCAGGGCCAGGGTCGCATGCGGGCTGGCGGCCAACAGGGGCAGGCGCAGCTTCGCCAACTCGGCCGGCATCAGACCTTCCACCAAACGCAGCGAAAAATGCGCACCCATCGCCGCACGCAACACCTTGGGCGCCCACAGGCCGGCGCTGCCTTTGAGGGCCACGACCTGGGTGAAACCGAAAGCCGCCGCGCTGCGGACAATCGTGCCCACATTGCCGGCGTCTTGCACCCGGTCGAGCACGATGCTGGGCACGCCGGCCTGCAATTCGGATGGCGCTTCGAATGCCACGGCAAACGCCAGGTCGGGGCTGGACTCCAGGCTGCTGAGCGTGGCCATCAGTGCCGTGGGCAGCACCGCCACGGCCTGGGCGCGCAGGGCCAGGCCCCGGCACGGGCCGGCTTGGCCCAGGTCCCACGCGGTCTGGGTGATGACGGCCTGGGCGATCGCACCGCCCCGCGCCGCATAGGCGGAACAAAGGTGCTCGCCCTCCAGCCAGATTTGTCCTTGTTTGCGATAGGCAAGCGGGTCGCTCGCCAGCTTGCGCATGCGCACCAGCAGCGGGTTGTCGCGCGAGGTGATGCTGACAGCTTTCACGCTTCCCGTCTGGGGCTTCTCAGCCCGCGTCGCGCACGGGTGCAAACGAGCGCCGGTGTTCCGGGCAGGGCCCGTGTTCGCGCAGCGCCGCCAGATGCGCCGGGGTCGGATAGCCCTTGTGAGCGTCAAACCCATAGAGCGGATGGCGTTCGTGCAAACCGGCACAGAGGCGATCGCGGTGCACTTTGGCCAGGATCGACGCCGCGGCGATGCACTGCACCCGGGCGTCGCCTTGCACGATGGTGCGCACCGGCACGTGCAATTGCGGCGCACGATTGCCGTCGACCAGCACCAGGTGCGGGCGCAGCCGCAGGCCCTCGACGGCGCGGCGCATCGCGAGCAGAGTCGCCTGCAAGATGTTCAGGCGGTCGATTTCTTCGACGCTGGCGCTGGCGATGCGGCAGCACAGGGCCTTGGCCAATATCTCCTCGAACAGCCGCTCGCGCTCGCGCGGGCTCAATTTCTTCGAGTCGTTCAAGCCGCGAATCGGGGCGCGCTCGTCGAGCATCACGGCCGCGGCCACCACCGGCCCGGCAAGTGGCCCGCGGCCGGCTTCGTCGACCCCGGCGTAAAGACCGGGGCCGGCCGCGCCCAGCTCATGCGGCAGCTTGCGCAAGGAGGGCTTCGATCGCATCGGTTGCGGCCTTCGCCGTGTTGCGGCGCAATTGCAGGTGCAGCGCGTGAAAGCGCTGTTCCAGCGCATCGGCTCTTGCCGGATCGTCGAGCCAGGCGAGCGTGGCTTGCGCCAGTTTCTCGGGCGTGGCGTGGCCCTGAATCAGTTCGGGCACCACCGTCTCCTGCAACAGAATGTTGGGCAAACCGACCCAGGGCTGAAGCTTCATGCGCTTCATCATCTGCCAGCTCAGCGCGTGCATGCTGTAGCAGATCACCATCGGACGCTTGAACAGCGCGGTCTCGAGCGTGGCCGTGCCGCTGGCGACGAGCGCCACGTCGCACGCGGCAAGTGCCTCGTGCGAACGCGCGTCGAGCAACTCGATCGGCACTTCGTTCGCATGTTGGCGGCGCAAGGGTTCGATCGCGTGGCGCAAGCCGGGCACGACCGGAAGCACGAAGCGCAGCGCGGGTCGTTCGCGGTGCATTGTCTGCGCTGCGGCGAAGATGCGCGGCGCGATGTATTGAATCTCTGATTTGCGGCTGCCCGGCAACAGCGCAATCAGTTGTTCGTGTTGCGCGATACCCAACGCAGCGCGCGCCTGCGCGCGCGGCACAGCGAGCGGGATCGCATCGGCCAGCGGGTGGCCGACATACGTGGCCGCCACGCCATGCTTGGCGTACAGCGCCGGTTCGAACGGAAAGACGCACAGCATGCGGTCGACGCCCAGGTGGACCTTCTTGATGCGCTCGGCACGCCAGGCCCAGACCGATGGGCTGATGAAATGCACCGTGCGCACGCCCTTGGCCTTGAGCCGCGCCTCGAGGTCGAGGTTGAAGTCGGGCGCGTCGACACCGATGAACAGGTCGGGTGGCTCGCGCAACAGCCGCTGCGCCAGCTGGTTGCGAATGCCACTGATCTCGCGGTAATGGCTCAGCACTTCCACATAGCCGCGCACTGCCAGTTTGTCATGCGGCCACCAGGCCTGAAAGCCCAGCTCGGCCATCTTCGGGCCGCCGATGCCGAAGGCTTGAAGTTGCGGCCAGCGCGAGCGCAGCCCGCCGAGCAACAGTGAGGCCAACAAATCACCCGACGCTTCGCCGGCGACCATGGCGATGCGCGGGCCTGGAAGATGCTCGGTCATCTTGCGCTGCCTGTGCCGTTGCGCCGTGCCCGAGACGGATTCGCCGGGCCGCTCAGCGCGCGATGCCACGTGCGGCAGCGCGCAGGAAGCCCAGCATCAGGTTCACGTCGATGCCCGCCTCGGGTGTGCCGCTCGCGATCCCGGGCAAAGCGGCCATCGCCGCTTCCAGCGTCAGGCCCGAGCGATAGATCAGCTTGTGCATCTGTTTCACGGCGGCGATGCGCGCGGCAGAAAAACCGCGACGCCGCAAGCCCTCGACGTTGAACCCGCGCACCGCGAGCGGATTGCCGTCCACCAGCATGAACGGCGGCACGTCTTGCGACACGGCGCTGGCGAAACCGACCATCGCATGGGCGCCGATCTTGACGAACTGGTGCACGCCGCTCAAGCCGCCGATGATGGCCCAGTCACCGACATGAACATGCCCGCCCAGGGTTGCGTTGTTGGCGAAGATGGTCTGGTTGCCCACTGCGCAATCGTGCGCGATGTGGACGTAGGCCATGATCCAGTTGTCGTCGCCGATGCGGGTCACGCCGCCGTCTTGCAGCGTGCCGAGGTTGAAGGTGCAGAACTCGCGGATCGTGTTGCGATCGCCGATCTGCAGCTCGGTGGGCTCGCCCGCGTATTTCTTGTCCTGCGGTGCCGCGCCGATCGAGCAGAACTGGAAGATGCGGTTGCCGCGGCCGATGCGGGTGTGGCCTTCGAGCACGCAATGCGCACCGACGCTGCTGCCCTCGTCGATGCGCACGTTCGCGCGCACGATCGCGTAGGCGTCGATGCGCACCGTCTCGCCGAGCTCAGCGCCGGCTTCGACAATTGCCGTGGGATGGATCGTGGCCATGGTGCGCGCCCGCGAGTGCCCGTCGCTTCAGGCGAACCTGCGCATGGTGCAGGTCAGATCGCACTCGACGACGACGCCGGCATCGACGCGCCCCTTGCACGCAAACTTGTAGACGCCGACCTTGCTGCGCGTGAGGATTGCCTCCAGCACGAGTTGGTCGCCCGGTTCGACCGGGCGCTTGAAGCGCGCCGCGTCGAGCGCGGCAAGATAGTAGATCGTCTTGCTGTCGGGCAACTGCCCGAGTGTCTCGAACGCCAGCAAGGCGGCGCTCTGCGCCAGGGCCTCGAGCATGAGCACGCCGGGCATCACGGGTCGAATCGGGAAATGCCCGGTGAAAAACGGTTCGTTGATCGTGACGTTCTTCAGCGCCTTGATGCGAACCCCTCTTTCGAGCTCCAGAACCCGGTCGATCAGCAGAAAGGGGAAGCGATGCGGCAGCCTGGTGAGAATCTCGTGGATGTCCATCATGTCTTCTTCTCCAGCGCCCGCAGGCGGTCACGCAAGGCATGCAATTGGCGCAGCGTGGCCGCGTTCTTCTCCCACGACGCATTGTCGTCGATGGGAAAGATGCCGCTGTACAGGCCGGGCTTGAGAATCGAGCGCATGACGACGCTGGCCGCCGAGATGTGCACCCCTTCGGCGAGCGTCAGGTGCCCCAGAATGTTGGCGGCGCCGCCGATGCTGCAACGCGGCCCGATGCGCGCGCTGCCGGCGACTCCGGCGTTGCCGGCAATGGCCGTGTGCGCACCGATGTGAACGTTGTGGCCGATCTGGATCAGGTTGTCGAGCTTGACACCGTCTTCGATCACGGTGTCCTCCAACGCCCCGCGGTCGATGCAGGTGTTCGCGCCGATTTCAACGTCGTCGCCGATGCGCACCGCGCCGAGTTGTTCGATCTTCTCCCAGCGCCCGTCCACCGGCGCGAAGCCGAAACCATCGGCACCGATCACGACACCGCTGTGCACAATGCAGCGCGCGCCGATGCTGCAGCCCGCACCGAGCGTGACGCGCGCGGCGAGGCGGGACAACGCACCCACGCGAGCGCCGGCACCGACGAAGCAGTGCGCGCCGATCACCGCGCCATCCTCCACGATCGCATGCGCTTCGACCACCGCCAGCGCGGCGACCTCGGCGCTGCTCGAGACTCGGGCCGCGGCGTCAACGATCGCACTGGGGTGAATGCCCGCGGGCGTGGCCGGCCGCGTCAGACCGACCCACCACTGCGTGAGGCGCGCATAGTAGAGATAAGGATCCGGCGTGACGATGGCCGCGCCGCGTGTGGCGGCGGCGTCGCGATACACCGGCGCGACGATCACGCAGCCCGCCCGGCTGCGCACGAGTTGCGCCTCAAACCGGGGGTTGGCGAGAAATGAAATTGTCGAAGGCGTTGCGCCTTCCAGTGCCCCGATGCGGGTGATCTGCAACTCGGGCGAACCGATCAGTTCGCCGCCAAGGGCCTGGACGACCTCACGCGCCGAAACGCTGATGGCCACTCACTTGGCGCCCTGCGCGTTGAGCGCCTTGATGACCTTGTCGGTGATGTCGACCTTCGGGCCCGCGAACACCGCCTCCTGCAGGATCAGGTCGTACTTTTCGGTTTCGAAGATCTGCTTGATGACCTTGTTCGCGCGCTCGACCACGGAGGCGAGCTCCTCGTTCTTGCGTTGGCTCACGTCTTCCTGGAACTCGCGGCGCTTGCGCTGGAACTCGCGGTCTTGTTCCACCAGGTCGCGCTGCCGCCGGCTGCGCTCGGTTTCCGCAAGCGTGGGCGCGTCTTTGTCGAGCTTGTCGCCGGCAGCTTTGAGGCGGTTCGCAAATTCGGCCAGGTCCTTTTCGCGCTTCGAAAATTCGGCCTCGAGTTTCGCTTGCGCGGCCTTCGCGGGGATGGCGTCGCGCAGGACGCGATCGCTGTTCACGTAGCCGATGCGCAGTTCCTGGGACCACCCTGGCAGCGTGGCCGCCGCCAGCAGCACGCCAATGCCGATCGACTTCATCGCGGAGCTTTTCATTAGAACGCCGACCCGATCTGGAATTGAAGACGCTGGATTCTATCGCCGGGCTGCTGGCTCAATGGCGCGCCCCAGCTCAGCTTCAACGGGCCGACCGGCGAGATCCAGCTCAAACCGATTCCCGCAGAAGCGCGCAGGCTCTGCAGCGTGACGCTTTCCCACTCGCCCCACACATTGCCGACGTCGACATAACCGAACAGGCGCAGCGAGCGGTCGTTGCCCGAGCCCGGCACGGGAACGTACAACTCGCTGTTCAGATTGAGGCGTCGATTGCCGCCGATGTAGCCGCCCAAGACGTCGGGCGGGCCGAGCGACCCCTGGTCGAAGGCGCGCACCGTGCCCAGGCCACCGCCGTAAAAGTTCTTGAAAACGGGATAGGGGCGCCCCTGAAGCCCAAGGCCCCAGCCGATTTCGGCGTTCAAGCCGAGCGAGAACTTCGGGCCGATGGGGATGTATTGCTGCGCCTGCGCGTTGGCTCGAGCGTAGCGCGTATCGCCGGCAATGCCCCATTCGAGGTTGAGCCGCATATAGCGCCCGGCGGAAGGCGCAATCGCGCTGTCGCGCGCGTCGCGCGACCAGCCCAGGGTGATCGGAACCGACAAGCTGTACGCGCCGAAGGCGTAGCGGTAATTGAAATAGTTCGCGGGCAGGTTCACATCGCCGCGAATTTCCGTCTGCTCCGCACCAATGCCGAGGAAGACCGTGTCGTACTCGCTGAACGGAATGCCGAAGCGGATCGACCCGCCGGGCGTCACCAGTTCGTACTGTTCACCCTGGCTGTTGACCGGCCTGGACGTGCGGTAGTACAGCTCGAGGGCGCGCGAGACGCCGTCGATCGTGAAGTAGGGGTCGACCGTGCTCAGCGAAATGGTGCGCGTCGACTTGCTCGTGTTCAACTCCAGGCCGAGGTAGTTGCCCGAGCCGAAGACGTTGTCCTGCCGGATCGACGCCGTGATCGACAGCTTGTCTGCCGACGAGTAACCTGCCCCCAGCAGCAGATTGCCGGTGGGCTTTTCCGTGACGTTGATCGTCAGGTCGACCTGATCCTGGGCGGTTGGGACTTCGGCGCTGTCGATCGCGACGTCCTTGAAATAACCGAGACGATCGACCCGATCGCGCGACAGCTTGATTTTCGCCCCGTCGTACCAGCCCGACTCGAACTGGCGAAATTCGCGGCGCACGACTTCGTCGCGCGTGCGGCTGTTGCCCGCGACGTTGATGCGCCGCACGTAAACCCGGCGCTGCGGATCGGCCACCAGAGCCACCGCAACGCGCCCTTTGGCGCGATCGATGTCGGTGCGCGGTTCGACCCGGGCAAATGCATAACCGAAGGTGCCGAAGCGCTCGACAAAAGCGCGTGTCGTGTTCGTCACGGTCTCGGCACGGTACGGCTCACCCGGCTTGACCGCGACGAGTGTCTTGAAGTCTTCTTCCTTGCCCAGGTATTCGCCTTCCAACGTCACCGCCGTCACGGTGTAGGGCTGGCCCTCCTCGACGTTGATGGTGATGCTGATTTCCTGCTTGTCGGGCGAGATCGCGACTTGCGTCGATGTGACAGCAAATTCGAGGTAACCGCGGTTCAGGTAGAACGAGCGCAGCGTCTCCAGATCGGCATTGAGTTTGGAGCGCGAATAGCGGTCCGCCTTGGTGTACCAGGTGAGCCACCCACCAATGCTCAGTTCGAACAGGCCGGTCAGCTCTGCTTCGGCAAAGGCCTTGTTGCCGAAGACTCGCAACTCGCGAATCTTTGCCGCCGAGCCTTCCGTGACCGTGAACGTGACGTTGACGCGATTGCGCTCTTGCGGCGTCACCGTGGTCACGACTTCGGCACCGTACAGGCTGCGCGTCAGGTACTGGCGCTTGAGCTCCTGTTCGGCCCGGTCCGCCAGAGCCTTGTCGAATGGCAGGCCTTCGCCGATGCCGAAGTCTTTCAGCGACTTCGTGAGCTGGTCCTTGTCGAATTCCTTCAGGCCCACGAAATCAAGGCTGGCGACGATCGAGCGTTCTTCGACGATCACGATCACCACACCCGTGTCGATGTCGATGCGCACATCCTTGAACAGGCCCGTGGCGAACAGCGCGCGCAGCGCCGCCGCGCCCTTTTCGTCGTTGTAGGTGTCGCCAATTCGAAACGGCAGCGACGCGAACACGGTACCGGCATCGGTGCGCTGCAGGCCTTCAACCCGGATGTCTTTCAAGACGAAGGGTTCGCCCGCCCAGGCATTGCCCGATTCCAATGCCGCGGCCAGAGCAAGACACAGGACTGCGGGGCGAAAGCGGGCCAATGCTGAGGAAAAATGCATGCGGTCGGGTCTGGCACAGGGTCTGGGTTAGTACAGGCCCAGCAACCGAGCCACATCGTTGAAAAGGGCCAGCGACATCATCATCAGCATGATCGCTACGCCGCCGCGCTGCAGTCTCTCAAGCCACAAATCGGAGACCGGCCGTCCCGTCACAGCCTCGAAAAGATAATACATCAGGTGTCCGCCATCGAGCATCGGCAACGGCAGCAGGTTGAGCACGCCCAGGCTGACGCTGACGACGGCCAGAAAACCAAGGTAGTACGCGAGCCCGAGCCGCACCGATTGGCCGGCGTAGTCGGCAATCGTGATCGGACCGCTGAGGTTCTTCAGCGACGCCTGGCCGATGACCATCTTGCCCAGCATTTCGAGCGTCAGCGCCGACATCTCCCAGGTCTTGTTCGCCGCGCGCACCAGTCCATCGAGCACGCCGTAGCGCACCGTGAGCAGTTCCGGAGGTTGACCCGGAAAGGCCTCGATGCGGCCGACGTTCTGCGCGCCATCGCGCACGACGTTGGGTCGAACCTCGAGTTCCAGCGTCTGGCCGGCACGCTCGATGCGCCACGTCAACGCCTTGGCGATGCCACTGCTGCCGCTGGCGCGAATCAATTCGCGAACCGTGGACGCATCGTCGACTCTTGCATCGTCGATCGCGAGCACCCGGTCGCCGGCGCGCAGGCCAGCGCGTGCAGCAGGGCCGCCTGCCTTGACATCGCCAAGCACGGGCTCGCTGAACGCAGCCCCCAGGCCGATGCGCCGCATCATCGCCGCATCGATTTCAGTGCTGCCCAGGCGATCGAGTTCGAGCACGACGCGGCGCTGCGCCCGGCCCTCGCGATCGCTCACCATCAGCTGCAAGGCTTGCCCGCGCAACACGGCGCGGGTGACCTGCCAACGCAGATCACCGAGCGAATTCAGATCGCGCCATTCCAGGCCATCGGCGGACCATGCGCGCGTCCAGTCGCCGGCGCGCATGCCGGCGCTTTCCGCCAAACTGGCGCGCACCGGCGGCCCGAGGACCGCCTTCGCTTCTTCGATGCCGATCCAGTTCGCGGCGGCATAGAGCAACACCGCCAACAGCAGATTGGCAAGAGGCCCCGCGCCCACCACGGCCGTGCGTTGCCACAGCTTCTTGCGGTTGAATGCCGCGTGCTGCTGCTCGGGCGCGACCGGTCCTTCGCGCTCGTCGAGCATGCGCACATAACCACCCAACGGCAATGCGCAGACGACGAATTCGGTGGCCTGTGCATGCGCCTGGCGGCGCCACATCACGCGGCCGAAACCGACCGAGAAGCGCAACACCTTCACGCCGCACGCGACGGCGACCCGGTAGTGGCCATATTCATGAATCACGATCAATACGCCCAAGGTGAGCGCGAACGCGAGCACCGTGATCAACATGGCGATCGACCTCTGATCCCTTGCATGTCCTGGATCGACGCTGCCGCGCAGCGGCGCGCGCGCTGGTCGAGCTCGAGCAGCGCTTCGATGCTGTCGGTGCTGCCCGAATCGGGGCTCACACCCGCCAGCGTTTGCGCATTCACGGCATGAATCTGATCGAAGCGAATGCGCCCGCCAAGGAACGCCGCCACCGCTTCTTCATTCGCCGCGTTCAGCACCGCTGTGCTGCCGTGCGGGCCGGCGAGCGTGTCCCACGCGAGTTGCAGGCCGGGATAGCGCGCATGGTCCGGCGCCTCGAATCCGAGAGTTCCCACGCTCGCCAAATCGAGCAACTTGGCGCCCGAGGCGATGCGTTCGGGAAACGCCAGCCCGTAGGCGATGGGCACGCGCATATCGGGCGTTCCCAACTGCGCAAGCACCGAATGGTCGCGACACACGACCATCGAGTGCACGATGCTCTGCGGGTGGATCAGGACCCGAATCTGGTCCGGTCGCAGATCGAACAGCCAGCGTGCCTCGATGACTTCGAGCGCCTTGTTCATCATCGTCGCCGAGTCGACCGAAATCTTGCGCCCCATGACCCAGTTCGGGTGGGCGCAGGCCTCATCGGGCGTCACGTGGCGCAGCGTCGCCAGGTCGCGCTGCCGAAACGGCCCACCCGACGCCGTGAGCACGATGTGGTCGATGCGCTCGCTCCAGGTTTCCCGATCTTCGGGCAGGCATTGGAAGATCGCCGAATGTTCGCTGTCGATCGGCAGCAGGCGCGCACCACCCGCGCGCACCGCCGCCATGAACAGCGCACCGCCGACCACCAAGGCTTCCTTGTTCGCGAGCAGGAGTCGCTTGCCCGCGGCCGCCGCCGCCAGGCAAGGCGCGAGACCGGCAGCACCGACAATGGCGCCCATCACGGTATCGACCTGCGGGTGCCGTGCCAGATCAGACAACGCCTGCGCGCCGTACAGGACCTCGGTGCGCAGACCCTTGGCCTTGAGGCGCGCCGACAAAGCGCCGGCCTGCGTCGCGTCGCGCACGATTGCGCAACGCGGCTGCCAGCGCTGGCACTGTTGAAACAGGCTATCGATGCGGGTGTGTGCCGACAGGGCGAACACTTCGAAACGCTCGGGGTGCAAAGCCACCACCTCGAGCGTATTGCTGCCCACCGAACCGGTGGCGCCGAGAATGCACAATCGCTGAGGTCTGGTGCTCATGGTGGGTCGGGTCCGACGCTTCAGCTCCAGTACTGCGACCCAGATATTTCGAAACATGAAAGCGCGTCTTCGACCCGCTGGCGTCGTTGCAAGCCTTGCAGGCCGCGCTGGGCCTGAGGCCCAGCCCCTCGCCTGGCGAGCGCAGTCCGCAGGGACTGCGCTCGTCCGGGCTCGGCCTCGCGATACCACAGGGTATCGCTGCGGTTTGCGCCTAGCCAACGGGCCGAATCCATCACTTTCATTTTGTTCCGAAATATCTGGGTCGCAGTACTACAGCGAGGCAAACGCCAGGGCCACGGGCAGCACCGGCAGCAAGGCGTCAAACCGGTCGAGCACCCCGCCATGACCGGGCAGCAGGTTGCTGCTCTCTTTCACCCCGGCGCTGCGCTTGACGAGCGACTCGAAGAGGTCGCCCACCACACTCAGTGCAACCAGGAACAGCACCACCAGCACCATGCCGGGGACGCCCAGCCGCGTTCGCAGGTGC
This sequence comes from Burkholderiales bacterium, assembly GCA_022758925.1. Taxonomy (GTDB): domain Bacteria; phylum Pseudomonadota; class Gammaproteobacteria; order Burkholderiales; family Burkholderiaceae_C; genus JAEMQF01. Next base: position 7,941 of record JAEMQF010000317.1, on the reverse strand, counting down.
GTGAACAGACTGGGTGAATCGAACTGAAACGATCGGTCGATGGCCAGCCACACGCCCGCCAGCACGAGCACGCCGATCATGCCGCTCCACACGCCCTCCCAACTCTTGCCTGGGCTGATGGCCGGCGCGAGCTTGCGCCGGCCCCAGGCGCGACCGCCGAAATAGGCGGCGATGTCGGCCATCCAGACCACACAACAGATCGACAGCAGATAGTTGACGCCGACGGCGCGCGCATTCACGATCGCCAACCAGGCCAAAGCGAGCAGCCCGACGCCGAGCAGCCAGCGCAGTGGCGCCGGGTGTGAACTCCAGGCCGAAACGCCGGCGCGCAGCACCCAGGCTCCGCCCAGGGTCCACAACACAGAAGCCGACCACCACAGCGCTGCGGGTGCCGCCCGGTCCCAGCCGAGCGCGAAAGCTGCCACGCCGGCGGCTGCAAGCACCACGGCAAGCGCCGGCGAGAACGCCTTGGCCGTGTTCAATCGCCCCCACTCCCAGGCTGCGGCGGCAATCAGAACCAGGCCAAAAGCAGCAAACGGCCAGTCCGGCGCGACGCACAGCGTGCCCACGAGCAGCGCCAGCAACACCAGCGCAGTGATGATCCGCTGCTTGAGCATGTTATGACTGCTTGGCCCCGGCCTGCAAGGCTTGCGACGCTTGCGAAGGCGGCGCGGCAGTGTCCTTCAAGGCGCCGAAGCGCCGATCGCGGCGCGCGAAGTCGTTTAGCGCTGCATCGAGGTCGTCCTCGCTGAATTCGGGCCACAGCCGCTCGGTGAACACGAGTTCCGAGTACGCCACCTGCCACAGCAGGAAATTGCTCAGGCGCACTTCGCCCCCGGTGCGGATGAACAGATCCGGGTCGGGCGCGTAACTCAGCGCCATGAATTGATTCAAGCGCGCTTCGTCCAACTCTTCGGCTTTCAGCCCGAGCTCGATGGCACGCCGGCAGGCCTGCACGATGTCCCACCGCCCGCCATAGTTGAACGCCACGGTCAAGGTGATGCGCCGGTTGTGCTGTGTGCTCGACTCGGCCTGCTCCCAGGCCTGGCGCAATTTGTCGGAGACCCCGCTGCGGTCACCCACGATGCGGATACGCACCCCGTCGCTCGCGAGTTTGGCGAGGTATTGCGAGACCGCCAACAACACGAGTTGCATCAGCCCGGACACTTCTTCGTTGGGGCGTTTCCAGTTTTCCGATGAGAACGCGAACACGGTGAGGTATTCGATGCCGCGATCGGCGCACGCCTGCACCATCTTGACCAGCGTATCGACGCCCTTCTTGTGGCCGAAGAAACGCATCAGGAAGCGCTTCTTCGCCCAGCGCCCGTTGCCGTCCATGACGATCGCCACATGCCGCGGCACCGCGCCGCTGGCTCGCCGTGCGTCGCTCACGCCACCGCCCCACTACGATTCAACACAGGTCGCGGCGCCGGTGAATGAGGTGCAGGTCGACAGCATCAGACGGCAAGGATGTCGGCTTCCTTGGCGGCGACAAGCCGGTCAATCTCGACAATCGTGCGGTCGGTCAGTTTTTGCAGCTCATCGAGCGAACGGCGCTCGTCGTCCTCGCTGATCGCCTTGTCCTTGAGCAACTTCTTCGCGTGCTCGTTCGCGTCGCGCCGCAGGTTGCGGGTCGCGATGCGCGCCTCCTCGCCGGCGTGGCGCACGACCTTGGTCAAGTCCTTGCGCCGCTCTTCGGTCAACGCGGGCATCGGCACGCGCAGCAAATCGCCCTGCGCCGAAGGGTTCAACCCGAGGTCGGATTCGCGAATCGCCTTCTCGATCTTCGCCCCCATGCCCTTGTCCCAGGGTTGCACGCTGATGGTGCGCGCGTCGAGCAGCGTGACGTTCGCGACCTGGCTGATCGGCAGCATCGAGCCGAAGTAGTCGACATGCACCTGGTCGAGGATTCCCGGGTGTGCCCGGCCGGTGCGGATCTTCTGCAATTCCCCTTTGAACGCTTCCAGCGTTCGCGCCATCTTTGTTTCGGCAGTTTTCTTGATCTCGGGCAGACTCATCGCGGCTCTCCTCAGACGTGCACCAGGGTGCCTTCGTCATGACCTTGCACGACGCGCTTGAGCGCGCCGGGCTTGGAGATGTTGAACACCTTGATCGGCAATTTCTGGTCGCGGCACAGCGCGAACGCGGTGGCGTCCAGCACTTGAAGATGTTTGGCGATGGCCTCGTCGAAGCTGATTTCGCGGTAGAGCTTCGCGTTCGGGTCCTTTTTCGGGTCGGCGCTGTAGACACCATCGACCTTCGTCGCCTTGAGCACGATTTGCGCGCCGATCTCGGCGCCGCGCAAGGCCGCCGCCGTGTCGGTGGTGAAGAAGGGGTTGCCGGTGCCGGCGGCGAAGACCACGACCTTGCCTTCTTCCAGGTACTGCAGCGCCTTCGGCCGGACATAGGGTTCGACCACCTGTTCGATCGCGATCGCCGACATGACGCGCGCCACCATGCCCTCCTGGCGCATCGTGTCGGCCAGTGCCAGCGCGTTCATCACGGTGGCGAGCATGCCCATGTAGTCGGCGGTGGCGCGGTCCATGCCCACCGAGCCGCCGGCGACGCCGCGAAAGATGTTGCCGCCGCCGATCACGACCGCGACTTCGACGCCCAGCTTCGTCACCTCCTGGACTTCGCGCACCATGCGCACGATCGTCGCGCGGTTGATGCCGTACGCGTCGTCACCCATCAGGGCCTCGCCCGAAAGCTTGAGCAGAATGCGCTTGTACGCCGGCATGCACCGAACTCCTCTGGTTTGACCTCTACCTGGTCTGAAGCGGTATCGAGTCTAGCCGCGCCCGATGGGCGGTCGCTTTCACCTTGCCGTTGGCGAGTCTGCTGCGGAGTCCGCCTTCGCGGCGGCAATCTGGGCCGCCACCTCGCCAGCAAAGTCGTCACCCCTCTTCTCGATGCCCTGTCCGACGACGAACAAGGTAAAGGCCATGACCCGCGTGGCGCGCTCCTGAAGCATCTTTTCAACGCTTTGTTTGTCGTTCTTGACGAAAGCCTGGTGCAACAGGCTCACCTCCTTCAGGAACTTCTGCACCGAGCCCTCGACACGCTTGGCCACGAGTTCGGCCGACTGCACCGGCTTGCCTTCGGTCCTGGCTTTTTCAGCGTCCTCGGCGGCCTTCATCGTCGCCACGTTGCGCTCGGTGGCGATCAGGGCCTGCGGCACGTCGGCCGCCGACAAGGCGACCGGTTTCATCGCGGCGATGTGCATCGCCACGTCTTTCGCCGCTGCATCGTCACCGCTGAATTCGACGAGCACGCCGATGCGCGTGCCGTGCAGGTAGTGGGCGATCTTGCCGCCGCCCGCATAGCGTTTGAAGCGGCGAATCGACATGTTCTCGCCGATCTTGCCGATCAGGCCCTTGCGCACATCTTCCAGGCTCGGGCCGAAGCCGTCTTGCCTGTGCGCCAAAGCGCTGAGCGCGGCCACGTCCGCCGGATTGTGCCTGGCCACCAGGTCGGCGCAGGCCTTGGCGAATGCGAGGAACGAATCGTTCTTCGTCACGAAATCGGTTTCGCAATTGACTTCGACCAATGCTCCGGTCGACCCCGAGACGCTGGCTGCAACCACGCCTTCGGCGGCGATGCGCGACGCCGCTTTGCCGGCCTTGCTGCCGAGCTTGACGCGCAGCAACTCTTCGGCGCGCTCCATGTTGCCTTCGGCTTCGGTCAGCGCCTTCTTGCATTCCATCATCGGCGCGTCGGTCTTGGCGCGCAGTTCACCGACCATGCTTGCAGTGATCACGGGCATTCGTCTTGCTCCTTTGGATTCGGCGGCGCCTCAGCCACGCCGGCACGCAATCGTCAACTGGAAAAAAGGGGCTGTGTCAGCCCCCGTCTGAACCCCGCCCCGAAGGGCCTGAACAGGTCAGGAGTGTTCGTCGACCTCGACAAATTCGTCGCCTTGCGGCGCCACCGCGTGCACGACTTCGTGCATCGCGTTCGCCTTGCCCTCGAGCACGGCGTCGGCGACGGCACGCGCATACAGGGCGAGGGCCTTGCTCGAATCGTCGTTGCCGGGAATGACGTAGTCGATGCCGAGCGGCGAGTGATTCGAATCGACGACGCCGATGATCGGAATGCCGAGCTTCTTCGCTTCCGCCACGGCGATCTTGTGGTAGCCCACATCGATCACGAACATCGCGTCGGGCAAGGCCGTCATGTCCTGAATGCCGCCGATGTCCTTTTCGAGCTTGGCCAGCTCGCGCTGGAACATCAGCGCCTCCTTCTTGATGCGAATCTCGGTGCCGGTGTCGACTTGTGCCTGCATGTCCTTGAGCTTTTTCAGCGACGCCTTGACAGTCTTGAAATTGGTCAGCATGCCGCCCAGCCAGCGCTGGTCGACGAACGGCATGCCGGCACGTTTGGCTTGCGTCGCAATTTCTTCGCGCGCCTGACGTTTCGTGCCGATCATCAGCACAGTGCCGCGCTTTGACGCGATCTGACGCACGAACTTCATCGCGTCCTGGAAAAGCGGCAGCGTCTTTTCCAGATTGATGATGTGGATCTTGTTGCGATGGCCGTAGATGTACGGGGCCATCTTGGGGTTCCAGAAGCGCGTCTGGTGTCCGAAGTGGACACCGGCTTCCAGCATTTCACGCATGGTGATCGACATTTGGGCTCCAAAGGTTGGTTCTAGAATCCGACCTGAATCGCTGCTTGGCTTGCCATGGCGGGTTGCCGTGACATGAACTTCGCAGCAACACCTTTCGATGGCTGGATTCGCGTTTCGTTGTACCCGGGACCGATGAAAACGTTGAAGAACAACAACGTGCCACCGCCGCTCAGATAAACCCGTGGAGTGTATCACCCAGCATGACTCTCGACCTCAGCGCGGCACGCGCGCAGATCCTGGCAGGACAGCGCAGTGCCCGATCGATGATGGAGGAGAGCATTGCCGCGTGCGTTGCCCCGGGCAACGCCAAGGCGATGCTCCAGACGCGTTTCGACCTGGCACGGGCCGTGGCCCAAGGCGTCGACGCGGTACACGCCTGCGGCGCCCCGCTTCCAGCGTTGGCCGCTCTGGCGCTGAGCGTGAAAGACTTGTTCGAGGTGCAAGGTGAAGTCTGCGCCGCCGGCTCCGCGGTGCTTGCCGACGCAGCGCCTGCGCTCGCCGACTGCCCCGCCGTGGCGCGCCTGCGCCGCGCCGGCGCGGCCTTCATCGGCCGCAGCAACATGAGCGAATTCGCGTTTTCGGCGGTGGGCATCAATCCGCATTACGGCACGCCGGCCAACGCTGCCACCGCGAAGATCGAGGCGACCCCGCGCATACCCGGCGGCTCGACTTCCGGCGGCGCGGTGTCGGTGGCGAGCGGCGCGGCCTGGGCCGCGCTCGGCTCCGACACCGGGGGATCGATCCGCATTCCGGCAGCCCTGCAGGGCCTGGTCGGTTTCAAGAACACGGCACGCCTGACCCCGACCGCAGGCGCGATCCCTTTGTCAAGCACGCTCGACACGGTGTGCGCGATCACGCGTTCGGTGCGCGACGCCGCGCTGCTGCATTCCATCCTCGCCGATCAGCCTCTGGCCCTGCACCGCGTACCGCTGCGGGCGTTGCGCCTCGCGCTCCCGCGCGGTTTTCTGCTGGAAGAGCTGGACGCCACGGTGGCCAAGGCCTTCGAGCGCAGCCTGACGCTGCTGCGCCGGGCCGGAGCGTCGATCGAACCGATCGACATTCCCGCCTTGGGCGACGTCGCATCCATCATGTCCGGCGGCGGCTTTGCTCCGGTCGAGGCCTGGGCCTGGCATCGCGAACGGCTGGCGCGCGAACAGGCGCGCTACGACCCGCGCGTGGCGCTGCGCATCCGTCGCGGCGAACGCATGAGCGCGGCCGAGTACATCGAACTGATCGCGATGCGCAGGAACTGGATCGCCGCGATGCACGAATCGATGCAGGGCTATGACGCGCTGCTCAGCCCCACCGTGCCGATGGTCGCACCGCCGATCGCGCCGCTGCTCGCCGATGACGCCGCCTTCTTTGCCACGAATGCGCGCCTGTTGCGCAACGCATCGGTCGTGAACCTGCTCGACGGTTGTGCGATCTCGTTGCCGTGCCACGCACCAGGCGAGATGCCCGTGGGGCTGATGCTGTGGAGCAGTGCGCTGCGCGATCAGGACCTGCTGAACGCCGCGCTTGCTGTCGAAACCGCGCTTGCTGCCGAAACCGCCCTTTTCTTGGAGCCGCACTGACCATGCACATTGCCGTGATCGGCGCCGGGGTGGTGGGTGTCACGACGGCGTGGGAGCTGACGCAGGACGGGCACAGCGTCGAGGTCTTCGACCGGTGCAGTTCGGTGGCCTCGGAATGCAGTTTCGCCAACGCCGGCGTCATCGCTCCGGGCTACGTCACCCCTTGGGCCGCTCCCGGCATGCCGGGCAAGATCTTGCGCCACCTGCTCAGCGCGCACACGCCGGTGCGTTTGCATGTCTCGCTCAATCCTGATGTGTGGCGCTGGACATGGCGCTGGCTGCGTGCGTGCCAGCAACCCGTGTACGAGCGAAATCGCGCCGCAATGCACCATCTGGCGCGGTTCAGCCAGCAACGTCTGGCGACCCTGATCGACGAACTCAAGCTCGAAATCGAGCGCACCCACGGCGTCTTGGTGCTGCTGCGCGACATGCAAGACGTGAAGCGGGCGCGCCCGGGAATCGACTTGCTGCGCAGCCTAGGGGTGGTGTTCAAGGAGCTCGACGAGGCGGGCTGCCGTGTCGTTGAACCGGCGTTGCGGGATGACCATGTGCTCGCCGGCGGCATCCACCTTCCCGGCGACGAGGTCGGCAATTGCCGTCAATTCACGCAGTTGCTGCGCGATGACGCCGAAAAGGGTGGCGCCAAATTTCATCTGGCGAATGATGTGCTTCGCGTCGAGCCGGGCGCGCGCATCAGGCTTGATCTTCGCCAGCTTGCGGTGAACGACGATTTCGCGGCGACGCGGCTCGCCCAACTGAACGCCTTCAATCCGAAGCAGGTCTTGCAGGCGATGGCGCTGCGCTCGCGTGCCGCAGCGCGATTTGGCCAACCGATCAGCCAGGTTGAATTCGACGCGGTTGTGGTATGCGCTGGCGCCGACAGTGGACGCCTGCTGTCCCCCATCGGAATCCACCTGCCGCTGCTACCGCTGTACGGCTATTCCTTGACGTTCCCGCGGCGTACCGCTGAACATGGGCCGCGCTCGGCTGTGATGGACGAACGCTTCAAGGTCGTCATCAGCCCACTCGGAGAGCGCCTGCGTGTCGCTGGCGGCGCCGAACTCGGCGGTCAACCGCAACGGCACCATCCGGGCGCCATTGCCACGCTCTACAAAGTGCTCAACGATTGGTTCCCCGGCGGTGCGCAACTGCGCCGCGCCCAGGCCTGGAAAGGGGCGCGGCCGATGCTTCCCGACGGCCCACCGATCGTTGGCAGGAGCAATGTTCCCGGCGTTTGGCTGAACCTCGGCCATGGCTCGAGCGGTTGGGCACTGAGTTGCGGGTCGGCGCGCGCGCTCGCCGACATGCTGGGCGGGCGCGAGGCGCCGCTGGACATGCGGCCGTTGGCTTTGGAACGAATCGCCTCGTGAGTCCTAGGAGCCTGTCGGGCTTTGGGTCGTACCCGCGTTGGGCCTGCCTTGGGGCGCAGGCTAGGCGCAAAGCGCAGCCGTGCCGGGCGGCACGGCGAGCATTTGCAACGACGCCTGCGCCCCAAGGCAGACCCAGCCCGAAGGGCCGGGGCGAATTTCGGCACCACTCTTCGTTGCCGACTCCTTGTGTGGCACGCCACACGGCGCCGCCGACGCCTAGGAGCCTGTCGGGCTTTGGGTCGGGTCCGCGTTGGGTGTGCCTTGGGGCGCCGGCTAGGGGCAAAGCGCCGCCGGGCCGGGCGGCACGGCGAGCCGTTGGGACGCCGCCGGCGCCCCCAGGGAGACCCAACCCGACGGGCCGGGGGGC
>JAEMQF010000201.1 GCA_022758925.1 Burkholderiales bacterium | reverse complement strand
GTCCCCACCTGACGGCTACACGATCGGGCTGGCGACGGTGGAGATCGGCATGATGCATTGGCAGGGCCTGACCGAGCTGAACGGCGCTTCGTACACGCCGCTGGGCCTGGTCAATGCCGATCCGGCCGGCATTCATGTGCGCGTCGACTCGCCGTACAAGAGCGTCAAGGAGTTGTTCGCGGCGATCAAGGCCAATCCCGGCAAGATGAAGGCTTCGGGCACCGGCCAGGGCTGTATCTGGCATCTCGCCATCGCGGGACTTCTGAAGGAACAGGGCATCGATCCCGCTGCGCTGCCGTGGGTACCGTCAAACGGCGCCGCGCCCGGCCTGCAGGACATGGTCGCCGGCGGCGTCGATGTCGTGCCGTGTTCCATTCCCGAGGCTCGCGCGATGATCGATTCGGGCAAGGTGCGGGCGCTCGCGATCATGGATGCGAACCCGCCCACGCTCTACCCGAACGTGCCCACGCTGCAGAAGGAAATCGGCAGCAACTGGTCGATGCCGGCATGGCGGGTGATCGCGGCACCCAAGGGCATTCCGGCCGACGTGCAGAAAACGCTGGCCGGGGCGCTGAAGAAAGTCTACGACTCCAAGGAGTACAAGGACTTCATGGCGAGCCGCGGCTTCGGCGTGGTGTGGGCTGACTCGGACGGCACGGCGAAGTTCATGGCCAAGGCCGACGCGGACATGGGTGCGACGCTCAAAGCAGTCGGCCTGGCAAAGTAGTTTTTCCGTAACGTGAAGATCAACGACGCGCTCAGCGGCGCGGCGCTGGTAACGCTCGGCGCGGTGGTGCTCTGGCACATCCAGGGCTTTCCGCCGATGCCGGGCCAGAAGTTCGGACCGGCCTGGTTTCCCGGGATGATCGCGGGCGGCTTCATCGCCTGCGGCGCGCTGCTCGTGGCCTCGCGCCTGCGCGCGGCGACTTCCGAGCCGCTGCTCGCGCTGCCGGAGTGGTCGCAGCGCGCCCGGCCGGTAGCCAGCGTCGCCTCCGTCATCGCGGGACTCCTGCTCTACGTCTTCGCCGTTGATACGCTGGGCTTTCACATCACGGCGGGCGCGCTGCTGCTGGTCTGGTCGCGCCTGTTGGGTGCGTCCTGGCGACTCGCGCTGCCCGTGTCGATTGCAGCGACGGTGGTGATCCACCTCGCGTTCTACAAGCTGCTCAAGGTGCCCTTGCCCTGGGGCCTGCTCGAGCGCGTCGTCTTCTGACATGACGCTCGCGATCCTGTCGCAGGCGTTCGCACTGGTGTTCGATCCCTACGTGCTATGGGTGATCGTCGCCTCTGCCGCCTTTGGACTGTTCGTCGGGGCCATCCCCGGACTTACCGCGACGATGGCGACGGCGCTGCTGGTGCCGGTCACCTTCTTCATGCCGCCGGTGCCGGCGATCGCTTCGATCGTCACGGCGACCGCGATGGCGATCTTCGCCGGCGACATTCCGAGCTGCCTGCTGCGCATGCCGGGCACGCCCGCCTCCGCCGCCTACACCGACGAAGCCTACGCGATGACGAAGAAGGGCCAAGGCGAGGTGGCGCTGGGCGCGGGACTCGTGTTCTCCGTCATCGGCGGCCTGTTCGGCACCGCGGTGCTGATCGTGGCGGCGCCGGCACTGGCCGAAATCGCGCTCAAATTCTCCTCGTTCGAATACTTCTGGCTGGTGATCCTGGGCCTGTCGAGCGCGGTGTTTCTCGCCACCGGCGATCCACTGAAGGGCGTGGTGTCGCTGCTGCTCGGACTGCTGGTCGCCTCGGCGGGCCTGGACAATCCGGCGGCGTTCCCGCGCTTCACATTCGGCAACGCCGAACTGGCCGGGGGCCTGACGCTGATCCCGATCATGATCGGCATGTTCGCGGTCTCCGAAATCATCCGCAATGTCGCCACCATGGACCAACCCTGGGAGATGGCGCAGAGCAAGATCGGCAACGTGTTCCACGGCATGTGGGGCCTGACCAAGCGCTACCCGCTGCAGATCCTGCGCGGCTCGACCCTCGGCACCGCGATCGGCGCGCTGCCCGGCGCCGGCGCCGACATCGCGGCGTGGATGTCGTATGCGATGTCGAAGAAATTCTCGAAAGAACCGGAGAAATTTGGCACCGGGCACGTCGAGGGCATCGTTGAAGCGGGCGCGTCGAACAATTCCGCGCTCGCGGGTGCCTGGATCCCAGCGCTGGTATTCGGTATTCCCGGAGATTCGATCACCGCGATCGTGATCGGCGTGCTCTACATCAAGGGCCTCAACCCGGGCCCGACCATCTTCCTGGAAAAAGCACCGGAGATGTACGCCATCTTCCTCGTCTTCATCCTCGCCAACCTGCTGATGGTGCCGCTCGGCGTCGCCGCGATCAGGGGCGCCAGCCAGCTGCTGCGCGCGCCGCGCCAGGTGCTGATGCCGGTCATACTGCTGTTCTGCGTCGTCGGCTCTTTTGCCATCAACAACTCGCTGTTCGGCGTCGTCTTGATGCTCGTGTTCGGGATCGTCGCTTTCATCATGGAAGAGAATGGTTTCCCTGTGGCGCCCGCGATCCTGGGGATGGTCCTGGGTTCGATGCTGGAAGAGCATTTCATCAGTTCGATGATCAAGGCCGACGGGCGCCTGCTCGCCTTCTTCGAGCGCCCGATCGCCGCCGGCCTGGGGGTGCTCACGATCCTGGTGCTCGCCTGGCCGCTCGCGCGCGACTGGATCCTGCCCGTCAAGAACAAGGCCTGATTTGGTCTAACATCGCGGCATGAGCAAGCTGCCAGCGAGCGTCCGCATCGTCGAAGTCGGTCCGCGCGACGGACTGCAGAACGAGAAAGGCGACGTACCGACCGCGATCAAGCTAGAACTCATCGAGCGCCTGGGAAATGCCGGACTTCAGGCGATCGAGGCGACGGCCTTCGTCTCGCCGAAGTGGATCCCGCAGATGGCGGATCACACCGAAGTGCTGGAGCGCATCCGCAGGAGGCCCGGCGTTTCCTACCCGGTGCTGACGCCGAACCTGAAGGGCTTCGAAGCGGCGCGCGCCGCGGGCGCGACCGAGGTCGCGGTGTTTGGCGCGGCCTCCGAAGCGTTCTCGAAGAAGAACATCAACTGCTCGATCGCGGAATCGCTCGAGCGCTTTCGTCCCGTCGTGGATGCCGCCATCGCGGCGAACATCAGGGTCCGCGGCTATATTTCCTGCGCCGTCGGTTGCCCCTATCAAGGCGACGTCAAACCGCAGCTGGTAGCAGAAGTGGCGCGCGCGCTCTACGACATGGGCTGCTATGAAGTATCGCTCGGCGACACCATCGGCGTCGGCACGCCGGGAAAGACGCAGGCGATGATCGAGGCCTGCACGAAACACGTGCCGGCGGACAGGCTCGCCGGGCACTACCACGACACCTATGGCCAGGCGCTCGCCAACATCTACGCCTCGATGGAGCTCGGTGTCGCCACCTTCGATTCCTCGGTGTCGGGCCTGGGCGGTTGTCCCTATGCCAAGGGCGCCTCGGGCAATGTCGCCACCGAAGACGTCGTCTACATGCTCCAGGGTCTCGGCATCGAGACCGGCATCGACCTGGACAAAGTCGTGGAGACGGGCGCGTGGATCTCCTCGATCCTGAACCGAGAGCCCGGATCAAAGGCGGGGCGCGCCATCGCGGCGAAAAGGGCGGCGGCAGCTTGATCGCATCGCCCTGCGTCAAGGTCTGCGTCATGGATGCCGAGCAGCGCTACTGCGCCGGCTGCCTGCGCACGCTCGATGAAATCGCGCGCTGGGGCAGCATGAGCGAGATCGAGCAGGCAACGCTTCTGCAGGATCTGCCAGGACGCAGACCACAGAGCAGTGGCTACTCCGGTTTCACACCGAGCTTTTCGAGGAACGCCTTGTAGAACTTGAAGTCCGCGACGACGTCTTTCTCCAGCTGTTGCCGATCCTTGTAGTCATAGGGAATCTCCAGATTCGCCATGACTTTCTGGAAATCGGGGCCCTCGGCGACCTTGCGGATGGCCTCGCTGAGTTTGTTATAGATGGGATCGGGAATTCCTTGCGGTCCGATGACCAGGTAACCCAGTGCCGGTGCGTCCTGGCAGCCGATCTCCTTCATCGTGGGAACCTCGGGAAAGGCGGGGTCGCGCTGGTCCGTATTGAAGAGAACCAGCATGCGCATCCGGCCCTGCCTTACATACTGGATGTGCTGTCCGGCGCCAGAGGTGAAGTCCACGTGTTTGCCCAGCAGCAGGCTATTGGCTTCGGCTCCGCCTTTGGTGGGAACATGCCTGAAGTCAAGGTTCTTGCACTGCCGGAAGACTTCCGTGGCGAGTTGCTGCTGGGTATGCAGTCCCGGAGAACTGTAGGAAAGGCCCGGGTTGGCTTTGGCGTGGGCAATGAATTCGCCAATGTTGTTGAAGGGTGAATCGCTGCGCACGGTGAGCGCGCCGATGTAGCGGGCGTACTGCGCGATCAGTGTGAAATCCTTCAACGGGTCATAGGGCGGCTTGGCGATATGCGGCCGTACGGCGATTACGCCGGTAGAGACCACGCCAAGGGTGTAGCCATCAGGCGCTCTGCTCGCCACCATTGCGGCCGCAACTCCGGCTGCGGCGCCGGGTTTGTTTTCCATCACGACAGGAACGCCGAGCAGCTTCTGCAGGCCCTCTCCCAGGGCGCGGGCGCTAAGGTCGGTGGTAGCACCGGGCGCGTAACCGACAAATACGCTGATGTGTTTGCTCGGGAAACCCTGGCCGAATGCGCAAAGCGGAAACAAGGCGAGGAACGTCGCTATTCTAAACAGTAAGAATTTCGACTCGGCTCGCATCTCAGCGACCCGCCCACGGGGCAGGGGTCTTCCGCAAGAACGCCTGCATTCCAGCCAGCGCCTCGGGCCGCCGTAGCAGGCGCACCAGTTCGACGCTTGCGCGGTCCATCACCG
>JAEMQF010000054.1 GCA_022758925.1 Burkholderiales bacterium | reverse complement strand
CTTCGCCAGCAGCCACGGCGTCGTGATCGGGTTCAGCCGCAGCACCCAGGCCAGGCCGAGCGCCGATGCCAGCAGCACCGTGTCGACTACATGCGGCCATGTGCGCGCGGCCCGGCTGCGCACCCAGCGTGCATCGAGCAGCGCGGCGACGCCGCGCGCCGCGAAACCGCTGATCGAGAGCGCGACAGCCGCCTGGTGCACGAGCTTGAGCGTGGCGTAGTCCATGCGCAGGGACACTGCAATTCGAACGCTGCAAATCAGCCCGGCTTGCCGTCGAGCCGAGCGCGCGTCAGCACCGGCCAGTAGCGCAGCGTGAACAGCGCGAACGCCGCCGACCAGAGGAACGCCGACGCCAGCGTCGCCGCCGGCGTGGTCTCGGGCGCGGCCAGCGGCAGCAGCACGCGCAGCAGTGCAGCGGCGTTCACGCCGAGGTAGCACGCGGTGTCGAAGGCGTCGGCACGCAACGGCCGGGCGCTGTGGCCGCGCGCGGTGCGCGTCATCATGCCCAGCGTCAGGCCACCGACGCCACCGACCGTGAGCGCATGCACCGCAATCGACGGCGCAATCCACCCCAGCTCGGCCGCGGCGCGCAGGCTCAGGTGCAGCACGACCCACAAGTACGCCGCGTGCAGCACCCACACCAGTGGCGCGCGCAGCGTGCGCCAGGGTTGCCACAGCGTCAGGCGTGCCAGGTGCGCAGCGGCACAGAGCGCCAACAGGGCCGCGAGCGCAACGCCTTGCAGCGCCAGCGCGTCGGCCGCCGCCAGCAGCAGCAGGCTGCAAAGGGCGAGCCACTCCAGCGCAGCGAAGCGCCGCGCGTTCGCGCCCGGCACACCGTTGTTGGTGAACATCGGGATCACGCGTCCGCCCATCACCGCCATGATGAAGAGCAGCATGTCCAGCCCGAGGCGAATGCCGAGCCAACCCGGCAGTTCGAGCACGCCCATGTGCGACAGGTGCACACCGAACTGCGCCAGCCCCAGCAAGATGAGCAAGCCGATGAAGAAATAGTTGCGGCGGTTGCGCCCGCCGATCAGCGCCTGGCCCAGGCCGGCCGCGGCCGCGAGCGGGAACGAGGCGTTGACCAGCGCCGCGGCCCAGCCGAAGGGCGTGAGCACGAGCACGCGGCCGGCGAGCCAGAGCAGCGCCAATGCGGCGAGCGCAGCGCCGGTCGGTGTCGGCCGGCCCGACCAGTTGCGACCGGCGGTGAAGAGGAAGCCGACGACCACCGCCAGCGCGTAGCCGAACAGCATCTCGTGCGCGTGCCACAGCGCACCGGCCAGGTAGGGCCGCGGCAACCAGCCGCTGAACTGCAGCGCCCACAGCGGCACCGAGAGCGCGGCAAATGCGCCGGCCAGCAGATAGAACGGCCGAAACCCGAGTTGCCACAGCGCCCAGTGCGGTGTCGGGTCAGTGGCCGCGGCAGGCTCCTCGATCTTCATCAAGACCTTGCTCCTGACTCGGTGGGGTGCGTGGGCTCGGGCATGCCTTCAATCGGCGGACCACGTACACGTCGAGCGATGCTGATTCCGCGGCGTGGTGCGTTGACTCGGGCATGCCTTCAATCGGCGGCTCCCGGCTTGCGCGCGGATGGCGCACTTTCTGCCTCGGGCATCCAGCGCCGCAGGTAAGGCGCCGACGCGCCGCGGCGCGCCTTGGCACGGCCGAGTTCGGCGCGCGCGATGCTGCGCAGGTGCACTTCATCCGGCCCATCGAGGATGCGCAACGCGCGGCCCCAGCTCCACAGCCGCGCTAGCGGTGTGTCGGGGCTCAGGCCCATCGCGCCGAAGACTTGCATCGCGCGGTCCAGCACGCGCGTCTGCAATTGCGCGGTGACGAGCTTGATCGCGGCGCTGTCCTCGCGCGCAGCGGCGTTGCCGTCGCGGTCCATGCGCCAGGCGGCGCGCTGCACGAGCAGGCGCGCCTGGTCGATCTCGACGCGGCTGAGCGCGATCCAGTCCTGCACGTTGGCGTGGTCGCTGATGCGCACGCCGAACGTGCGCCGCTCGAGCGCACGCTCGCACATGAGCTCGAGCGCGAGTTCGCACTGGCCGATGCAACGCATCGCGTGGTGCACGCGGCCGGGGCCGAGCCGCGCCTGCGCCATCGAGAAGCCGGCGCCGGCAAGACCCAGCCTGTTGTCGGCCGGCACGCGCACGTTGCGCAGCACGATCTCGCCATGCCCTTCGAGCGCCAGGTGGTCCAGCACAGGGATGTTGCGTTCGAGCGTCAAGCCCGGCGCGTCCATCGGCAGCAGCACGATGGAGTGGCGCCGGTGCGGATCGTCTTCGCTCGCGGTCTCGTCCACGCCCATCACCACCACGAGCCGGCAGTTCGGGTGCGAGGCGCCGGTGATGAACCACTTGCGGCCGTTGAGCACGAGCCCGTCGCCGTCGCGCGCGATGCTGGTGCGCAGTTGGGTCGGGTCGCTCGAGGCGACATCGGGTTCGCTCATCGCGAAGCAGGAGCGTATTTCGCCGCGCAACAGCGGGTCCAACCAGCGCTCGCGCTGCGGCGCGTCGGCGAACAGTTGAAGCAACTCGATGTTGCCGCTGTCGGGGGCGCTGCAATTGAAGACTTCGGCCGCCCAGGGCACGCGCCCCATGGTCTCGGCCAGCGCCGCGTAGTCGAGGTGGCTCAGGCGCGTACCCGGCTGGTCGTCGCGCAGCCCGGGCAGGAACAGGTTCCACAGGCCGAGGTTTCGCGCCTGTTCCTTCAGCGGCTCGATCACGTCGAGCGGGTACACACCGGCGTCGGCGTAGCGGTGCCAGTCGGGCAACGAGGGCAGGACGAGGTCGTCCATGAAGCGCTGCAGGCGCGTGCGCAGCTCGACGGCAAGGGGTGAATGCTCGAAGTCCATGTTGACCCGTGCGATTCTGGGTGGGTAGCGCGACCGTGCACTTCGCGGCGAGGGCGCCGCTTGATCTCTATCAGTTCAGGCCCGACGCGCTTCGGCCAGCGCCTTGTCTTTGTAGGTACTCGCGAACTCGCGCACCACATAGGGTGCGAGCCCCAGCCGCAGAAGATCCACGGCCTTGCCGACCCGTTCCTGATTCGTGATCGCCATGCTCGTCCTATGCATGGTTTCCGTTGCCAGCCTTTGCCGCTCCAGCGGCGACGGCGCGGCGGATCATCTGTGCCACCGCGGGCTCGGTATTGATCGGCGTGATCCGGATCGTGGGGTGTGCCGCCACGAAGACGCGGAACAACTCGTCGGCGAACGCCTGCCCGATGTCGGACACGCCGGCGAAGTCCAGTTCCACACGCTTGAAGCGCTCGAAGCGGTGCGCCACGCGTTTGGCCTGCGAACGCGAGACGAGCTTTTCGCCTTCGTACTGCGCCAACCGCAAAGGCACCACGGTCTTGTCGAACGTGTATTCCTCGGGGTCGGTGTAGGCGTCGAACACCTCGCGCATGACGCGCGGGCTGTCGTTGGCCAGCCGCATGCAAACGCGCGTGCCCGGCGTGTCTGCGGCCTGCTCGGCAATGGCATTGTCGGCGCGCGGCGCGTGGCTGAAGCGCAGGTGGTGCGACTCGATCTCGAAGAAGTCCAGCGCGCGCGACGTGAAGAAGATACCTTCGCCGGTGTGCTGCTCGGGCGCCGTGGTCAGCTTGCCCTTGGCCAATTCCAGAATCGCCTCGCGCGGATCGTGCAAGTCCAGCGCGCGCTGGATCTTGACGAAGATGCCCTCGCCCTCGTCGGCCACCAGCACCTCGGTTGTGAGCTCGTTCTTCCGCACTTCGACCAGCACGTCCGCAGCCCCCGAGTGGTCAATGGCGTTGTTGATCATCTCGGTGGCCGCGTAGTGCCAGATATCGCGCACGTTCTGCGCAAAGCGCGCCACCACGGGCGAGACGAGCTCGCGCCACACCAGGTCTTCCTGCAGACCGTCGCGGGGGTAGCGGCGCGAGGCTTCGGCCAGCGTCTTCAGCCGGTACACCCGTGCGCGGGTGGTCCCTTCAGCGTCCACCAGCCCATCGCGCACCAGCGCTTGCAGGTAGCCATTCGCCACCTGGCGCGACACGCCGCCAGACTGGGCGAGCCGGGTGCCGACGCGGTGGCTGTCGGCGCCGACCAGCTCCAGTGCCTGCCTGCGCAGTGATGGTTTGTCAGTATCCATGCGCCGTATTGTCAGATAAGCAAACTAACTTTGACACGTAGCAGGCGGCTATTTGTCAGGACCAGCGGCTGCGCAGGCCCGGCGTCTTGCGGACCCTTGGTGGTTCTATACGGTAGGGCGAAGCGCGGCGCGAAGCTGCGCGGCGAGCGGCGGCAGTCCATCGTTGACCGACTCCCACAGCACATCCGAGTCGATGTCGAAGTACGCATGCGCGAGCCGGTTGCGCATGCCGACGATCGAACCCCAGGCGATGTCGGGCAGCGCCTCGCGCGTCTGCGTCGATATCCTGGGCGCCGCTTCGCCGACCACGCTGATCACGTGCACCGCGGCAAAACGCAACATCACGTCGCCGGCCAGATCGGCGCGGCTTCTTCCGGCACAGAACAGGAGCGCCTGCTCGCCGGCGTCGAGCATGTGCTGCAGGCGCACCAGGTCGTTCTCAGGTAGCGGCATACAGTTCCTCGGACTCACGCTGCACCTGCTCGCGGAAATGGCGGCTCAACTCCGCCGGCGTGCGCAGGTCGACCTTGCGTCCACCGAGAAGGGCCGAAAGCTCGATCTCGATGTTGGCCAGATCGAAGTACGTCGGCCGGGCATCCTGCAGGAACTCGACCAACAGGTCGAAGTCGCTGTCCGGTCGCGCCGTGCCCTTCATTTGGGAGCCGAAGAGCGACAGCTTGCGGATTCGATGCCGGCTGCAAAGGCCGGCCAGCACGTCAGGATCGATCGGAAGACGGGTGCCCATGAGCGTGCCTACCGGGGGTCAGATGAGTGAGGGCTGCGTCGGTTCGGTGGCGCGAAGTCCGGATTCTCCTGCAATCAGAACGATCTCCGGCCAGCTTTGCACCAGGGCGTTGTACGACAGCGCCTCAGCCGCGCGCTTCTTGCGCTCGCACCTAAAGCCGAGTGTATTTTTCCGACCGACCACGAGACTTGTGGGCTGGGTACTTGAGCGCGTTGGCGTCGATCTTGTTGGACACGGCCGCCGAGAGGTCGATGGCCAGGTCGTGACACAGGTATGTCAGCAGAATGGCCACATCGGCAATCTCCGCTTCGATCTCGTCCCGCCGCTCGGCGACGACTCCAGCCACCTGGTGGTCCTTCGCCCAGATGAAGTGCTCCAGCAGCTCCGATGCCTCGACAGAAAGTGCAGTCGCCAGACTGCGTGCGTTATGAAACTGCTCCCAGTCACGCTCGGCACGGAAGTCCAGGAGTCGCTGCACGAGTTCTTGCGGTAGGTGTGTCATGCCTGAAACCTGTTCTTGAGGTGCCACTGCAGCCGGGCCGGTTCTGGGACGGAAAGTCTCGACAGCGTTGCAAGATTCGAGGCTGGCGGCAGATTCATCGTGAACCGCCAAGCAACTCGGTCAGCCCGGCGCGGACGAGTGCGACGTCGGCTGGCGCAAGCTTGCCGATCTCGCCTCTCACCAGACGATGGTCGAGGGTGAACAGTTTGAAGCGCACGCGCGATGGAGCGGGCAAACCGGCAGCGGCAAGGTCGGTGAGCGTGCAGTCAAGAGGCCAGGGCGGGTTGGCCTGCGACGTGATCATGGCCATCACCGAATGACCGGCAGGCGTGTTGAAGGCATCGGGGTCGGAGAGCACCACCGCAGGGCGATTCTTGGTGGCGCTGCGGTCGGTAAACGGGAAAGGCACGCGCACGACCGCATACAGATCAAAGCCCACGGTAAGCCTCCTCGTCGGCGGGGCCCGCCCATTCGCTGAGCGTGCCTTCGATGGCGCGCAGGTACTCGATGTCGATCGGCTGCACTCGACGCACCGTCGCCGTGCCGTTGGCGCCGACTTCCCAGGCGATCAGGTCACCGGGGACCACGTTCAGTGCAGCGCGAACATCCTGTGGAATGGTGGTTTGGCCTTTGGCTGTGATCTTGGCGACAGCAAGCATTGTTTTCCCCTTGTAATGCAGTCCTTACCTTCTTACTGTACTGCAATTCGTCCCGATCACTCGGCAAGAAACCCGCTTTCATCGCGGCGCCTCCCCCCGTGCCAGCAATTCGGCGAAGTCGCAGTTCACGCTGATCACGCCAAAGTCGGGCTCGCGCTGAAAAGGCTGGCGCAGGTCGTGCGCGCGGTGCGTGTCTTCACCAGTGAACTCAACGATCGCCAGGATGAAGTCTTCGGGCTTGTTGCGCGAATACAGGATCTCGTCCTTTGTGACCGTGATCGTCGGTGCCCCACTGACACGCCCGTTGACCTCGGTAAACCTCAGCTTGCCCGTGCCCGGCACTCGGCCTTCGGTTGAATCTCCTCGAGCTTGCTCACTCTTCCCCACCTTCGATGTTCTTGATGCGGCAGTCGCCCCGCCGCCCTTTCAGGCCGTCGGTTGATACGCCGCCAGGCGCTTCGAATCGAGGATCCGGATGTCGCGTTTGTCGATCTCGATGAGCCCGGCCGACTCGAGCTCGTGCAGCACGCGCGAGAAGTACTCCGGCGTCAGCGACAGGCGCGATGCGATCGTCGCCTTGCTCACCGGCAGCGAAACCGTGAGCGCGCTGCCACCGGTGCCGTTTGCTGCCTCGACGTCGCGCAGCAGGTAGCCGATCACGCGCTGCAGCCCGCTGTGCAGCGCGTAGGCTTCGACGTCGTGCACCAGGCCGTGCAGGCGGCGCGAGATGCCGGCGAGCATGCGCAATGCAAAGCGCGGGTCGTGGTCGATTTCGCCGAGCACCGCGGCCTTGCTCACGGTCAGCAGCAGCGAGTCGGTCAGCGCCTGGGCGTTGATGATGTAGGGCCGGCCGGTGAACATCAGCGCTTCGGCAAAGCTGTTGCCCGGGCCCACGAGTTCGATCACCTTTTCCTGGCCGGCGATCGAGATCGCATAGAGCTTGATCTGGCCCATCACCGTGACGTGGAATTCGGCGCAGGGCTGGCCGACGCGAAACACCATTTCGCCGCGCGTGAAGCGGCGCAGCTGGCTGCCATCGGCCATGCGCTGCAGCTCGGCCGGGCTCATCTCGTTGAACAGCGGCAGGACCGATAGATAACGCGGCAGGTCGAAACTGCGGGCTTCCAAGGTGGCACTCTCCTGGGCAGATTGTGGGGCGTTGCCGCCCGGGCAACTTGACCGCCGTCAAGCACCCAAGTTCGTCGGCGAGGCTCAACGAGACCTGGCCTTGCCGGTTTCATTGAAGCGCGCGGGGCATGCTCGCCGCAAGGCGGCGGCCTTGGGGCGTTCAGTAAACCAGCAGGAGTGTAGCCAGCAGCGTTGCGGCAAACAGGTTGTGCAGCAGCGCGAAGCTCAGCGGCAGCGGGCCTTGCTGCATCGCCACGCCGATCGCTGCCTGCGCCACCAGCAGCAAAAACAGCGCTGCAGCGGCCAACGGCCGGCCGCGCCGCAAGACGACGATGGACAGCGGCAGCACCAGCGCCACCAGGCTCAAGCCCAGGCCTCGGTGCAGCAAGTTGGCCAGCGCACCCTGCGGGTTGACGCTCGGTGCTGCCGCCAGCGCGGGCTCGCGCCACGGGTTGAGCGTGCCCCAGTCGAGACCGCGCGCGGTGGCCAGGCAATCCGCCCAACTGCTGCAACTCAACGCTGAATAAGAAGAGCTGACCAGGCTGCCAAGCGCGATTTGCAGGATCGTCACGAGCAGCGCCACGCCCACCCAGAGCCGCAATCGCCTTGGGTGAAGCGGCATGCCCGCGACGCCAAGGCGCACGCCCAGCGCAACCATTGCGAAGCCACCGAGCACGTTGGCCATCGTCACCGCAGGCGTTCGCACATCGCTGCTCCAGCGCCCGAGCACGGCCAGGCCCAACGCCAGCCCAAGCAGCACGACCGCGAGCGCGCCCTCCTCGCGCAGCACGGGCCGCGAGCCGACGCACAGCAATACCATCATCACGACCAGCAGCAGCGCGCCCGTCGCCGCGAACCGGTGCGCGAGACGCGCCGCGGCGGTGGCGGTCTGCTCGTCTGCGCGCACGGCAACGCCCTGCTGCAAGTCGCGCAGGCTCTGGCCATAACACTGCGGCCAGTCGGCACAACCCAACCCGGCCTTCGACAGACGCAGGTACGCGCTCAGGCTCGTGACGAGCAGCAGCAGCGCGACGCAGACCCAGGCCAGGCGGCGCAGCATCAGGAGTCGGCGCTGAAAGGGATCTGTGGTCAGCATGCGCGGCGGCGTGGGGTGACGCGGGCTGCATCGTATCGGATGCCGGGTCGTGCATCACACGGCGAACCGCGCGCCGCGCCGCGAGCAACAGCATTCTTATGACAGATCAAGGCCACAGCTGCAACGCCTCAACAGAATGAAGCCAGCCAAAACGGCCGCTGTGGCGCGTCGGGTCGCAGCCACCTGAATCAGGAGACGCTATGAGCCAGATACAACATGACAACGAGCCTGTGCCGTGGATGCAGCAACTGCTCGACAACCCGTTCCTGCTGCTGTTCATCGGCGTCATGGTGCCGATGGTCGTCTACACGCTATGGGGCGTGATCGACATCCTGACGGTCCCGCTGGCCAAGTAGGCCAAGCGCCCCCACCCCCTACGAGGAACCGCCATGAGTGCCATCCTTCCCCCCGCTGAACGCCTGTGGTGGAAACACCCGCTCGACCGTGTCGAAGGCACCTGGATCGCGATCGCGTTCATCTGGTGCCTGGTGATGTTCTTCATGATGGTCGGCTGGCATGTGTACGGCAAGCAGAACCTGTCGACCGAGACCTACCGCACGACGCCCGAGAAGTTCTCGGCCAAGGCGCAGGCGATGGTCGACAAATACACGGTGCGTACCGAGACCGCCGACAAGGTGCCCGTGGTTGCACCGCCCCCCGGCGCCGACGTCTACCTGATCGCGCGGCTGTGGAACTTCTGGCCGATCCTCGAGCTGGAAAAGGACAAGACCTACAAGCTGCACCTGACGTCGATGGACTACAACCATGGCTTCTCGCTGCAGCCGGCCAACATCAACATCCAGATCGTGCCGGGTTACGAACATGTCGTGACCGTGACGCCGAACCAGGCCGGCACGTACTCCGTCGTATGCAATGAATATTGCGGCATCAACCATCACACGATGGTCGGCCGCCTGTACGTCAAATGAGCGGGGGCAGCACCATGACCAACCCAACAAGCTACCGCACCTGCCCGCGTTCCGGGCTGCAATTCGAAGCGAATGCCGAAAAGCTGATGCTCGCCAACGCCGTCGCGGCGGTGGTGTTCCTGCTGATCGGCGGCATCCTTGCCATCGGCGTCACGCTCACGCGCTGGCCCGCCGTGCACTGGCTGGAGGCCGACACCTTCTACCAGGTGCTCACCGCGCACGGCATCGACATGCTGATCTTCTGGATCATCTTCTTCGAGATCGCGGTCCTGTATTTCTGCTCGTCGACCCTGCTGCGCTGCCGGCTCGCCACGCCGAACATGGCGTGGCTCGGATTCGCGCTGATGGTGATCGGCGCGGTGACGAACAACCTCGCCGTGCTCCAGGGCAGCTCGAGCGTGATGATGACGTCGTACGTGCCGATGCTGGCAACGCCTGCGTTCTACCTCGGCCTGATCCTGTTCGCCGTGGGCGCGCTCATCGGCTGCTTCGTGTTCCTGGGCACGCTGGTCGTGGCCAAGCGCGACAAGACCTACACCGGCTCGGTGCCGCTGGTCACGTTCGGCGCGATCACGGCGTGCATCATCGCCGTCTTCACGATCGCCTCGGGCGCGATCATCCTGATCCCGACGCTGCTGCTGTCGCTCGGCTGGATCGCGCAGGTCGACGCGCTCGTCTACCGCACGATCTGGTGGGCCTTCGGCCACTCGTCGCAACAGATCAACGTCGCGGCGCACATTTCGATCTGGTACGCGGTGGTGGCGATCGCCTTCGGCGCGAAGCCGATGTCGGAGCGCGTGAGCCGCGGTGCGTTCCTGCTGTACATCCTGTTCCTGCAGCTCGCCAGCGCGCACCACCTGCTCGCCGACCCGGGGCTGAGCACGAGCTGGAAAGTCGTCAACACCAGCTACTTCATGTATTTCGCCGTGCTCGCGTCGATGATCCACGGCCTGACGATTCCCGGCGCGATGGAAGTGGCGCAGCGCGCGAAGGGCTACAACAAGGGCCTGTTCGAGTGGCTGCGCAAGGCGCCTTGGGGGAACCCGGTGTTTTCGGGCGTGTTCATCTCGCTCATCGGCTTCGGTTTCCTGGGCGGCATCTCGGGCGTGATGATGGGCACCGAGCAGCTCAACATGATCATCCACAACACGATCTACGTGCCCGGGCACTTCCACGCGACGGTCGTCATCGGCACCACGCTGTCGTTCATGGCGCTCACCTATTTCCTGATCCCGGTGCTGTTCAAGCGCGAAATGATCAACCCGAAGCTGGCGCAAGCGCAGCCCTACCTGTTCGGCTTGTCGATGTACTTCTTCGTCCTCGTGATGATGGGTGCGGGCACGCTGGGCGTGTCGCGCCGGCATTGGGACATGGCCTTCAACGGCAGCGCGTTGGCTTACCAATGGCCCGGCGCGGCCTACCTGATGATGGGCCTGGTGGGCATCGCGGGGCTGGCGGCGATTGCCGGCGGTGCGATCTATATCTACATCACGGTCGGCTCGCTGCTGTGGGGCAAACGCCTCGAGGCCGGCGCAGCAAGCCCGAAGTACACGCCGATCCCACCCACCGCGCCCACCGTCGTCGCGCAAAGCTACGGCTCCGCCGGCTTCGCGGCGCCCGGCACGTTTACTCTGGCGATGGTGTTCCTCACCGCCTTCATCCTCTACTACTTCATCAACTGGAAATACCTGTCGACGCTTTGGGGCTTGAGTTGAGTACGGGGCGATGCATGCTTCTTGCCGTGCGCAGCAGCGCATCGCCCGGTGCGGCGTGGCCGTTGATCGGCCCAGGACTTCAGACCCGCATCGGACGTCGATTCAAGAGCGAGGGACAACCGTCATGAACTCGATCACCGTCGCGCAAGGCCCCCGCAGAAGCCCGGCACAGCTGGCGCGGCTGGTGCTCGGGCTGTTCAAGCTGCGCATCGCCTTCATGATCATGATCACCGCGCTGGTGGGGCTCGCGGTGACACCCGGGCCGGGCTTAAGCCTGCTTCAGGTGTCGGTGCTTGCACTGTCCGTGTTGCTTGCGTCGGCCAGTGCCGGCGCCTTCAACCAGTACCATGAAGCGGACGCCGATCGCCTCATGGCCCGCACCCGCACCCGCGCCTTCGTCACCGGCGAGTTGCCGCACAATCCGGCGTGGCTGGTGTTGATCGTCGGCTTGCTCGCGCTGGCGGTCGGCGCGGCTTGGCTTGCGCTGAATGCGGTCGCGGCGCTGTACATCTTTCTCGGGGCGTTCTTCTACGCCGTGGTCTATACCGTGTGGCTGAAGCGTCGCACCTGCACGAACATCGTGGTCGGCGGGCTCGCGGGCAGCTTCGCCGTGCTCGCCGGTGGCGCTGCGGTGGACCCTGCCCTCGGGCCATTGCCGATGCTGCTGGCGCTGGTGCTTTTCCTGTGGACACCGCCGCATTTCTGGAGCCTGGCGATCGCCAACCATGCCGATTACGCCGCTGCAGGCGTGCCGATGTTGCCGGCAGTGGTGGGCACGCAGCGTGCGGCGCGAATCGTGTTCGGCAGCACCGTCGCGCTCGTCGTCGCCTCCTTGCTGCCGGGGCTGCTGGGCGCCGGGCCGGTGTACATGATCGGTGCGCTGGCCGGAGGCGGCTACTTCCTGGACAAGGCCTGGGCGCTCGCGCGCGAGCCGAGCCGCAAGACGGCAATGGCTTCGTTCTTTGCGTCACTGCTGCAGCTCAGCTTGCTGTTGGGCGCTGCCAGCATCGACGGTTTGATTCGGTAGTGCGCCGGACTCTGCGCGCGGCTGCAGGCTGACCGAAGCATCGACATGGATCCGATGCGCGAGACGCAGCCCTACAGTGCCGGCAGACACCGCGCGACGATTGCACGCGTGCTGATCGCGGCGTTGCTGGTGGCGCTGTTCGTGCTGATCGGGTTCTGGGCGCGGCCCGTGTTCGGCGCGCGCCCGCCGCCGCTGGCAACGCCTCCGGGCCAGCCGCCCATGGTTCTCTCGCAGACCGTCGCCGACGATCCGCCTGCCCCTGCGCTGGACGCGAAACAGGCGCTGCGCGAGAGTCAGGCAGCGATCGGCCGGGAACTCGCCGACCATCTGCTGCTCGACCGCCAGGGTCGGCCGTTGCGTCTGTCGAGCTACCGTGGCAAACCGCTGCTCGTGAGCTTCATCTACACCGGCTGCTTCCAGGTCTGCCCGACGAGCACGCGCTCGTTGCAGGAGTCGGTGCGCACGCTGCACAAGACCTTCCGCGCCGAGCACTTCAACGTGATCAGCATCGGCTTCAACCAACCGGCCGACTCGCCGCAGGCGATGCGTGCCTTCGCTGCGCAGCACGGCATCGACGAACCGAACTGGGAGTTCCTCAGTCCGCCGCCGGCGGCGACGCCGGCGCTGTTGCGCGACTTCGGTTTCAGCCACCTTGCCACACCCGCCGGATTCGACCACCTGCTCGGCGTGACGGTGGTCGACGCCCAGGGGCGCGTCTACGCGCAGGTGTACGGCGAGCGCATGACGCCCGACCAACTCGGCGAGCCGCTGCGCCTGCTGCTGCGCGGCGCACCGATGCCGCGCCAATTGGGCATCGCCGAGCTCATCGAGCGCGTGCGTATCATCTGCACCGTGTATGACCCGAACACCGGCACCTACCGCTACAACTACGGGCTGATCATCGAGATCGCCGGTGGCGTGACGTTCCTGATTGCGATGCTGTGGTTCGCTGCGCTCGAGCTGCGCAACCACTGGCGCGCGCGGCGTCGTGCCGCGCCGCCTGCGTTGCCTGCAACAGGTGCCTCTCACTGAGGCGCCGAGGATGGCGCATATCGGTTCAAGTGTGCAGGGCCAGCACAGCGTCAGCCGCGTGCGCGAAGCACTGCTCGCGCGCTACCGCGGCCTCGAACATGGTTTCGACGCAGCGTTCGGTTCCGCGCTGAATCCGCTGCGTCACCTCGGCGCGCTCGGCTTTCTGCTGTTCTGGCTGCTCGCCGTGAGCGGCATCTACCTCTACGCCGTGCTCGACACATCGGCCAGCGGCGCCTACGCGTCGATCGACCAGATGTCACGCGAGCAGTGGTACCTGGGCGGCTGGCTGCGCAGCGTGCACCGCTATGCGGCCGACGCCTTTGTGCTCGTGACGCTCGCGCATCTGCTGCGCGAGTGGCTGTTCGGCCACTGCCATGGGTTTCGCCGTTTCTCGTGGTGGACCGGCGTGCCGCTGCTGGTGTTCATGCTGATCTCGGCGGAGGGCGGTTTCTGGCTCAACTGGGACCAGCTCGGCCAGTTCTCGGCCACCGCCACTGCCGAACTGCTCGATGCACTGCCGCTCTTCGCGACACCGCTGACGCGCAACTTCCTGAGCAACGCTGCCGTGAGCGACCGGCTCTTTTCGCTGTTCGTGTTCGTCCACATCGGCGTGCCGCTGCTGCTCGTGTTCGGCCTGTGGTTCCACATTCAGCGCATCAGCCGCGCGGCAGTGTTCCCGCCGCGTGCGCTGACCCTGGGCACGCTGGCGGCGCTCGTCGCGCTCGCGCTGGCGCGGCCGGTGCTGAGCCAGGCGCCGGCCGACCTCGCCGTCGTGCCGCAGCTGCTGGCGTTCGACTGGCTGCTGCTGTTCATGCATCCGCTGATGTACGCGACGTCAGCCGGCACGGTATGGCTGCTGCTCGCGGGAAGCCTCGGGTTGCTGTTCGTCTTGCCGTTCCTGCCGCGTTCCGTTGCACCGGTGCCGATGGCCGTGGTCGACCCCGTCAACTGCAACGGTTGCCGGCGCTGCTTCGACGATTGCCCCTTTGCGGCAGTGACGATGGTGCCGCACCCGATACGCAGCACGCGCCAGATGGCGCAGGTGGACGCCGACCTGTGCGCGAGCTGCGGCATTTGCGTCGGCGCGTGCCCGTCGTCAACGCCGTTTCGAAGTGCCCGCGATCTTGTGACCGGGATCGACATGCCGAGCCGCCCGATCGGTGCTTTGCGCCGCCAATTGCAGGAGCGGCTCGCGCTGCATCGCGGTTCGAACCGCATCGTCGTCTTCGGCTGCGACCGCGGCGCGCGCGTCGATGCGGTCGCCGCGCCCGACGTCGTGGCGCTGAGCCTGATGTGCACCGGCATGCTGCCGCCGTCGTTCGTCGAATACGCGTTGCGCGACGGCGCCGCTGCCGTGTTGGTGAGCGGCTGCCGCGCCGGAGGCTGCGAATTCCGCCTCGGCCAGCGCTGGGCACAAGCGCGCCTGGCCGGCGCGCGCGAGCCGCACCTGCGTGCCGCTGTGCCACGCGAAGCGGTGGCGACGGCCTGGGCCGATGCCGGCGACGAAGGTGCGCTGCACGGCGCACTGAACGAGCTTCGGTCACGCCTGCGCGGCGCTGCGGCGCAGGCGTTGCCGGCACGGGGCACCGCGCATGGCTGAGAGCAAGCCGCCCCTCACCGGCCCGAGCGACCCGAGCGGCTCGACCAGCTCGACCAGCTCGACCAGCTCGACCAGCCCGACCAGCTCGACTAGCCCGGCCAGCCCGACCGGCCCGACCGCCTGGATCGGCCAGGCGTTGTTGTACGGCTTGTTCGCGCTGGTCATCGGCTTGTTCTCGAGCTGGCCGCCGTACCGCCACCTGGCAGCCGACCAGGCGTTGATCAAACTGAGCTTCAGCCACACCGGCAAACCCGTGTCCGATTGCGCAGCGCAGACCCCGGAACAACTTGCCAAGCTCCCGCCCAACATGCGCGCTCCGGTGCGCTGCCCGCGCGAGCGCTCGCCGATCCGCGTCGAGTTCGACGTCGACGGCAAGGCTGCACTGCGCCATTCCGCCCAGCCCTCGGGCCTGTCGAAAGATGGTGCGTCGTCGGTCTACCACCGCGTGCAGGTGGCCGCCGGCGCGCATCGGATCGCGGTGCGCCTCACGGACGACGTGCGCAGCGCCGGCTTCAACCATGTGCGCGAAGCGACGGTGACGTTGCGACCGGCGCAGATCCTCGTCATCGATTTCGACACGTCGACGCAGGAGATCACGTTGAAATGAGCATCCTCGGCAGCGCAGGCGCGAGCCGATCGCATCGATCCGCGGCGGCGCGACCCGGCGACGTGAACGCCTATGCACTGCCGGTGCCTGCAGATGCGCGCCGCGCGCTGGCACGCTCCTGGCTATGGCTTGGGTTGGCGGCGCTGATCGTTTCGGGGCTGTTTGCGGTGCTGCTGGTCTTGTCGCGCACGCCGGTGCTGAACCGGGTGTTGCCGGTGGCAGACTTTTTCCGGGTTGCGCTCGTCGTGCACGTCGACTTGTCGGTGCTGGTGTGGTTCGTCGCACTCGCCGGGTTGCTGTGGAGCCTGAACGGCTCGCGCCGATTCATGGGCTGGGCCTGGGCCGCCCTCGGCCTGTGCGGGCTCGGTGCGGCGCTGATGTCGCTGGCGCCGTTGCTCGGCAGCGTTGATCCGATCATGGTCAACTACATCCCGGTGCTCGACGCCGCGCCGTTCATCACCGGGCTGCTCGTGTTCGCAGCGGGCGCCGTGTTGCTCGTGGTTCGCGGCCTGGTCACCGCACCCAAGATCGGGCCGGCACCCGACGCCACCGGCGCACTGCGTTTCGGCCTGAATTCGAGCGTCGTCGCGAGCGCGGTGGCGTTGCTCGCTTTTGGCTGGTCGTACGCCGTGCTGCCGAAAGACCTGGCCGGACGCGCCTACTACGAGATCCTGTTCTGGGGCGGCGGCCACGCGCTGCAGTTCACGTGGACGCTGCTGGTGCTCGTCGGCTGGCTCTGGCTCGCGAGCAGTTGCGGCGCGCGCGTGCCACTCAGTTCGCGCGTGACGCTCGCGCTGTTCGCGCTGGCGTTGGCCAGCGTCTTTGTCACGCCGCTGGCCTACCTGGCGTACGACATCTGGTCGGTCGAGCACCGCAACCTGCACACCTGGGCGATGCGCATCGGAGGCGGACTGGCGATCGTTCCGATCGGGCTGGCCGCGGCGATCAGCTTGATCGGGACCGAGCCACAAACGCCGCAACAGCGCCCATTGCGTGCAGCGCTGGTGGCGTCGATGCTGCTGTTCGGCGCGGGGGGCATGATCGGCGTCTTCATCGCCGGCAGCAATCTGCGCATTCCCGCCCACTACCACGGCTGCATCGTCGGCGTCACGCTGGCGCTGATGGGGCTCGTCTACCGGCTGTTGCCGCAACTCGGCTACAGCGCCCCCGAAGGCCGGCTCGCGTGCCTGCAGCCCGCGCTCTACGGTGCCGGCCAGTTGATGCACATCCTCGGCCTGGTCTGGTCCGGCGGTTACGGCGTGCAGCGCAAGGTGGCCGGGACCGAGCAGGTGCTGCGCAGCACGTCGGAGGTCGCGGGCATGGGGCTGATGGGCCTGGGCGGCCTGATTGCGATCGTCGGCGGTTTGCTCTTCGTCGTCGTCGTGATCGGTGCGATGCGACGCGCGCCACTGCCTTCGGCGCTGACGACGGACGCTGCGACGCACGCAGGCGCTGCATGATCCGCCGCCTGCAGACCCTGCTGCAGTGGCTGTTCATGCGCGTCGAGGCGTTGTTCAACGCCGTTTTCGGCGACCGCCTGAACCCGCTGTACCACTTGGGGGCGATCACGTTCTTCCTGTTCTGGGTGGTCTGCGGCAGCGGCTTGTACCTGTATGCGTTCTTCGAGACCGGCGTCTCTGAGGCGTACGCGTCGGTTCAGGCGCTGACGCTGCACCAGAGGTTCGCCGGGGGCATCATGCGCAGCGTGCACCGCTACGCGTCGGACGCGATCGTGATCACGATGCTGCTGCACCTGTTGCGCCATTTCGCCTTCGACCGCTTCCGCGGCTTTCGCTGGTTTTCCTGGGTCAGCGGCGTCGCGCTGCTCTGGGGCGTGTACGTTTCGGGGATCAACGGCTACATGCTGCCCTGGGACCAGCTGGCGCAGTTCGTGATCACGGCGAGCTTCGAGTGGCTCGATTGGCTGCCCGGCTTCGGCGGCTCGCTGAGCCGCAACTTCCTCTATCCGTCGAGCGTCAACGACCGCTTCTTTTCGCTGCTTGCCTTCATGCACATCGGCATCCCGCTGGTCGTGCTGTTGCTGATGTTCATCCACGTGCAGCGCGTGCCGAAGGCGAAGACGAATCCGGCGCGCCCGATCATGGCGAGCCTGATGCTCACGCTGCTCGTGCTGTCGCTGTTGCGCCCCGCGTTGAGCCAGGGCGGCGCGGCGGACCTGAGCACGGCCACGACCGACCTGCAACTCGACTGGTTCCTGCTCGCGCTGTTCCCGCTGTTCTACGCGTTGCCGCTGGCCCAGGTGTGGGCGTTCGTCGCTGCGGGCAGCGCGCTGCTGATCGCCTTGCCTTGGTTGCCGCCGAGGTTCAGGCGCAGCCGCGCCGGTGAATCCCACTTCACGCTGCACCTGGCACACCAGACGATTCCCGTGCGCGCCGGTGAAACCCTGCTCGAAGCCGGTCTGCGCCACGGGTTGAGCCTGCCCTACGAGTGTCGCAACGGCGGTTGTGGGGTGTGTCGTTGCACGGTGCTGCACGGCAGTGTCGACCACGGTGCGTACCAGCGCAGCGCGCTGAGCGATGCACAACGCGCCTCGGGCCAGGCGCTGCTGTGTTGTGCGACGCCGCTGTCCGATCTTGAGGTCGAGGTCGAAGGCGCTGCCCGCTCACGGGCTACAGAACAACATACGGCGCGCGTCGAGCGCATCGAACACATCACGCCCGACCTGGTGCGCCTGACGCTGGCGCTTCCCGCCGGCAAGTCGATCCCGTTCAAAGCGGGCCAGTACATCAACATCGTGCTCGACGACGGCCAGCGCCGTGCGTTCTCGTTCGCGAATCCGCCGCAGCTGCGCGGTTCGATCGAACTGCATGTGCGGCGCATCCCGGGCGGGCGCTTCACCGGCCATGTGTTCACGCAGATGAAGGTCGGCGACACCCTGCGTTTCGAGGGGCCGCTGGGCGAGTTCACGCTGCGCGAAAGTGCGCACCCGATTTTGTTTGTTGCCGGAGCGACCGGCTTCGCACCCGTGAAGAGCATCGTCGAAGACGCTTTCGCGCGCGGGCTGACGCGCCCGATGTGCCTGTACTGGGGTGTGCGCAAGCGCGCCGACCTGTACGCGTTCGAGCTGGCGCAGCAGTGGCAGCGCGAGCATCCGCGATTCCGCTTCATCCCGGTGCTGTCGGAGCCCGACCCGGCCGACGCCTGGACCGGCCGCACCGGCCTCGTGCACGAGGCGATGCTGCAAGACTTTCCCGACCTGCGTGCGCATGAGGTCTACATCTGCGGATCGGTGAAGATGGTCGAAGCGGCGGTGCCGGCGTTCCTGTCGCAGGGCGTGGGCGAGGGGATGTGCTTCACCGATGCGTTCGTGCCTTCGGCCGGCGCTGCCGCACGCGAACCCGTTGCGCGCCCGGCCGAGGGCGACGGCGGCAAAACCGCCTAGGAGCGTGGGCGGCTTTCTGCCGCCCACGCTCCTGGCGTGCGCATCAACCCTGTTCGCGATCGCGCGCGGGTTGCGCCGGCCTGACGTAGATCGCGTAGTAGACGAGCGCCACCAGCACGCTGCCGCCGACGATGTTGCCTGCGATCACCGGTACCAGGTTGTGCGCCAGATCGGCCAGCCCGAGTGGCGCGCCGAGCAGCATCGCGAGCGGGAAGATGTACATGTTGGCGATCGAATGCTCAAACCCGGCGGCGACGAAAGCGGTGATCGGAAACACGATCGCCACCGCCTTGTCGACCACACTGCGCCCGGCAAAGGCCATCCACACCGCCATGCACACCAGCACGTTGCACAGCACGCCGCGAAAAAACGCCTCGCTGATGGGCAGCGCTGCTTTCGCCAACGCGATGTCGATCACGCTGCGTCCCACATTGCCGCCGTTGCCCGCCGCATGCCCCGACAGCCACACCAGAAGCGCCAGGCCCGCGGCGCCGACAAAGTTGGCAACGCAGACGATGACCCAGTTGCGCAGCACGTCGCGCGTGCTGACGCAGCCGCTGGCCCAGGCCATCGCGAGCAGGTTGTTGCCGGTGAACAGTTCGGCGCCCGCCACCGTCACCAGAATCAGCCCCAGCGAGAACGCCAGGCCGCCGAGCAAGCGCGACTGCGCGAAGCCGAGCGACGCATCGCTGGCAATCAGTGCGAACATCAGCGCACCCAGGCCGATGAAGGCGCCGGCGAGCACGCCCAGCAGCGCCAGCGTCAGCGTCGGCAGGCCGGCCTTGATCACGCTGAACTGATTGATCCGCCGCGCAATCTCCTTCGGCGCATAGGCATCCATGCCATGCGCGTCAGCCGCCGCCGCGCCCGATTCGGGCGCGGCGGGGTCGGCCCGCACGGCATCGGGCACGGGATCGAGACTCAGGAGATCGGCAACAGCTTGCTGCCCGCGCCGGTGCGCTTCGGCAGCGTCAGCGTCAGCACGCCGTCTTCAAGTTTGGCAACCGCGGCCTTGTCATCGATTTCATGCGCCAGCGTGAACGCCCGCGAGGTGCTGCCCGCATAGGTTTCCTTCAGCAGCATGCGCCCCTGTTTGCTCTCCTGCTCCTTCTTCACGTCGGCGCGGATCGAGACCGAGTTGCGATCGATCTGCACCCGGATATCGTCTTTCTTCGCACCGGGGATTTCAGCGCGAACCAGGTACTCCTTCTCTTGCTCGGTGACGTCGACCCGAATCTCGCCCGGGGTCTCGACATCCAAAGACGATGGCTGCACGAAACGACGGAACAGATCGGGAAAGAACTCACGTTCGAAGCGGGTCAAGTTGTTCATGTGGCACTCCTGATAAACATCGCCCATGAGGGCACCGATCGCAGTGCCGGCAGCGCCGACACCACGTACTCTAGGCATTCAATCTCGGTGCAGGTTGCGCGAAATCAAGAGGCAATTGCGCGTCGCACGCGGCAACGTTTTGTGCGAGATCAAGGTCCGCGGGCGCGATCTTCATTAGGCTGCGGGCGTGTTTGACAAAAGCGCACCGTTGCCGTTCAAACGGTTGCTCGTGCCACTCGACGGCGCCGAGCTCACGCCGCGCGCGATCGATGCCGGGATCGCAATCGCCCACCAGCTCGGCGCGGCGATCGTCGGTTTCATCGTCGAAGCGCCGGTGCCTGTGCCTTCCGGCTCGGCCGGCAGCGTCGAGGAGTTGCGCGCGGAAGAACGCGCGCAGCGGGTTCTTCGCAACTGCGAAGAGCAGGCGCAACGCGCCGGCGTGCCCTTCGAAGGCCACTATCGGCACACGACGGATGTGGCGAGCGCGATCGTCTCCGCCGCGCAGGAGTATCGTTGCGACATGATCGTGATGGTGACGCACGGCCGCGGCACGGTCGGCCGGCTGCTCTTCGGCTCGCACACGCAACAAGTGATCGTGCGCAGCACATTGCCGGTGCTGGTGATGCACTGAGAGGCTGAGCCCCGGCTCGGCCTGAAGCGCCGGGCCGCCCCACGACAAAGACGGCGGCGCCCGGCGCGCAGGAACCCTGATGAGCATTCGCAACCTCGATCGTCTGCTCGCGCCTCGCAGCGTCGTCGTCGTCGGCGCCTCGGCGCGCAGCGGCAGCGTCGGCGCCACGGTGTGGCGCAATCTGAAAGGCGCCGGTTTCACGGGCGTGGTGCACGCCGTGAACCCGAAACACCGCGAACTCGACGGCGTGCTGGTGTTCCAGCGGATCGCCGATCTGCCCGAAGCCGCGGACCTGGCCGTCATCTGCACCCCGCCCGCCACCGTGCCGGGGCTGATTGCCGAGCTCGGCGCGGCCGGCACGCGCGCGGCCATCGTCATGACGGCAGGGCTTGCGCCGCAACAGAAGCAGGCAATGCTGAGCGCGGCGCGAACCCAACTGCTGCGCCTGCTCGGTCCGAACTGCCTGGGGCTAATGACACCGCATCTGGGCCTGAACGCGAGCTTTGCGCACACCGACGCTCTGGCTGGCGAGCTCGCGTTCGTTTCGCAATCGGGCGCACTCATGACGGCAATGCTCGACTGGGCCAAGTCGCGCCGCATCGGTTTTTCGCATCTGGTGTCGCTCGGCGAACACGCCGATGTCGACTTCGGCGATCTGCTTGACTACCTGGCCAGCGATTCGGCGACGCGAGCGATCCTGCTGTACATCGAATCGATCACGAACTCGCGCAAGTTCATGTCGGCAGCGCGCGCCGCGGCACGCAACAAGCCGGTGATCGTGGTCAAGGCGGGGCGCGCCGGCAATGGCGTGAAAGCGGCAGCGTCGCACACCGGCGCGCTGGCCGGCTCCGACGTCGTCTACGACGCTGCCATCCGGCGTGCCGGCATGCTGCGTGTGGACACCCTGCAAGACCTGTTCATGGCAGCGCAAACGCTGGCACGCTTTCGCGGCAACCGCAGCCAGGTGCTGAGCATCATGACCAACGGTGGCGGTGGCGGCGTGATGGCGGCCGACGCCGCGGCGCGCGCCGGCGTCGCACTGTGGGAGCCAACGCCCGAGTGGCTTTCAAGCCTCGACGCTGTGTTGCCCGCCACATGGTCGCGTGCGAATCCGATCGACATCATCGGCGACGCACCCGTCGAGCGCTATACCACCACCCTGGCGGCGTTGCTTGCGCAGCCGGAGGCCGGCGCGGTGCTGTTCATGCACGCGCCGACGGCGATCGTGGCCAGCGCCGACATCGCGCGCGCCTGCGCGCCGCTTGCGGCCGGCGCCGGCGAGCGCGTGCTGGGCTGCTGGCTCGGCGACGCTGCGGTGCAGCAGGCGCGTGAAGTGTTTCAGCAGGCCGGGATCGCCGACTATGCGACCCCCGAGGAAGCGGTGCGCGCGTTTGCGATGCTCGTCACCTATCGCCGCAACCAGGAGCTGCTGCTCGAAGCACCGCCCGCCGCGCCGCCGCGCCCGGCTTTCGATGCCGGCGCCGCGCGCGCTCCCATGCTCGCCGCATTGGCGCAAGGCCGGGAATGGCTGAGTGCGCCGCAGGCGCTGGCGTTGCTTCAGGCCTATGGCATACCAGTGGCGCCCAGCATGACCGTTGCGCCCGCCGAACAGGCCGTGCTGGCCGCGGCGCGCGAGATCGGCTACCCGGTGGCGCTGAAAATAGTTTCGCCCGACATCACGCACAAGAGCGACGTCGGCGGTGTGCAATTGAACCTGCCCGATGACGCGCAACTGGGTCCGGCGCTGCGCACGATGCTCGAGCGCGTGCGTGCGGCGCGGCCCGACGCGCGCATCGACGCGATCGAAGTCCAGCAATTCGTGCAGCGGCCTCATGCGCAGGAGCTGATCGCCGGCGCCAGCGTCGATGCGGTGTTCGGCCCGGTGTTGTTGTTCGGTCAGGGCGGCGTGGCGGTCGAGGTGGTGGGCGACCGCGCGGTCGCGCTGCCGCCGCTGAATCACGTGCTGGCGCGCGAGTTGATCTCGCGCACCCGCGTCTCGAAGCTGCTGGCGGGTTTTCGGGACCGGCCCGCGGCGAAGCTGGAGGCCGTGGTGGACGTGCTGAGCGCGCTCTCGGCCATGCTCGCCGACCTGCCCGAGCTGTCCGAGCTCGACATCAACCCGCTGCTTGCCGACGAGCACGGCGTGATCGCGCTCGACGCGCGGGTGCGCATCGCTGCCGCGAAGCCGGCCGGCACCGCAAACTTCGCGATCCTGCCGTACCCGGCCGAGCTGACGCGCAGCGTCAGCTGGTGCGGCGAGACGCTCGTGCTGCGGCCGATTCGCCCGGAAGACGAGGACCAACATCGCGCCTTCCTCGAGCGGCTCGAACCCGAAGACATTCGCATGCGCGTGTTCTACACGCGGCGCGAGTTGCCGCGCAGCGAGCTCGCGCGCCTGACGCAGATCGACTACGCGCGCGAGATGGCGTTCATCGCCGAACGCACGCTCGCCGATGGCCGGCGCGAAACCCTGGGCACGGTGCGCGCCGTGTCCGACCCCGACAACATCGAAGCCGAGTTCGCGATCATCATTCGCTCCGACCTGAAGCGCCGCGGCCTGGGCCGGCTGCTGCTCGACACGGTCGTCGACTACGCCCGAGGCAAGGGTTTGACGCGGCTCGTCGGCATGGTGCTGCGCGAGAACGCGGGCATGCTCGACCTGGCCCAGCACGTCGGGTTCAGCGTCGACGCCAGCAGGCCGAAGGAAGGCGGAGTTGTGCACCTGGTGTTGCCGCTGACCGCGGCCTGACCCGTCGCAAGCGCGCGCGCCTGCTGCGCTTGCGTTGGGTCAAGCGCAAGCGCCGGCCGATCGTGCAGCATGAAGATGTGACCGGCTTGGCGGGAATGACGGGCCTGATGGACCAGCGAGGAAAGCGAGGGAATCGATGAACGCGACGAAAGTCCTGCTGCCGGTGGACGGCAGCGAATTCACGAAACGCATGCTTGGGTGGGTCGCGGCTCACGATGAGATGCGCGACGCGCAGACCCAGTACTCGGTCCTGACGGTCGTGCCCCCATTGCCTGCACACGCCGGTTTCTTCGAACTCGGCGACCTGAAGAGCTACTACGAGTCTCGCGCGGAAGAGGTGCTCAAACCCGTGCGCACCTTCATTGCGCAGAAGGGGTGGAATGCCAGCTTCGAACACCGGGTCGGGGTGCCCGCAGAAGTCATCGCGAGCGTGGCGACTGAGGGCGACTTCGATCTGATCGTGCTCGGCTCGCACGGCCATTCGGCGCTCGCGAATCTGGCGCTGGGGTCGGTCGCGACCGGCGTGCTGGCGCGCTGCAAGACGCCGCTACTGCTGGTCCGCTAGTGACGGGCCGACAGGCGCGACCCGATCCTTTCGGACGACGGCAGCAACACGTCATGAGCGTTTAGAACGCTCGGACCCACGTACTTCCCAAGTTCCCGAGGTTCTGCGCAACGTCGCGGGACCTTCTGCAAGCGTCGGGTGGCCTGCCCGGAGGGACTCGAACCCCCGACCCCCAGCTTAGAAGGCTGGTGCTCTATCCAGTTGAGCTACGGGCAGCGCGGGCAATGGTCGGGGTGGCGGGATTCGAACTCGCGACCTACTGGTCCCAAACCAGTTGCGCTACCAGGCTGCGCTACACCCCGAACGGGCGCGATTGTACGCAGGCAACTGCGGCGCCCATCTTCGTGCATCATTGCGCTACGCCTTATCACCGGAGCATCATCATGATGAACGGCATCAATGCGCAAACCAGCGCGGCATCCTGTTCGCGGCGCCGCCTGATCTCGGGCGCCACGGCGCTGATTGCAATGCCGGGGTTCGTGCGCGGAGCCTTCGCGCAGGAAAATCGCCGGCCGACGCCCGCGCAGGCTGAAGGGCCGTTTTATCCCGTGAACCTGCCCGAAGACAGCGACGCCGATTTGCTGGCGAACGGCAAGCTGCGCTATGCACAGGGACAACCGGCCTGGCTGGAAGGCACGCTGACCGATCTGGCGGGTATGCCCGTGCACGGTGCCACGGTCGAGATCTGGCAATGCGATCAGCAGGGCCACTACCACCACGCGGGCGATGGCGGCCAGGCGGACCCGGCATTCCAGGGGTTTGGCCGAGCCAGCGTCGGCGCGGACGGTGGGTTTCGCTTTCGCACGATTCGGCCGGCACGGTACGCCGGCCGCACGCCGCACATCCACATCAAGGTCAAACTCGGGCGACGTGACCTGCTGACGACGCAGCTGTACGTGGAAGGCGACCCGCACAACGCCGGCGACGGGCTGTACCGGCGTCTGAACGACGCCGACCGCGCCGCGTTGACGCGGCGGTTCGAGCCCGTGGCCGACGGCCTGCGGGCACGCTTCGACATCGTCGTTCAGACCTGAGTCGGAAGCACCGCGCCTGCGCGGTGTGCCCCTTTTGGGTCTGGGCCGCGGTGCACCTGGGTCGGGGCCGCGCCACAGCGGCAAGCCGCTTTATGCGGCGAGCCACCCTGCCAACGCACCCGCCAGCATGATGCCTTCGATTCCAAGGTTCAATATGCCCGCACGCTCGCACAGCAGCACGCCGAGCGTGCCCAGCAGCAAAAGCGTGGCGATGCGCAGAACCGTGACCCGGAACGAGGGGTTGGCGAAGATTTCACCGATGCCCGTCATGAACACATCTTTGGAATCGACCCTGCGCTCACGCCCGTCTCATGACAGGTTGAACATTGCCGGAAGGTCACGACCGCCATACGTCACTCGTTCGATGCGAATCAGCTCACCAACGACACGAAACAGAATCGCGTAATTGCCCACTGTTGCCGTGCGCGCTTGTTCGCCGATGTCAGGCCGAAGCCGGTACATCAAAGGGCTGCGGTGGATGTCACGGAACTTCGTGCGGATGTCTTCGATGAACGTGACGGCCCGGCGCGGATTGTCCTGGGCGATGTAGGCGGCGATTGCGTCGAGATCGCCCTCGACGAATCGGGACAGTACCAGCCGCATCAGCCGCTCAGCCTGCCGCGTCGGCAATCGCCCTGTACTTGCGTGCAAGACGGTCGAGCACCGGCTTGGCGGGGACGCCGGGCGATTTGTTGCTCAGTGCTTCGCTCCACTGCTGCCGCAGTGCGGCGATTCCCTTCTGCTGACGCAGCCTGCGCTTGTGCGTCCAGTCGCGCAGTGCGTCCCGAATCACCTCGCTGCTCGACGCGTATTCGCCGGCAGTCACCGCGCTGCGAACCATGGCCACCATCTCGGGCGGCAACGCGATGCTCATTTTTTCGGCGGTGGCCATGGCTGAATCCTGTGTGCGGCGGTAGGAATGATTCCTACTACGATAGCAAAGGTGAATGAGCATGGCAACCGCGAATGGCCGCCCTCGCCGCAATCGCCCTATGTGATCTCTGCGCGTGATCACCGGCGCATCATCATGAACGGCATCAATCCGCAGATCAGCGCTGCATCCTGTTCGCGGCGCCGCCTGATCGCGGGCGTCACGGCGCTGATTGCAGTGCCGGCGTTCGTGCGCGGAGCCTTCGCGCAAGAAAGCCGGCGGCCGACGCCCGCGCAGACCGAAGGGCCGTTCTATCCCGTGACCCTGCCCGAGGACAGCGACGCCGATTTGCTGGCGAACGGCAAGCTGCGCTATGCACAGGGAGAACCGGCCTGGCTGGAAGGCACGCTGACCGATCTGGCGGGTATGCCCGTGCACGGTGCCACGGTCGAGATCTGGCAATGCGATCAGCAGGGCCACTACCACCACGCGGGCGATGGGGGCCGGGCGGACCCGGCATTCCAGGGCTTTGGCCGCGCCAGCGTCGGCGCGGACGGCGGGTTTCGCTTTCGTACGATTCGGCCGGCACGGTTCGCCGGCCGCACGCCGCACATCCACCTCAAGGTCAAGCTCGGACGGCGTGACTTGCTGACGACGCAGCTGTACGCGGAAGGCGACCCGCACAACGCCGGCGACGGGCTGTACCGGCGCCTGAACGACGCCGACCGCGCCGCGTTGACGCGGCGGTTCGAGCCCGTGGCCGACGGCCTGCGGGCACGCTTCGACATCGTCGTTCAGACCTGACTCGCAAGCGCCGCGCAGGCGTGAAGCCGCCACCCGGCCGCCCCCTTGTTCGCAGGGGCCATTTCAGCACGCGAGGCGCAGCGACCCTGTAGTCACGGGATGGGCACGCGACGCCGCCGCTGCCACGATGGTTTCACGATGCAGACGCTGCCATTGACCCTGAACACGCCGCGGCGGCGGCAGCCGCGTTGGCTGGTTCGCGGCATTGCGCGCGGGCTCGCTGCGGCACTGATGGCGTTGCTGAGCAGCGCCGGCCTGGAGACGCAGCAACGCAAGCTGATCTTCCAGATCGGCGCCCGCACCGACGAAGCCGGTGTGGGGGACTGCCAGGGCATGGGCGAGCGCTGGATCGATTTCGACTCCGACCTGACGCGCAAGCCGGTGCGGCTGCACGCTCTCTGGCTGGCCCACGCCGACGTCAACGCGCCGGTGCTGCTGTACCTGCACGGTGCAGGGTGGGACATGCGCGGCAGCGTGCGGCGCATGCGGCAGTTGCAGGACCATGGCTTTTCGGTGCTCGGCATCGACTACCGGGGTTTCGGCCGTTCCAGCGCCGAGTTGCCCTGCGAGCGCAGCGCCTGCGAAGACGCGCATGCCGCGTGGCGCTGGCTCGCAGCGCAGCACCCGCAGGCCAGGCGCTACGTCTACGGCCATTCGCTGGGAGGCGCGATCGCAGTCCAACTCGCGGCCGAGATCGACGACGCGGCCGGGGTCATCATCGAAGGCACGTTCACATCGATTCCCGAAGTATTTTGCACACTCAAGTGGGGCTGGTTGCCGCTGCGCGCGCTCATCACACAGCGCTTCGATTCGGTTCAGCGCGTGGCGCAGATCAAGGCACCGCTGCTCGTCGTGCACGGTGCCGACGACGAGTTGATCCGCCCTGAAATGGGCCGTGCCCTGTTCGAGCGCGCGACGGTGCCGAAACGATTCGTCCTCGTCGAAGGCGGTTCGCACCACGACACGTACAGTGTCGGCAAGGGTCAGTACCGCCAGGCGCTGCTCGAGTTGTTCGGGCACGCCACCTGATCCGAACACGGGTTTGGCCGGGGTTGATGCCAGACCCCGTGACCGGCCCCGTGACCGCGCTACGATGCGCGCATGGAGGGCCCGATGTCGACATCCCAAACTGCCGCCACCCAGCTGGCGTTGCACAGCGCCAGCGAACTGTTGCACCTGTACCGCGAACGCAAGGCCTCGCCGCTCGACGTGACGCGCGAAGTACTGAAACGCATCGACACGCTGAATCCGCGCCTGAACGCGTTTTGCTTCGTCGCCCACGAGGAAGCGCTGGTGTCGGCAGCGCAAAGCGAAGCGCGCTGGGCCAGGGGCGAACCGCTGGGTGCACTCGATGGCGTTCCGGTGTCGATCAAGGACTTGATCCTGGCGAAAGGCTGGCCCACGTTGCGCGGCAGCCGCACCGTCGACCCGAAGCAAGCCTGGGACACCGACGCGCCCGCGACGGCACGCCTGCGTGAAGCCGGCGCGGTGCTGCTGGGCAAGACCACGACGCCGGAATTCGGCTGCAAGGGCGAGACCAATTCGCCCCTGACGGGCATCACACGCAACCCGTGGAACCTGCAAAAGACACCCGGCGGCTCATCGGGCGGGACGGCTGCGGCCGTGGCCGCTGGCCTGGGCCCTTTGTCGGTGGGAACCGACGGCGCCGGCTCGGTGCGAATCCCGGCGGCGTTTTGTGGCAACTTCGGCTTGAAGCCGAGCTTCGGTCGCGTGCCGGCGTACCCGTCGTCGCCGTTCGGCAGCGTCGCCCACCTGGGCCCGCACACGATGAGCGTGCGCGACGCGGCGCTGATGCTCAACGTGCTGAAACAGCCCGATGCGCGCGACTGGTCCGCGCTGCCCTATGACAGCAGCGACATGCTCGACAGTCTCGAACTGGGAATTCGCGGCTTGCGCTTCGCCTACTCACCGGCGCTCGGTTATGCGCAAGGCGTGGTCGATCCGGAAGTGGCTGCCAGCGTCGCCGCCGCGGTGCGCGAGCTCGAGGGCCTGGGCGCGATCGTCGAAGAAATCGATCCGGGCATCGAAGACCCGCTCGACGTGTGCACCGGCTTGTGGTTCGTCGGCGCATGGACGATCTGGAATTCGCTCGACGCGCACCAGCAAGAGCTCACCGACCCCGACTTTCGTGCCGAAGCCCAGCTCGGCGCCGAATTCAGCGCACTCGATATCCAGCGCTTGATGCTCAAGCGCGCTGCACTCGGTTCGCACATGCGCCAGTTCATGCAGCGTTTCGACTTGCTGATCACGCCCGCCGTGGCGGTGCCCGCGTTCGACGCTCGCCCGCCCGGCCAGGTGCGCATGGAGCCAAAGGCGATGCTCGGCTGGACGCCTTTTTCCTACCCCTTCAACCTGACCCAGCAGCCCGCGTGCAGCATCCCCTGCGGGCTGACGCGCGCCGGTTTGCCGATCGGCCTGCAGTTCGTCGGCCCGATGTTTGGCGACGCACTGGTGCTGCGCGCGGCGCGTGCCTATGAGCGCGTGCGGCCGATCCAACGCCCAAACATGAACTGAGCCGTCGCGCTCAAAACAAAACCGGCCGAAGCCGGGTTTGTTTCTTCAAGCGCGAAGGCGCCCAAAAACAGGGCTCTACTTGGTGGGCTTGGCTTGCGTCGCGTCGGTCTTGGGCTTGGCCTTGGCCTTCGGCTTCGCCTTGGTCTTCTTCGCGGAGGCATCCTTCTTTCCGGATTGCGTTTTGGCAGCGGCCGTCGGCGCTGCCGTGGTTGCTGCCGGCATCGCTGCCGCAGCCGGTTTGGTGGCGATCGCCAATGTCCCCGGCGTGGTGGCGGCCGGCGCTGCCGCCTGAGCGAATACACCCACAGCGAAAGTTGACGCGATCAG
>JAEMQF010000329.1 GCA_022758925.1 Burkholderiales bacterium | reverse complement strand
TGCGGATTGCCGCCGCGCTCGGCGATGTGGGTTTTTGCCGCCGCGGCCATGGTTTCGTTGATAAGGTCGTGAATGCCCCAAACCGCTTCGAGGCAGGACACGCCGAGCGGCTGTGCCACTTGCGTCTCGATGCCGCGCCGCGCCGCGTCGGCATCGAGCTGCATCGTGCCGCCGAGGAAATAGCCGGGATCCAGGTAGCCGAGCAGCAAGTCCGCGTCGGTCACCGTCGGCTCGGCACCACCGCGCCCGTAGCAGATCGGCCCGGGCTCGGCGCCGGCGCTCTGTGGGCCGACCTGTAGCGTGCCGAGCCGGCCAGCTCGCGCAATGCTGCCGCCGCCGGCACCGATTTCCATCAGATCGACCACCGGCACCTGGATGGTGAGGCCGCTGCCTTTCTGGAAGCGCTGCACGCGCCCGACCTCGAAGGTCGGCACGACTCCCGCGATGCCGCCCTGGATCAGGCAGGACTTCGCAGTCGTGCCGCCCATGTCGAAGCAGAACATCTCGGGACACTGGAATAAATTGCTGTAGTACTGGGCGGCGATCACGGCCGCGGTCGGACCGGATTCGATGATGCGCACCGGAAACTGCGCGGCCGTCTCGGCCGAAGTGACGCCGCCGGAAGAAAGCATGATGAACAGCCGGCCGCGGAAGCCCAGGCTCGCCAGGCGTTCGCGCAACTGCCGCAGGTAGGTCTCGGTGAGCGGCTTGACATAGGCATTGATCACCGTCGTGCTGGTGCGTTCGTACTCCCGGATCTGCGGCAGCACTTCGTAGGAAATGGAGACCGACGCCTGCGGGAACTCCTCGGCGAGCAGGCGCTTGAGGGCCCGTTCGTGCGCCGGATTCTCGAAGGAATTCAGCAGGCATACGGCGACCGACTCGACGCCGAGCTGGACCATCTCGCGCACTGCCGCCCGCGCCTGCACCATGTCCAGTGGCATGAGTACGCTGCCGTCGGCGCGCACGCGTTCATCCACTTCCAGCCGTCGCTCGCGCGGCACGAGGGGTTCAGGCATCTGGGCGAAGGCGTCGTAGGCCGCGTAACGGATCTCACGGCCCAGTTCGAGCACGTCGCGGAAGCCGCGTGTGGTGAGCAGCCCGGTGCGCGCACCCTTGCGCTCGATGATGGCGTTGATCACGAGCGTCGTGCCGTGGATCACTTCCTCCAGCTCCGCGATGCAGCCCGGAACCTGGCTTTCGAGGGAGCGCAGGCCCTCCTCGATGGCGTCCGACGGGTCGCGGGGCGTCGTCAGGCACTTATAGGTATGAGTACGCCCGGTGGCGTCCTCCAGCAGGACGAAATCGGTGAACGTGCCGCCGACGTCAATTCCGATGCGCATCAGGCTTGCCCGTTATCGGTATACCGTATACTGTACATGCAATGGCCGGGTCCCGTAACCCCCTGCTCCAGGCTCCGCTGCGGCCGATCCCATCGCGGGTCGCAGTGATCGGCGCGGGCACCATCGGGCCCGACATCGGCTACTACCTGAAGAGCACCCTCCCGGATCTGGACCTGGTGCTGGTGGACGTCGCGCAGGCGGCCGTCGACCGGGCCCTGGCACGCTTCGGGGAGTATGCGGCCAAGGCCCGCGCACTCGGCAAGATGAGCGAGGCCGAGGCTGCCGCGGTGACGCGCGGCGTGCGGGGCAGCACCGATTACGAAGCGATCCGCGGGGCCGACTGGGTCCTTGAGGCCGCGACGGAAGATCTCTCGCTCAAGCAGAAGATCTTCGCGCAGGTCGAGACGCTGGTGCCGGCCGATGCCCTCATCACCTCCAATACCAGCTCGCTGCCGGCGGCGCGGGTGTTCTCCGGCCTGAAGCACAAGGCGCGCGCCACGGTGACCCACTTCTTCGCACCCGCGTGGCGCAATCCCGTGGTCGAGGTGGTGCGCGCGCGCGAAAC
This sequence comes from Burkholderiales bacterium, assembly GCA_022758925.1. Taxonomy (GTDB): domain Bacteria; phylum Pseudomonadota; class Gammaproteobacteria; order Burkholderiales; family Burkholderiaceae_C; genus JAEMQF01. Next base: position 2,759 of record JAEMQF010000329.1, on the reverse strand, counting down.
GGACCCGCAAGTCGTGGAGTACCTGCGCTGGTTCTTCTGCGTGACCGGCAAGGTGCCACTCGTTACCGCAGACGTGGAGTGCTTCATGCTCGACCGCGTATTCGACAACTGGTGCAACGACGCCGCGCATTGTCTGGCGCGCGCCACGGCGGCGCAGATCGACAGCGTGGCGGGGGAATTCGTGCATGCGGGCCCGTTCTTCGTCTTGAACCTCGCGAACGGCAACCCGATCATCACGGAGGCCAATACGCTGCAGGCTGAAGCCGAAGGCGGGCATTACGACCCGGCGCCGATCTTCCGCTCGGTGGCGAACTGGGCCACCTGCGCCATCGGCAAGCGCGTCCCGGTGCCCGCCGATGTCACGGCAGTGGTGCGCGACCGGTTGCTCGGCGTGCTGTGGTCGCAGTGCGTGGATATCCTCGATCGGGGCATCGGCGAGGCTCCAGATCTCGATCTGGGCTGCCGGCTGGCACTCGGCTTCCGACAGGGCCCGCTCGAGCTGATGCGCAGCATGGGCGAGCCCGAGGTGCTGCGCGTACTGCAGCGTTTCGCTGCCGAGCGCCCTGGAATGCCGATGCCGCGGCGTGCCCTTGGCGAATACCAGCGCTTTGAGCGCGGCGTGCTGGTGGACAAGCTGGACGGCGTGATCGTGATTACCCTGCATCGGCCCGAGGCCCTCAACGCGCTGCACGATGAACTCAATGACGAAATCGGGCAGGTCATCCGGCGCCATGAGGCGGATCCGGCGGTGCAGGGCTTCGTCCTCGTCGGCTATGGCACGCGCGCGTTCTGCGCCGGCGCCGACATCGGGCGCTTTCCCGGCATGCTCGGAAACGCGGCGGCATCGGCGCAATACGCGCGCGACTGCTCACGCCTGCTCGCGCACCTGGACGCGATGGCAAAGCCAGTGGTCGCGGCGCTGAATGGCATGGCGCTCGGCGGCGGGTTGGAGCTGGCGATGCGCTGCCACGCCATCGTCGCGCAGCGCGAGGCGTGGCTGCAGTTCCCGGAAATCACGCTCGGAATTGCGCCGGGCCTCGGGGCGATGGTCGTTCCCTATCGACGCTGGCCGCAGGCGGCGGCACTTTTTCACGGCATGCTGCGGCACGCCGAGCGGCTCGACGCGACCAGCGCGCATGAGGCCGGGATCATCGCCGAGCTTGCCGACGATTACCCATCGTTGATCCGGCAGGCCGTGGCGCGCGTGCACACGCTTGCCGGCAAGCGGCGGGTGCCGCTGGATCGCCCCGTGGCGATCGCGCCGTTCGAAGCGGTGGGTGCCGCGCAACCGTTCAGCCGTGAAGTGGTCGGAATCATCGAGAACGCAGTGCGCGCAGCGGCGGCAGCGCCGACGCTCACCGCCGCGCTGGATATCGGCTACCAGGCGTTCGGCCAGAGCGCCTGCACAGCAGCCGCGCGCGAAGGCATCACGGCTTTCGGCGAGCGGCGCAAGCCCGATTTTTCGCGGACCGGTTAGGGAGGCGCGGCCGCTTCATGATCACCAGACTGCGAACATTGCAACGGCCCGAGCCGCTCGGCGAGCGCGTTTATACGACGCTGCGCGATTATTTGCGCGCGGGCCGCATTCGCGCAGGCCAGCCGCTGCAGGAAGGTGTGCTCGCCGCCCAACTGGGCGTCTCCCGCACGCCGGTGCGCGAGGCGCTGGCACGGCTCGCCAGCGAAGGCCTGGTGGCCGCCGATGGCCGCAGCTTCGCCTTGCCATCGCTCTCGGTGGGTGACATCGAGGATATCTACGCGCTCAGGTTCCTGCTCGAGCCGGAGGCGCTGCGACTCGTGGCGGTGAGCCGGCCGGGTCGCAAGGCGCTCGCACCGCTGCGTGCTGCGCTCGAGGAAATGGCTGCCGCGAACGAGGCGGCGGACGGCGCGGCTTTCATGGAGGCCAATTACCGGTTTCGCGATGCCTGGACCGCGCTGGTGCCAAACAAGCGCCTGGTGCGCGCGATCCAGATTTATGCCGATCACGTGCGCTACCTGCGCGCCTTCACGCTCGACACGGCTGCAGTGCGCGTTCTCGTGCTGAAAGGCCTCAAGCAGCTTGCCGCAGCGCTCGCCGAAGGCGACGGCGAAGCCGCGGCACAGGCGATGCGTACGCACCTCGGCAACGCGAAGCGCATCCTGCTCGACATGACGGAGTCAAACTGATGGCCTACAGGGCAGAAATTCCTTACGGCTGTTACTGGAGTACGCCGTTTGCGCGCTGGCAGGGCGCCCTTTCGAACCTGCACTCGATCGAATTCGCGGCGCACGTCGTCAGGGCGGAGCTCGCGCGGCGCGGCATCCCGCCGTTGGGTTTCGATCACGGCGTGCTTGGCATGAGCGTGCCCCAGAAGCACGCGTTTTACGGCCTGCCGTGGCTCGCCGGGCGCGCGGGTATCGGCCAGATCGGCGGCCCGACGCTGATGCAGGCCTGCGCTACCGGTGTCCGCGTGCTGCTCGCTGGCGCGCAGGAAATCGAGTGCGGGCTCTCGAGCGTCTCGCTGACCGTCACCTGCGACCGCACCTCGAACGGACCGCACCTGTACTACCCGAATCCGCGTGGCCCCGGAGGCACGGGCGCGCACGAGGACTGGGTGATGGACAATTTCAACTGTGACCCACTCGGGCCGCACGCGATGCTCGCGACCGCGGAGAACGTCGCGAAGAAGCACGGCATCGGCACGGCCGAGCAGCACGAGGTCGTGCTGCGCCGCGAGGCGCAGTATCGCGATGCACTCGCCGGCGACGCGGCGTTCCACCGG